>JAGBVS010000155.1 GCA_017630195.1 Bacteroidales bacterium | reverse complement strand
TTTTTTGTTGCGCGTATTAAAAAATGTTATATCTTTGCACTCACATTCAAGATACGAAATAATGATTGTCGAATGGTGTAATGGTAGCACTGCAGATTTTGGTTCTGCCTGTCAAGGTTCGAATCCTTGTTCGACAACAAAGTTATAAATTGAAGACCTGCTACGGAATGTAACAGGTTTTTTTATTGCCATAAAGAAATGATAACAAAGGAACAAATAATCGAATTAGCATCAGAGGCATTGGAAAACACAGACCGTTTTGTCGTTGACTTAACAGTTTCAAAAAGCAATGTCATATCAGTTTATATCGACGCCGACAGTTCAGTAACAATTGACCACTGCGTCGAATTAAGTCGTTTTATCGAAGGTCGTCTCGACAGAGAAGTTGAAGACTACGAACTCAGCGTCTCCTCTGCCGGAATTGACTATCCATTGTTAAAACATCGTCAGTTGAACAAATATATCGAGAAAGAAATCGAGATAACAACTTTCGAAGGCATAAAGAAAGTTTACAAACTTTTATCATTCACCGAAGACCAAATCAACGTTCAAGAAGCTGTGATGAAAAAATTAGGAAGATTGAAGAAAACAGTTTACACAGACTCGAGCGAATTATTTTTCAAAGATATTAAAGAAATTAAACCATACATTAACTTTTAAGTTTCAAATTTTATGGAAATATTAAACTTAATCGACACCTTTTCTGAATTTAAAGAATTCAAAAATATCGACCGTGAAGCAATGATGCACATCATTGAGGATGTGTTTAAGGCAATGCTCGCAAAAAAATACGGCAGCGATGAATATTTCAACATCATTGTCAATATTGATAAAGGTGTTCTTGAAGTGTACCACAACCGCATAGTAGTTGAAGATGGCGAAGTGGAAGATCCACTCAGCGAAATATCATATTCAGATGCTATCAAAATAGAACCAGACTTCGAAGTTGGAGAAGAAGTTTCAGAAGTTGTTGACATCAAAGACTTCGGCAGAAGAGAAATTTTGGCTATCCGTCAAAACCTCCAGACAAAAGTAATGGAATTTGAAAAAGAGAACATCTTCTTGAAATATAAAGATAAAGTCGGCGAAATCATCACAGCCGAAGTTTATCAAGTATGGCGCAAGGAAATTTTAATCGTTGACGAAGACGGCATCGAGTTAGTACTTCCTAAAATTGAACAAATTCCATCAGACTTATATAAGAAAGGTGACACCATCAAAGCTATCGTCAAGAGCGTTGAAAACAAAAACGGCTCACCTGTCATTACTTTATCAAGAACATCAGAAATTTTCTTGCAACGTTTGTTCGAAATGGAAGTTCCTGAAGTTTATGATGGTTTGATTACAATCCGTAAAATAGTTAGAGAACCTGGTCAAAGAGCAAAAATAGCTGTTGAATCATACGACGAACGCATCGACCCTGTTGGAGCTTGCGTCGGTATGAAAGGCTCACGTATCCACGGTATAGTGAGAGAACTCCGCAACGAGAACATCGACGTTATCAACTATACAACAAAAGCCGACCTCTTCATCACAAGAGCATTGAGCCCAGCCAAGATTTCTTCTATCATCATCGATGAAGCCAAGAAACTCGCTGAAGTTTATATGGAAAACGACCAAGTCAGCCTCGCTATCGGCAAAGGCGGCTACAACATCAAATTGGCAGGAAAACTTACAGGCTACGAAATCGACGTCTATCGCAATACAGAAGAAGCTGAAATGGAAGACGACGTTGACCTCAAAGAATTTGCTGACGAAATCGACGAATGGATCATCGACAGCCTCAGAAATATGGGCTGCGACACTGCTAAAGCAGTATTGGCTTACACAGCTGATGAAATCGCAACACGCGCCGACCTCGAAATCGAAACAGTAGTTGAAATCATCGACATTCTCAAAGCAGAATTCGAAGACGATGACCAATAAGTAATTAATAAGTATTAACATAAAAAAAATTGTATGTCCGAAGATTTAAAGAATAACATCAGATTATCAAAAGCCGCCAAAGAATTCAATATTGGAATGTCCACAATAGTTGAATTCCTTGGTAAGAAAGGCCACAAAATAGACTCATCGCCTAACACAAAACTTAACGGTGAAATGTATGCCCTTCTCGTTAAAGAATATCAAGGCGAAAAAGAAGTGAAGAAAAACGCCGATCAACTTGGCGACTTCAGCTATAAAGGCGTAAGCATCAGCATCGAATCAACAATAAAAAATGACAACGAAGCTGACGAAGAAAGCGAAATGCCAACTCGCACTGAAGAAAAAACAAAAAACTCTTCTGAAAAAGCACCAGAAAAGAAAAAACAAAATCAGCCTGAGATTAAAGATGTTAAGCCTCAAGCTGAAACAAAAGTTGTTGAAGAAAAATCAGTTGAAGAAAAGACAGTTGAGGAAAAACCTGAAATCGTCGAAAAACCTAAAGCTGAGAAAGAAGAAACAAAGAATGAAGAACTTGTCGTAAAACAAGAAACTTCAAAAGAAACTGTCAATGCAGAGGCTAAAGCTGAAGTGAAAGAAGAAGCTGTAACAGCTCCTAAATCTGAAGCAAAACCAACAGCAGAGCCTGTTAAAACAGAAACTGTAAAAGAAAACAATTCGGACAAAAAAAATAACGGCGGCATACAAATAACAGTGGTTGGAAAAATACCATTGGAAGACAAAAAATCTAAGGACAACAAAAAAGATAACAAAAATAAAAACAATAACAACAATTCTGCTAAACCTGCAAACAAACCACAGGAAAAACAGAATGTTAAACCACAACAGCCTCAAGCTGCAAAACCTGAGGTTAAAAATGTGCAACAGCAAGAAAACAAAAACGCTAATGTTGCTCAAAACAAACCTAAGGAAGAAAAACCTGTCAACTTCATTCCTACACAAGTGAAGAAGTTGGAAGGACCAAAAATTCTTGACAAAATTGAACTTCCAACAGAACGTAAGCCTAAAGCTAAACAACCTGTTGCATCATCTGGCGATGATAACAAAAACTTCAACAAAGACAAGAAGAAAAAACGTAAACGCATTGGCGCTGACGGCAATGTCGCTAGCTCAGGCAACGACAATTCTAACAACAAGAATAACGGCAGCAACAATAGCAATAACACCAATAATAAGAATAAAGATAACAACAAACAAGGCGGCAAACCGAACGACGACAAACGTAATGAAAAACGCAAGAACGATAAGTTCAAGAAGCCAGTCAAACCTGTTGTAGAAGAAAAGGTAGAACTCAGCGACGAAGAAATCCAAAAACAAATCAAGGAAACTTTGGCTCGCTTGTCACCACTCGGCAAGTCAAAGACCTCAAAACACCGTCGTGAAAAACGTCATAACATTGCCAATGAGATGGAGGAAGAAAGACTCCACGAAATGGAAGAAAAGAAAATCCTCAAAGTTACCGAGTTCGTTACAGCAAACGAATTGGCAACCATGATGAATATTCCTGTAACAAAGGTCATTTCAACATGCATGAGTTTGGGCGTTTTTGTTTCTATCAACCAACGTCTCGACGCTGAAATTCTTACATTAGTAGCAGAAGAATTCGGATTTAAAGTTGAATTCATCAGCATCGACGTACAGGAAGCTTTGGCAAGTAACGACGAGGAAGACAATCCAGAAGACCTCATTCCAAGAGCTCCTATCGTAACAGTTATGGGTCACGTTGACCACGGTAAGACAAAACTTTTGGACAGCATCCGTAACGCTAACGTTGCAGCAGGCGAAGCCGGCGGTATCACACAGCACATCGGTGCTTACGAAGTGACAACAACATCAGGCAAGAAGATTTCATTCTTGGATACTCCAGGTCACGAAGCCTTTACAGCTATGCGTGCCCGCGGTGCCAGCCTCACCGACGTCGCTATCATCGTTATCGCTGCCGACGACAGCGTTATGCCTCAGACAGTTGAAGCTATCAACCACGCTCAGGCTGCCAACGTACCTATCGTATTCGCAATAAATAAAATAGATAAACCTACAGCCAACGTACAAAAGATTTATCAAGAGTTGGCTCAGATGAATATCCTCGTTGAAGAATGGGGCGGCAAATATCAGTCACAAGAGATATCCGCTAAACAAGGCCTCAACGTTGACAAACTGTTAGACAAAGTATTGTTAGAAGCTGAATTTTTAGACCTCAAAGCTAATCCTAAGAAAGCCGCTAAAGGTACTATCATCGAATCAGCTTTGGACAAAGGTCGCGGTTACGTGGCTAAAATCATGGTTCAAGACGGTACTCTTAAAGTCGGTGACATGGTTCTCGCCGGAACTACATACGGCAAGGTCAAGGCTATGTTCAACGAACAAAACAAAGCTGTCAAATCTGCTGGCCCATCAACTCCAGTATTGATGTTAGGACTCAACGGAGCTCCTCAAGCTGGCGACAACTTCAGTGTTTTCGATGACGAAAAAGAAGTCAAGGCAATCGTCACCCGTCGTCAACAATTACAAAGAGAACAAGGCTTGCGTACACAAAAACACATCACCTTGGACGAAATCGGAAGACGTATCGCCATCGGCGACTTCAAAGAACTTAACATCATCGTTAAAGCTGACGTGGATGGTTCTTCAGAAGCATTGGCAGACTCATTGTTGAAACTCTCAACACAAGAGGTACAAGTCAACGTTATCCACAAGTCAGTCGGTGCTATCAGCGAATCAGACATCTTGTTGGCTTCTGCATCAAACGCTATCGTTGTCGGTTTCAACGTACGTCCTACACTTCAAGCAAGACGTCTCGCTGAGAAAGAAGAAATCGATATTCGCCTCTACTCTATCATCTATACAGCTATCGAAGAAATCAAGTCAGCTATCGAAGGTATGTTGGCTCCAGAAATCGAAGAAGTTGTTACATGTAACATTGAAATCAGAGAAGTCTTCAACATCAGCAAGGTCGGACGCATCGCAGGTTGTATGGTTCTCGACGGCAAAGTCAACAGACAAACCAAGATACGTATCATCAGAGATGGCATCGTAGTACACACAGGCTCATTGGGTTCATTGAAACGTTACAAAGACGACGTCAAGGAAGTCAGCGCCGGTTTTGAATGCGGTTTGAACATCGACGGATACAACGACATTAAAGTCGGAGACATTATCGAAGGATACACAATTAAAGAGATTAGTAGAAAACTTTAATATTGAAATTCAGAATCTAAGAAATTCAGAATCTCAAAAAACTAAAGGAGTCATAGAAAATCTATGGCTCTTTTTTTATTTTTATAGACGAATCAATGTGTATTTATTTTATATGTTACATGATAAGTTTCAGCTCTTTCCCTCTATTCCCTCTATTCCCTCTAAAATTTCATTGAAAAAAAACTTATTTTCACTTAAAAAAATCAATTTTTTTTCTAAATTTGCGCTCACTTAAATTTAAGGAAAAATTGTAGGAAAATGATAAAGAGTTCGACTTTTTTCTGCAATGCATATTAGTGTAAATTGAACTCATTTTTAATTAGTTAGGTATAGATTAGACATTTACGACAAAGCATTATAGAGAAAATAACATTTATTTAATTTAACGATATGATATTCATTTCGGATGTCATTATTGTCGTTTTTATGAAATTAATTTTTCAATTAACTTTATTTATAAATTAATCATTAACATTTATGAGAAAATTTTTAGCAAGTTTGATGCTTTTGGTACTATTCGCACCATTTGCATTGCGTGCCGATGAGATTATCGTTGGTACAGGAACGGAAAGCGCTAACATGGTTCCGTTCGGAAATTGTTACAATTACTCTTGGATGGAAACACTTTATCCAAGTAGTGAAATCGGACAAGCTGGAACAATCACAGCATTGTCATTCAACTGCGTAAACCCATCTACTGACTACAACTATTCAGCAGACATCAAGGTTTATATGGCAGAAGTAAGCAAAACAGAATTAACACAAGGCACATTCACACCTGAAGCTGACCTCGAATTAGTTTACGAAGGAACTAATGTAGCGTTAGGTGATGAAGCATGGGAAACATTCACACTCAGCAATCCTTTTGAGTACAGCGGTGAAAACAACCTCGCTGTTATTGTTTCTAAGAGCTCAAACGGCACTTCAATGAACATGAAGTGGGCTTACACAACTGTTCCTTACAGCTTGTTGTTAGAATTCAGCGACGCTAACCCAGAAGGCGCTTTATATCCTAACGGATTAAGCCAATTCGGTGGCGACGGTTACGCTCTCAACAGACGTGCTAACATCAAATTAATCATGGGCGAAGGTACAACTCCTGAACAACCTGAAGATCCAGAAACACCAGAAGATCCAGAAACACCAGAAGAAAACACAATCGTTTTCTCATATGATTTCAACGATGGTACAATGACAGGTTGGAATGCTATTGACCAAGATGGCGACTCATACAACTGGTATATTTCAAACATCGCTGGCGTAGGCGGTTCTGCATGTATCGCTTCTGACACTTACATCGGTTCAGCTCTTTATCCAGACAACATCATTGTTACAACATCTGCTTATGAACTCCCTGCAAATTCAGTTTTGACTTGGAAAGCAAGACCAACAGATGCTGCTTACTGCAACGAACACTATGCAGTTGTAGTTTCAACAGACAATGAAACATTCACAAATGTTTGGGAAGAAACATTAATTGCTACAACAAACTTCACTGAAAAAACATTAGACCTCAGCTCATACGCTGGTCAAACAGTTTATGTTGGTTTCCGCCACTTCAATTGCAATGGTTCAAACGCCACAGCTCTTATTATCGACGATGTTGTATTAGCTGGCGCATCAGATTCAGAACAACCAGAACAACCAGAACAACCAGAAGATCCAGAAACACCTGCAACTAACGAATTAGTAGTTGGTAACGGCACATATGGAACTTCAGTTGCTCCTTTCAGAAATACATACTACAACTCATGGGTTGAAACAATCTATCCATTAAGCGAAATTGGCGATCAAGCTTTCACAATCAATTCTATAGCTTACAATTGCGCTTCTGTAGGTGTTTCAGATTATACTTTAACAAACGTTTACATCTATATCGGTGAAACTACAAGAACACAAATCGGATCATCAGATGATTGGACACCAGAAAGCGAACTTACATTAGTTTATTCAGGCAGCAATGTCGTTATAAGCGATGAAGAATGGGAAACATTCGTTTTAGATACACCATACGAATTCAGCGGCAATAAAAACTTAGTTATCGCTGTTGGTAAAACTTCTGCTCAATTCAATAGCGCTGTAAAATGGTATGCTGTCCCAACTGACGAAAATTCTATCATGTATGTTAACAGCGACAATGACGCAAGCTTCGCTAACTATCCAGCAAACAACGGTTCAATGGGTTACTACAGACCAAACGTTAAATTAGGTTACAGCAACGCTACTGAACCTGAAGAACCAGAACAACCTGAACAACCAGAAGATCCAGAAACACCAGTTGTTGCTGAAGGTGACACATGGGAAAACGCTATTGAAGTTACTTCATTCCCATTCACATCAACACCTGACTACGCTAACTTGAATAATGACTATTCATTACCAGGTCTCGGTACAGACGGTGCTGACGCTGTTTACAAACTTTCTTTAACAGAAGAAACAAAGATCAATGCAACAGTAACAGGCGCTAATGCTAAAATCGCTTTATATGCAGAACACTTCAATGGTGAAGACGGTCCTGGTTCAACAAACTACTACGATCCAGAATATGTTCCTGCAACAGAATCAACATTCTTCTTCGATTTCAACGACGGCACAATGGATGGCTGGTATTCAATCGACCAAGACGGTGACACATACGGCTGGGGAGTTTCTGACGGTACAGTAGGTCAATATGCAGGTATAGATATGACTCCATGTCTCCACTCAGATTCATACATCGGAGCATCTCTCTATCCAGACAACATCGTTGCAACAACAGAAAAATACGAAATCACAGAAGAATCAGTTCTTACATGGTACGTAAAACCACAAGATCCAGCAGCAAACTACTGCGCAGACCACTACGGTATCGTTGGTTCAACAGACGGTGTAAACTTCGTAACAATCTGGGAAGAAACAATGACTCCAATCTATGACTTTGAACAAAGAACATTAGATCTCGACTACTTCGCAGGCCAAACAATCCACCTCGGTTTCTACCACTACATGTGCAATGGTTCAAACGCAACAGGCATTTTGATCGATAACGTTGAATTGACATGCGGCACAACAGAAGAACCAGAACAACCAGAAGATCCAGAAACACCAGAAGGCTTGACAACATTCATGTTCAACTTCGACGATGCTGATTTAAGCGCATTCACAACTATCGACGCTGACGGCGATTCATACAATTGGAATTGCTATGAATACGGTATCGGTGGCACAACAAGCCTCGCTTCAGAATCATACATCATCGGTATTGGTGTTCTTAGTCCAGACAACTACATCTACACAAATGAAAAATACGCTATCACAGCTGAATCAAAATTATCATACGATGTAACATGGCAATACGGTGAATATTATTCAGTAGTCGTTTCTACAGACGGAACAACATTCACAAACGTATATGAAGAACAATTAACAGGTACAGGCTCAGGTTATTCAGATTCTAAAGAAATCGATCTCAGCGCTTACGCAGGACAACAAATCCACATCGGTTTACGTCACTACAACTGTTCAGACGGTCTCCGTCTCATGTTCGACAACTTCACATTAACAGACGGCAACACTGAAGAACCTGAACAACCAGAAGATCCAGAAACACCAGAAAATCCAGAAGGTTCAACTACATTCGCTGAAGACTTCAACGATGGCGAAATGGACGGCTGGAGATTATTCCAAAACGACGGTGACGCTTATAACTGGGGATTGAAGAACGCTTACGGCATCACAGGTCCTGACGGTTCATACTGCTTACATTCAAATTCATACGCAGCTTCTGTCCTTTGGCCAGATAACTATGCAGTTACAACATCAACATATGCTATCACAGCAAATTCTACATTAACATTCGTTTCACGTCCTGAATCAGCAGGTTTCTTCCATGACAATTACGGTGTTGTTGTTTCTGAAGACAACGAAAACTGGACTGTTGTATGGTCAGAAAGATACGATGCATGGAATGCTAACTTCGTAGAACACGTTGTTGACCTCAGCGCATACGCTGGCAAAAACATCTACTTCGGTTTCCGTCATTACGATTGCAATGGCAATGACTCACAAGGTGTTTTGATTGACAATGTTGTTTTAGGTGAAGGTTCAGCTAAGAGAAGCAACAGCAAAACTATCGAAATGACAGTTCCAGCTGGTACATACTATCTCGCAGCATCAGCAACAGAAGCTTTCACAGTTAACATCAATATAGCTGGCAACAACGATGATGACGACGAACAAGGTCTTCCAACAGTTGCTCAAGTTACAGCTGTTGAAAACGGTGCTAACGTTGACGTAGCATGGAACTGGGAAAACAGACTCGCTATCGCTGACGCAAAATCAGGCATGACAAAACGTTTAGGTGTCAGAAACGAAACATCTTATAACTTCCACAGCTATAAATTGTACAGAACTAACGGTGAAAGCACAGAAGTTCTCGCTGACAACTTAACAGAATTAACATACCAAGACGCTACATGGTCAGAAGCAACTCCAGGTACATACAAATGGGGTGTTGCTGCTATGTACACAGCAGAAGAAGGCAGAAGCCGTGAAACAGTTGAAATCCTCAACGAAGGCTTTGAAACAGGTTACTATGTACTCCCAGAAGGTTGGACAAACTACTCAGAACCAGCAACAGCTAACGAATGGGGTAACATCCAAGTACAAGGTTCTATCTACAGCTACACAGCATGTACAGGTTCATATTCAGCATTCCAATTAGGCGGTTACGCTGACAATGGTTCATTGTACTACTTAGTAACACCAGCTATCGATTTCTCATCAACATTGAACCCAACAATCAGCTTCAACTACATTTCTCCAGCATGGGTTGGCGCTTATAACAATACATACGTAATGTACAGCGAATCACCAACAGGTCCTTGGACAACAGTATGGGAAGGTGCAGCAGCCGACACATGGGCAGAAGGTTCAGCAAGCTTATCAGAATGTTCAGGCAAGACTGTTTACGTTGCATTCTGTGTTTTAGAAAACAAAGCATGGGGCGCAGGTTTCGACAACGTTGTTATCTCAGGTGAAACAACAGACGGTCCTATCCCAGTTGCTTCAGAAATCGTTTGGTCAAACAGCATCGATAAAGACATGATTACTACAGTATCAGTAGCTGTTACAGCTGACGACAACGCTTCAGTAGCTGGTACAACAGTATCATTAGTTAATGTTAACGAACCTACATACGTTTACGAAACAACATTAGACGCAACAGGCACATACGAATGGACAGACTTCCGCAAAGGCACATACGAATTGACAATCGCTTTAGACGGTTACTATTCATGCGCAACAGCTGAAGTTATGGAAATCATGGAAGCTACAGAAATTGAATGTACATTAGAAAAGATGCCAGAAATGGTTGACGGTCTCTACGTATCAGCAACAGGCTGGGCAATGTGGGATTACGAAGCAGAATCATTCGACATCACATTAAATGGTACAACAATCGCTCAAAACGTTGAAAAATCATACTATCAAGTTGACGTTACAAGCTTAACAGAAGGTCAAGAATACACATTGAATGTAATCCCTGCTGTAACAGAAGACGTAACATTAGAATACACATGGAAATACAGAAGCTGCGACAACTACACAGGCGTAACTAATTTAACTGCTACAGTTGAAGAAAAGACAGCTGTTATCACATGGACTCTCCCAGTTTATGAAGAAACAGAACCTGTTTATGAATTCTCATCTAACTTCGACAATGGCGCATTATACGGCTGGACAGCTATCGACGCTGACGGTGACGGTCATAACTGGAAAAACACAGCTGAGTTCGCTAACGATCCATTAGGACACAACAACACACACTGCGCTGCATCATTCTCATACGATAACAACGCAGGTATCTTAGTTCCTAACAACTTCTTAGTATCAGAAACAAAAGTTGACATTCTCGCTGATTCAAAACTCACATATTATGTAAGTGCAAACGACAGAACATACTGTGAAGAACACTATGCAGTAGCTGTTTCAACAACAGGTACAAACCCAAGCGATTTCGTTAACATCTACGAAGAAACATTAAGCGCAGGTGAACCAGCTTACGAAGGTTCAACACAAGGCGAATGGTTCAACAGAGAAATCGACCTCAGTGCATACGCTGGTCAAAAGATTTACATCGCATTCCGTCACTATCAATGCTTGAACCAATGGTTCATGAAAGTTGATGATGTCAACTTAACAGCAGAATCAGCTAAGTCAAGAGAAGAAGGCGAATGGATATTCTACGATAACGGCGTTAACGAATCAGCTTTCGGTTTCTTTGACTATGGTACAGGCGAAGCTCAACAAATCAACTGGGCTATCATGTTCCCTGGCGACCTCATCACAGCTTACCACGGCAAACAAATCACAAAAGTTTCTATCTATGTTTACGAAGCTCACGACGGTGGTTTCAGTATCCACCAAGGTGGCGTTGACGGTCCTGGCACTATGGTTCACTCACAAACATATAGCGCAACAGCTTCAGGTACATACCAAGAATTTGAATTAACAACACCTGTCACAATCGACGCTAAAGAAAACCTCTGGATCCAATTCTCTAACTCAAACGGCGGTTATGTAGCAGCTCACTCAACAGACTGCGGTGACCCTAACGGACGTTGGATTTCAGACGACGAAGGTGCTACATGGTACGACAGCTCATGGTACGGCGAAGGCTGGTACGGCACATGGCAAATGCGTGCTTACGTAGAAGGTGAAGGCGGCGACACCCCTGTCGATCCTGTCGATCCAGAAGTAGTTGACGCAGAAGTTCTCGGCGTAATGCTTTACCGTGACGGCGAACTCCTCACAGAAGAAGTCCTCAACGCTGAATCATACACAGACACAGAATTGGCAACAGGCGACCACGAATATGAAGTAAGAGTTGTTTACGGCAACGAAAACAATCCTGCTACATACTACGCTATGTCATGCCCACAAGCTGTTACAGCTACAATAGCTCAAGAATGTGCAGCTCCTGAAAAACTCTTCGGTCAATGTACATATCAAAACGGCGTATTAGGCACTGAATTGATCTGGCCTTACAACACTGCATCAGAATGGTTATACTACGACAACGGCGTTAACCAAGACGGTATCGGCGGTCCAGCTGAATTCTACTGGGGTGTTATGTTCCCAGCAGCATCTATCAGCGCTTACGACGGCTTGTTCTTGACAAAAGTTTCTCTCTTCGACTTCGCTCAATCAGAAGGTGACATCAACATCTACTACGGCGGCACTTCAGCTCCTGGTACATTAGTACATACACAACCTTACGTTGGTAATGGCACTGGCAACTTCTTCGAATTCGAATTGACAAGCGCTCTCCCAATCGACGTAACAGAAAACCTCTGGGTTGTATTCTCAACAAAGAACGGTACTAACTATCCAGCATCATGCTGCGCTGACTGTGGCGATCCTAACAGCCGCTGGATCTCAATGGACGGTGTTGTTTGGGAAGACATAGCTGACTACAACTTATACAACACATGGATGATCCGTGCTATGGTTGCTAACGCTAAAGGTGAAGTTTCAACACTTGAACCATTACAATACGAATACACAACAGGCGAAGGCCAATTCGCAGCAGCTGGCGTTTCAAGAGGCGAAACATTCGAACACTACAACATCTACCGCGGTACTTCTGCTAACAACTTCGAATTAGTTGGCGAAAGCACAGTAGGTTCTTACTTCGACCAAGTTGAAGAAGGCACATACTACTACCAAGTTACAGCTGTTTATACAAACAACGGCGAAGAATGTGAATCAGAACCTGCAACAGCTTACAACGACGCAACTCAAAACTACGTTGTTGTTGAAGTTACAGCTATCGATGAAAATGGCGTTAACGGCATGATCGTTTATCCTAACCCAACTAAGGGTAACTTGAACATCACAGCTGAAGCTATGACTCAAATCACAATCACTAACGCTTTAGGTCAAGTCATGTATGAAAACGACGTTACTTCAAACAACGAAGTTATCGACATGGCTGAATACGAAGCTGGTGTTTATATGGTACGTATCACAACAGAAAACGGTGTTGCTGTAAAACGTATCACAGTTGTGAAATAAAACTTAAAACTATAATCTATAGTTCAAAAAGGAGGCTGCTTTCGAGCAGCCTTTTTTTGTTAAAAATATATTCATAATTATTTCATTATTTGAAATTTGTTTTTAAATTTGCAAGCTTGATAATATTGTTATAACGAGACTTATTTATCATGTTTTTGAACAATTAAATTCTTAATTAAATAAATTAAATTATGAAAAAGTTTTTACTTAGTTTAATGCTCTTGGTGATGTTTGCACCATTTGCATTGCATGCCGAAGAAATTACTATCGGCAATGGAGCTAGTAACACTAACACAGCTCCGTTCGGAAATTCTTACGCTTACTCATGGACAGAAATGCTCTACCAGAGCAGCGAAATCGGACAAGCTTGCGAAATCACATCCTTGTCATTCAAATGTGCTACTCCTGGATTTTTCGGTTCTATGACCGTGGCAGACTTGAAAGTCTATCTCGCTGAAGTAACAAAATCTGAACTCACACAAGCTAACTTCACACCAGAATCAGACCTTACCTTAGTTTACTCAGGTACTAATGTCACTATCGGTGAAGAAGAATGGGAAACAATAACTTTAAACACTCCATTCCCATACAGCGGCACAAACAACCTCGCTATCGTTATTTCAAAAAGCGCTAACGCTAGCAACATGAACATCAGATGGGCAAGCGACCAAATCGCTAACGGCATCATGTTCGACTTCCACGACACAAACCCAGCCGGCGCTTTATTCCCAAATGAAAACAGCTACTGCGGTGGTAATGGCTACCTCTTCAACCAAAGACCTATCGTTAAATTAGAAGTCGAAGGCGGACAAGGTAACGAAGACAACGACGATGAAGAAGAAACAGCTCAACAATATCGTATCAAATCAAATTCTACAAACAACTACCTCAACGTTTTCAACAACACAAAACACGAATCAGGCGCATTCGGCGGTGTTGGCGTTGCTGAATATGCAGAATCAAACTCTCAACTCTTCACACTCGAAGATGCTGGCAACAACCAATATTATCTCCTTTCAGCTGACGGTTACTATGTAAAATGCTGGGCTTGGAACGTTGACGCTTATAGCACAACAGACAAAACAGCTATCGAAATGGTTGACAACGGCAATGAAACTTTCAAAATCAAAAACTGCGACAACTACAAATATTTCAAAGTTGAATATGTAGCTGATGGCGGTGAATATTTCATCTTCGCTGACTGCGACGGCAACAATGGCACTATCGAAACATGGACTCTCGAAGCTGTTGACGGCAACAACGAAGGCGGCGACGATAACGAAGGTAATGAAGGCGGCGATGACAATGAAGGCGGCGATGACAACGAAGGCGGCGATGACAACGAAGGTGAAGGCAACGAAGGCGAAGAAAGTGTTGTTTTCTTCGATGACTTCGACGATAACGGAAGTACTATCGACGGCTGGATCACAATCGACAAAGACGGTGACACTTATGAATGGGTATTGAATCCAGGAAGCGGTATCGATCAATCAAATTGTATCTCTTCATGGGCATACCTTGGTTTCAATCTTAACCCAGAAAACTATATAATCACAACATCAACTTACACTATCAACAATGGTGATTATTTAGAATGGTACATCAGCACAACAGACCCATACTATTATCTTGATGTTTATGGTGTTGTTATTTCTACAGACGGTGAAAACTTCCAAGTTATTATGAATGAAGCCTTTGAAACTGCAACAGATGGTTTTGAAGTAAGAACAGCAGATCTCTCACAATACGCAGGTCAAAATGTTCATGTCGGATTCGTTCACCACAACTGCGGAAATATGGCAAACGGTATCCGCATCGACAATGTTAAGTATGTAACAGTATCTGGCAACGAAGGCGGTGAAGATAACGAAGGCGGTGAAGGCGACACATGGGAAGACGCTATCGTAGTTTCTTCATTCCCATTCACATCAACTCCTGACTATGCAAAATTGAACAATGACTACACATTACCAGGCGAAGCACAAGACGGTGCTGATGTTGTTTACAAAGTCACATTCTCAGAAGAAACAACATTCAATGCAGCTATCGAAGGCGCTAACGGTAAATTAGCTTTATATGCAGAAGACTTCAACGGCGAAGACGGTCCAGGTGCTGACAACTACTACGTTGTAGAAGAAACACCAGAACCAACAGGCGAAACATCATTCTCATTCGACTTCAGCGATGGCAGCCTCGACAACTTCATCACTATCGACGCTGATGGCGACGGTTACAATTGGTATATTGGCGATTGGGGAATTAACGATGCAACATTGACATCAAGTTCTTACGATGATTGGGATGGTGCTCTTACTCCAGACAACTACATCTCTACAGTTGAAGCTTACAGCATTGTAGCTACTTCAACATTATCATTCAGAAGAGACAGCAATTATGACGAACACTTCTCAGTAGTCGTTTCTACAGACAATGTTAACTTCACATCTATCTATGAAGAAACATGTAACAAACCAGCTGAAAAACTCTTGACATTAAGCCTTGGCGAATACGCAGGTCAAAACCTCCACATCGGTTTCCGTCACTACAACTGCACAGATGGTTACACATTATTCATCGACGATTTCACATTAACAGATGAAGGTTCAGATCAACCAGACCAACCAGAAAATCCAGAAAATCCAGAAGCAACAACATCAAGTTTCACAAAGAACTTCAACGACAATAGCCTCGACGGCTGGAGAACATTCCAATATGATACAGACAGCTACAACTGGACAATGGCTAACACTTACGGCATCTCAGGTCCTGACAACAGCACATGTATCCACTCTTTATCATTCGCAACAGGTATTTTAACTCCAGATAACTTCATCGTTACAACATCTAAATATTCTATCACATCAACATCAACATTCTCATTAGATGTAGCTCCAATGAACTATAGCTATATCTACGACAAATATGGCGTTGTTGTTTCAGAAGACAATGAAAGCTGGACTGTTGTTTACAGCGAAGAATTCAATGAAAACTCAGAACAAGGTTATGTTACAAGAACTGTTGACCTCAGCGCATACGCAGGTAAAGAAATTTATATCGGCTTACGTCACTACGATTGCGACGGCAACTGGGGTACAGGTGTTTTAGCTGACAACCTCGTATTATCAGACGGCTCAGCTAAGAGAAACGGTGGCAACGAATTGTCAATGACAGTTCCAGCTGGTACATACTACTTAGTAGCATCAGCAACAGAAGCTTTCACAGTAAGCATCGACGTTGAAGGTGAAGAAGAACCACAAATCGCTAAGGTTTCTTTCGAAGTTGAAGTTATTAACGCTAACTCAGCTAAGACAACAGCAAGACCTAACGAATTTACAGCTGAATATCACTACTCAGTATATGAAACAGCTGAAGTTGAAGCAGCAGGTGGTGTTGAAGCTATAGCATTAGAACTTCGCGAAGACGAAACTCCATATACAGAAATCGACATCTGGACATGGGAATGGTTCGAACCAGAAACAGAATACTACATCATCGGTACAGCTATGAATGCAGCCGGCGAATGGGGTCCAACAACACACGTTATCTTCACAACTCCTGAAGCTGAAATCGAATACGAAGCAGCTGAAGTCTCTGTTGAAATCGAAACTATCAACGCTACATCTGTAGTAGTTTCAACAACATCTAACGAATACACTTACGAATACCACATCGGCGCTATCTCTAAAGCTATGTTCGACTACATGGGCGAAGACGTTATCGTATCAGCATTACAAAACGACGGCGTTCCTTACACAGGCAACAACCAACATACTTTAAGCAACCTCAACCCAGCATCAGAATACTACGTCATCGTAACAGCTATGAATGAAGGCGGCGAATGGGCTCCTGCAACTATTGAAGCATTCACAACATTAGAATCAGACCCAGAACCACAAATCGCTGAAATTACTATCGAAGTCGAAGTATTAGGACCAAGATCAGCTAAATCAACAGTAACACCTAACGAATTCGCTGCTGGTTACATCTACTCTATCTTCGATAAAGCAGAAGTTGAAGCATCAAGCATCGACGCTATCGCAGGTGAATTACAAGCTGAAGGTATCTCTTACACAGAAGTTGACGTTTGGACATGGGAAAACCTCGAACCAGAAACAGAATATTACTTAATCGGTACAGCTCAAAACGAAGCCGGTGAATGGGGTCCAACAGCATCAGTTTCTTTCATTACAGACGAAGACGGCTTAATTGAATTGAACAGCATGGTTACTGTATATCCTAACCCAGCAACATCTGTAATCTATGTTAAATATAATAGCAATGCTCAAGTAAGCTTAATCGACATGACAGGTCGTTGCGTTAAAGCTACTGAAATCTCAGGCGACGCAACAATCAATGTTGAAGACTTAGAAAAAGGCATGTACATCATCAAGATTCAAGATGGCGACAACACAATGATTCAAAGAGTTGTTGTTAAATAATGACTAAAGTCTAAAGTCTAAAGATAAGGAGGCTGCTAAAATCTTAGCAGCCTCCTCTTTTATAACGCATAGCGTTAGTTTCAATAGTGATGGCAGTGTTGTTAGTGATGGAGTAATGGAGTGATGGAGTGATGGAGTGATGGCAGTGTTGTTAGTTATTTTAGTTTAAGCATTTTTAGTTATGGCAGAAAAAAGCTTGTTGTCTTGTTGTCTTGTTGTCTTGTTGTCTTGTAGTCTTTATAAAAGTCTCTCTTTTATTATCTTATCGAGTTCAGTTTTTGGCAGCGCTCCTTGTGTCATCATCGGCTGGCCGTTCATCGGGACAAACAGCATTGTAGGAATGGAGCGTATTCCAAATGCTCGCGACAATTCTTCTTCAGCCTCAGTATCTACCTTATATATATAGATTTGTCCTTCATATTCCTTGGCGAGTTCTTCGAGAACAGGAGCCAACATCTTGCATGGACCGCACCATGATGCGTAAAAGTCGATGATAGCAGGTTTGTCGCCTTTATATTTCCATTCTTTAGGATTATTTTCATAATCCATCACCTTGTTTAAAAATTCTTCTTTGGTTAAATTTATCGTTGTCATTTTTGTATTCCCTTCTTTTTGCGTCACTTTTTGAGAAGCAGCTTCCAAGGCTGGAAGCTGCATAATCACAAACATTAACATTATTTTAAAATTCATTGCATGGCTGTATTTTAGGATTTCATTATTTTCCAAGTTTTTCTTCTACTTTCTCCTTGCTTAATTTTTTGGTGCAGAAGAACCAGTCGTAGCAGTGCATGTCTTCGTCTGAGCTTTGCATTCTTTCTTTTGCCACGCCGCATGAGCCTGCTGTTGGAACGATGACTTCATCGCCTGGACGCCAGTCGGCTGGCATCGCTACTCCGAAGTTGTCGGCTGTCTGCAAGGCGACCAACACTCTCATGATTTCGTCGAAGTTACGTCCTAATGCGAGAGGATAGTACATGATGGTGCGAATCTTGTCGAATGGGTCGATGAAGAAGACCGCACGAACTGCTGATGTTGAACTCTCACCTGGCTGAATCATGCCGTACATCTTGGCAACATTCATTGTGATGTCTTCGATGAGAGGGAATTTGATTTCCATATCCTTCATGCCTTTCCAGTCAATCTTTTCCTTGATAGTGCGCAACCATGCGATGTGGCTGTATAATCCATCCACAGAGAGACCGACCAACTGAGTGTTGAGTCTTTCAAACTCATCAGCTAATTTGCCGAATGACATGAACTCTGATGTACATACCGGAGTGAAGTCGGCAGGATGGCTGAATAAGATTTTCCACATGCCTTTATAGTCTGATGGGAAGTTTATTTCACCTTGTGTTGATTTTGCTACGAAAGCTGGAGCTTTATCGCCAATTCTTGGCATTACGTTTACTGTATTATTGTTGTTTGTTTCCATTTTATTACTGTTTTAATTTGTTTGTTTTTAATTTATTTTTTTACTTTTGTCATTAGCCTTTCGACTTTAGTCTTTAACCTTCCGTCGTAGGCTTTTGTTCATTTTGACAGTACAAAAATAATACGGAAACATATCATAAGTCAAACAGATATTTTCTATCTTTGTATCGATTTTATCAATTGAAGTCAACAGACAACGGACAACAGTCAACAGACTTTGAATATACTCCGCCCAAACTTATTGACTTATAGACTTATAGACTTATTGACTTATAGACTTAAAAATATGACTTTACAACAATTAGAATACATTATTGCGGTTGACAAATACCGTCATTTCGTAAAGGCAGCTGAATCATGCAACGTAACACAATCCACGCTCAGCATGATGATTCAGAAGTTGGAACAAGAATTAGAGATAAGCATTTTCGACAGGAAAGCTCAGCCTATCGCTCCTACCGAGATAGGCAAACGTCTCATCGACCAGGCTAAAGTTATTCTTTATAATGCCAAACAGTTTAAGGAATTGGCGATGAACGAGCGCCAGCAGGAATCGGGCAAAGTCGTTTTGGGAATCATTCCTACCGTAGCACCTTATATCTTGCCTAAGCTGTTCAACGTGCTTCAGGAGAGAAATCCGAACATCAATCTTCATGTAAAAGAAATCACGACGGCAGAGATAATAAACCAGTTGGAGAAGGCGGAAATCGATATGGCATTATTGGCGACACCGCTCAACAATCCTAATTTCCTGGAGATTCCAGTGTATTACGAGAGATTCTTTGCCTACGTCTCCCCTACCGAGCCTTTATATAATATTATTAAGGAGTACGAGATGAATCATATTCCTACGGAACATCTCTGGGTCTTGAAGGAAGGACACTGTCTGCGTAACCAAGTGATGCGACTCTGCGAATCTGACTCAGGATTCTCCACCACATACGAAGCAGGCAGCATCGACACTTTGATAAAGATTGTCGATACCAATGGAGGCTACACCATCATCCCAGAATTACATATCGACTTATTGACAGAACAACAAAAGGCTAATGTTAGACCTATCGTCAATCCGGAGCCTAACAGAGAGATTTCGTTGGTTGTAAGAAACGATTACGTCAAGGAAAGACTTCTTAACGTCATTGCGAAGAATATCTCCGATACAATTCCTGCGAATATGCTCGATGAGAGATTGAAGAAGTTTTCGATAAAACTGTAATCGTCTCCACGTATCGCGCGAATCTTCACGTATTTTTCTCCGCATCCGTTTCCGCATCCAACATCCGTTTCCAATTCCCGTTTACTAATAATCAATAAGTTATACCTCTGATTTTTTTAAAATATTTAAAAACGCTTGTATTTCTGAAATAAAATTACGAACTTTGCGTTATTAAGCTTAAGCGTATCATAAACAACAACCTATAAATGAATCATCTATGAGAATTGTAAAAATACTAATGTCAATTGTATTGTTTACAGCAACTTTACTATATCACGTTAATAGTATGTTTGCGCAGCAATATGTGACAACTGAACCTTTGTTGAAGAATGTGCTTATAGAGGAATTTACAGGCAGAAATTGTCCAGGTTGTTCTCAGGCTCATTTGCAAACCAACAATATAATAAAAAAGTATCCTAAACGTGTGTTTGTATCCAATATATATGGTTTCGATACCCCGACATACCCCAATTTAGTTACTCAAGAAGGTAATATAATAATTCATGCTTTGGGTACAGAAGCCTATCCAAGTTCACAGATTAATAGAAGTAAGGATTATGCTGACCTTGGTGTGTCGGAGCATGATGTCAATTTGTTTATCAAGCAGGAAGCTCCTTGCAATATTGGTGGTTTAGTTGTCGTTGATGAGCTGAGTCGTACAGCTACAATTACAGTCGAGATATATTATGTTCATGATAGCGATAATGACATCAATTATCTGACAGTAGAGATGTTGCAAGACAGTATATGGGGTTATCAAAATAATGGAATGAATAATCCGGAACAATATGTAGATGGCAACTACTGCCACATGCATGTTTTTCGTGATATCATAACATCTACATGGGGCGAGACGATAAGCCCCACAACCGAAGGCACTCTGATTACGAAGACATATACATATATAATTCCAGAAATCATAGGCGATCCAAGCGGCGTAGATGTCAATATTAATCATTTGAAATTTGTCGCTTTCGTGACGAATGAGATGATTGGAGCAGAATCGCGCCCTATTTTAAATGTTGCTCGTCTGCCATTTTTGATAGGAACTCAAGAAGAGGTATTTCCCAGCATCGATGACATCTCATATAAAGATAACTCGATGTGCTCAAACAGCAAGTCATTTACTATAGATATGATGAACAGAGGCTTAGATGAATTAACATCAATAAAGATGCTGATGGATATAGATAATGGCGACACCTTTGAATATGAATGGAACGGCAGCATAGAATCTTATCAGATTGGAAAAATAACATTCGATATGGATGTTCCAATCGGGACTCACGACATCGACTTTAGAATAGTGGAGGCTAACGGAAAACCTTTAGATTTTTTGAAGACAATAACAACGACTTGTGAAAAGAAGAATACAGTTTTTATAGAGAATGAAAATGACGACGTAGTTCTCGAATTAATGCAAGATAAATTCGGCAATGAAGTGACATGGGAAATCGTTACAGACGATAATACCGTAGTAGCTTCAGGCGGACCTTATGAAAACATCTTCGGTCCCACAACGGCGACAAAATTATACGAGATTCCACTAAGTCTTCCTAAAAACCAATGCCTTAGATTCACTATTTCAGATATGATGAAAAATGGAATATGTTGCAGCTACGGAGATGGATACTATAGAATAATAGACGGTTACGGCAATGTCGCTATCGATGGCGATGGCGAATTTGGAGCTGAGGCTTCACATATATTTACTATAGAAGTTGGCGAAAACACTCCTGACACGAAAGAAGATATTTACAAAATTTATCCTAATCCTGCGAAAGACATTGTCAAATTGTCGTCTGCCAAAGGATATATGTCGAAGGTTAAGATTTATAACAGTATCGGGATGTTAATTGATGAAATTGTGATAGATTCTGATAATGTGGAACTTAATGTTTCGAATTATAAAACGGGAATATATCTTTTCAATATACAAGATTGTAACGGTAATGTTTACACAGAAAAAATATCGGTAATTAAATAAAGTCATAAATAGTAAAAATATTAGCACTATGAAAAAATTATTGCTAAGTCTTCTCATGTTTGTATCATGCAACATGATGTTTTCTCAAAACGAATTTGAATATGTAGCAGGTTGCGCATATTCTGATATTATTGGTTATTATGATATTCTTGAAATGGATAATGGCGATTTCGTTGTGTTTGGTAATAAATCGTCACATGATTATCTCGGTCGCTTTTCTGAATCGGGTGAATTGCTATCAGAAGTTCTGAGGTACAATTATTTACCGGGATATGATGCCTCTTACAACTACGAGGGAGATCATATCTTAAAGGATAAAAATGGTGGTTTTTATATCTTTAAAACTTATAATCCGATATTAGATGTAAACCATGTCAATTATCAAGGCTGTGTTGATTCAAAAATAATTATGGAGAAATTAGATGATAGTTTTGAATACGTCTATCATAAAGAAATACAAGTCTCTATAGATACCACAAATCATCTTCTTGCGAGAAATCCTCCAAGGATAAATATAGGGACTATACTTGATGAAGGTGATGGCTTTGTTATTTGTTATGAAAAATATGTGGGAGATAATGGTTTTGGCACACATTTCTACGGATATGACAGTACGTTTTTTCTTAAGACTGATTATAATTTGAATATACTGAAATACGGAAGTCTTGAGCATGACGAATGTAATTTTTTAAGACATAGAAATCATCTGTTATATGATGAGGAAGATAAGGAATATCTATATTATGCAAGCGGAGGTTGGAGTGATGAATTCAGAAGAGGATTATACCTATATCGTTTTGATTCTGACTTTAATTTTATTGATGACCATCTTTTGGCACGTACTGAAGGCCTTTCTAACCCTGCGATTTATTATAGAGATGGTAAAGGAGTGGTAACTTCTGGTATTACTTTCAAACGTACAAGCTCAAATACCACAATAATGATGTCGGGAGCTGATTATCATTATATACCATACGGACATTATACGGTGGCTGCATGCGTCCTTATGGATGACGAAGCAAAGATGTTAGATAGTGTGATGTTTGCAAAGGTAGAATCAGCTTCTGGGTACAGTACATCAGTACCATCTATGTGTTCATTGGATTGGAAAGATGAGAACAAAATTTTTATTGGGGCAACACCTTATGCATATCACTCACCACAATTGAATAACTCTAATCAGTATTTTGTAATAAGAATGATAGATAAAAATCTGAATACCATAGGAGAAGTTTATTATGATTTGGGAGTAACAACAGCTTTATTGACATCAACTCTTAAAGCCACCAATGACGGGGGTTGTATAATAGCCGGATATTTCAAAGATTTCGGTAAAACTTATAAAACATATAATAATTTCATAAAGAAATTTCCTCCTGAGGCGTTCGTCGGTATCGAAGAACCTCACGCTCATGGCTTAAAACTCGCCGTCGCCTATCCTAATCCTGGCGGAGATGTTTTGAATATAAGAACCGCCTTACGTAATGCAACATTATGTGTTTATGATATGCAAGGAAGAAAAATTCATGAGCAGGAAATTACAGATGACATTACGAGCGTCGACGCCTCTAAATGGAGCTCGGGAACATACATCTGGAAATTAACAATTGACAATGAACAATTAACAGTTGAGGAAGGAAAGTGGATTAAATAGAACTTTGGAATTTTAGAACTTTAGAACTCTGGAATTTTAGAAGTTAGCTGTCAGCTCATGGCTCGTAGCAAAAAAATGACTCTGGAACTTTGTTTCTAAGTTTCAGAGTTTTTTTTAATGCATAATTATTTTGATAGTGAATTATGAATTGTTAGCACGGTGTAATTGATACTTTCTTTTGCAATCTGAGAAATGGCGAAATAGTAATGACTAATAGCAAATAGCTACGGCAAGAAGTTCAACATTATTTGTTCAAAAGAAGAGTCGTATCAATAATCTGAACTTTATCGTGGTTTCCATATCATTGCCATGTCAATGAACCTTATAGAAGAGTTCATAATTTCCGCATAAAATCATCCTATATTATCAAATAAAAAAAAACGCCTCTAATCGAAGCGTTTTTTATTGAGGTAATCTATAGAAGTTACCCTTAGATCTTAAAGTTCATTAATGACTTTCATCAGTTGTTCTCCCAATCCGATGGTGTAGCCTTGTGAGATAAATACTATCTCGTTTTGAGTGTTAGCCACGATGAATATTGGGAGATTATTATTATGGAGTCGCATGTTAGCGACAATCTCTTTCAACATTTTGCCGTCTTCAATACCGAAAGTAAGGTTTTCTGGAAGACCTTGGAAGTTCTTCTTTTCAAAGTTCTTCTTATGCTCTTCATTTTGGAACAAGAAAACGAAGCTTCTGCCCCACTTATCCAATTGATCTTTAACCAAAGCTATGTCTTGCATTGCGTGTGTTGTTGGTTCGCTGCCGCCGTCCAAAAGACCGAGAACATAGAAGCCACGACCTGTTGTTGCCAACAAGCTCATTTCTTCATCTTTGTCAAGAGGCATATATCTGTTTTCAGAGTTGAAGTTACCGATTATTTTGAGGCCTTTTTCAGGTTCTCTCATAACCAACTCGATATTTGTTGTACAGTCTGACTCGATATTGAAGAATGTCATACGAGCGAGGACGCTGCCGTCAGAGAGACGAGTACCTGTTGTCAAGACATAGTAGCCAGGGTCTAATGCGAGACCGTTTTCAAATAATGTAGAATATTGTTCTCCGACATCCATGCCAGGGTCTTTAGCGTCGTAGGCAAGCAAGTCGAAGTTAGTTCCGTCGAATTTCTTGATAGAGAAATGTGTGTAATAACGTAAGTCTGTCAATGCGCCAATAGGTTTGAATGTCGCCATCAATGTACCTTGGCGTGTTGGAACGACCTTAACATCGCCTTCTTCTGTAAATTTAACGTCAATCCAATCATTACCTGAAATGTATTGCACTTTACCTGTGATAGGGTCGATGCGTGAAGCAATGCCGAGAGAACGTGCCATTGACACGAAGAAGATATTTCTTGAACGTGAGTCTGTAATCATTGACTTCAAAACACTTGTTGGTGCCATTGGTATGTTACGAGCGTTCAATTCATCTTTTATAATGATGTTTTCTTTAATCCAATCGACGAGTGCTTGTGGGTTATTCTTGAATTGCTCAGCTTGTTCTTTTTTAAAATAAGAAGAAAGGTCTTTCTTATAAGGAACGAGCATTTCGTTTGATACACGAGGATTCAAGACGTAAGCGTTATAGATGTCGCCTCTGCCTTTAGGAGAATGGTCGAAGTTATCTTTCAATACTGCCAAAGAGATGTCGCGTAAGTCCTTGTCGCTTATTTCTTGGAGGAGATTCAAAGCTATTCTAGCACCGCCTTTATCGTCGGCATATTGGATGAAATCCATGATGGTTTGGTAGTTGCCCCATGATTTTTCTATCAAAGCATTGACTTCTTTATCTTTGAAGTTTCTTGGGAAAGAAGCGATATAAGCATTTCTTATAGAATCTTCGTAAGCGAAACGTCTGTCGTTTTCAGCGCGCATTTCTGGTGTTACGTTAGGCATCTTAGCTTTTTCTGCTGGAGGAGTGATGTCGTATTCGACCATCATTTCATTGCCATGACATTTTTCGAGTTTAACTATTATCTCGTTTTTCTCACCGAAAGGCATTTCTTGGAAGCCGAATTTACCGTCTTTAGAAGCATAGACGAGCATATCACCTTGACCTGCTGTCATCCATGTCTCACCTTTTTCGTCTGTTTCTTTAACAGCTACTGTACAGAATTCAGCGTAGTTGTAGATTTTAAATTCTACTCTTGCATTTGGAACCGGGTTATTATCAATGTCAACTACTTTGATAGTCATCTTTGATGTCTCGGCGTAATTATAAACCACGTTGATTTCGGTGTGGTTAGGAGTTACGGAGATAACCTCTTCCGGACCGTAGTAACGGCCGAACACGCGAGTGTGAAGGAGGAGACAACGAGAAGCAGGAGCGTTGAACCAGCCGAGGTTAAGTACAGGTTCTGGTTCGCAAGCGCCGAGGAAGAACCATTCGCCATCGACGTAAGCTTCAACCCAAGCGTGGTTGTCGTCGCAGTGAGCCCAACGAGGAGTATAAACCTGGCGAGCAGGGATACACATGGCACGCAATGCTGCTACAAGGAATGTTGACTCTTCGCCGCAGCGACCCCAAGAAGTCTTCACTGTTGCGAGAGGAGAACTTGTTCTGGAGTCAGAGCCTTTGTAGTTAGCTTTCTCATGGCACCAGTGGTTTATTTCCAAGACTGCATCATACATCGACAAGTCTTTCACTCTGTCTTTCAATTCATCATAGAACACGAATCTTGAGTCATCCAAGTTTTCGTTGTTGATTCTGACAGGAACGACGAAATGGTTAAATTCTCTTTCAGGAATATTAGCGCCCCAAGGCATTTCATCTTTTGCCTTATATGAAGCCAAAATATTTCTATGATAGAATGTACCCGGATAATCGGTGATGTCGCTGAGTGGCATATAAGCATACAGGAATTGTAATGCCTCTTTATCTCTCTGTGGCAATTCTGAATTTAAGATACTGAACAAATCGCCATTAGGGAGTTGTGCCATTTTTTCCTGAAGGTCTTTTTCCACTTCAGCACGTTGATTAGCATCAGAGATAAAATGCTCACCTTCGTTAGAACAGGATGTCATGAAGCATATAACGAAAATGGCTATAAATAAGTTCTTAATCTTTCTCATAGTCATAATTATTATAATGAGTATTTAGCTGGTCTTTCTATACATTCGCTGCGGTCAGGGCCGTATGAGACGAGTGTGATTGGAACGCCAACATAATCTTCAATAAATTCGATGTATTTGTTAAGTTCGCGAGGAATTTCTTTCTCTATCTTCTGGTTCCAGCCTTTAAATGATTTCAAAACCGGAGTCATTGTTTGAGTACAAGCGTCGAAAGGCAAGAAATCGATTTGCTCGTCTTTATAGTTGTAAGCTATTGCTGCCTTTATTTCTTCGAAGTCGTCCATGACGTCAGACTTCATCATCATAAGGTTGGTAACGCCGTTAAGCATTACAGAATATTTAAGAGCTGGGAGGTCGAGCCAACCTGTACGACGAGAGCGTCCTGTTGTAGCGCCGAACTCATGGCCGTTTTTGCGGAGTTTCTCTCCTATTTCGTCGAACAATTCTGTTGGGAAAGGACCTGTGCCGACGCGTGTACAATAAGCCTTGAAGATACCGAACACTTTTCCTATTCTGCTTGGAGCTACGCCGAGGCCTGAGCAAGCGCCGGCAGCGATAGCTGATGACGATGTCACGAAAGGATAGCTTCCGAAGTCAACATCGAGGAGAGTACCTTGTGCGCCTTCAGCGAGGATACGTTTGCCTTCGTCCAATGATTTATTGATGAAATATTCGCTTTCGATAAACTTGAATTGTTTCAGAAATTCTACAGCTTTGAACCATTCTTCTTCATATTTATCAAAAGGCATATTATCGAGGAGAAGAGTGCTCATATCGAAGTTGAGGTTTCTGATTTGGTCGAGATGAGTGTTCTTCAATTTTTCATAACGAGCCATGAAGTCGTCGGATGCTATGTCGCCGATACGGAGACCGCGACGAGCTGTCTTGTCTGTATAAGTTGGTCCGATACCTTTTAAAGTAGAACCGATTTTATTTTTTTGCAAAGCGTTTTCGTTAGCTGCATCGAGAGCGCGGTGTGTTGGAATGATAAGATGCGACTTGTTAGAGATAAGGAGTCTGTCTCTGATGTCTATTCCGCTTTCTGCGAGCTTATCAATTTCATCTTTGAAAATCTTAGCATCGATGATGACGCCGTTTCCGATGACGTTGATACATTTTTCGTTAAAGATACCAGAAGGAATTGTATGCAAGACGAATTTCTTACCGTCGAACTCGATTGTGTGACCAGCGTTTGGTCCACCTTGGAAACGAGCTACAATATCATAATGAGGTGTGAGAGCATCGACGACTTTACCTTTACCTTCGTCGCCCCACTGCAATCCAAGAAGCAAATCAATTTTTGCCATAATTACTTATTGATTTTTAATATTTTACAAAAAAATTAGCTAAATATCACTCGCATTCCGGAGTGCATACTGGAAGGTATGTGTATTTAGCATTCAAAATTAGTAAAAATCTCAGTACAATTATGAAAAAAATTGTCTAAAAATAAAATTATTAGTAAGTGGTTAACTTTCAATGTTTCTTTCCATTCTTGTCACCTTATTGACAAGTGGCATTTTTCTCAACTCACCGATAACTGCGTCTAATTGTTTAACATTATTAACATAAAAACAGACTACAGCTTCCACCATTCCGCCTTCGCCTTGTATCTTGACAGAATGAAGATCCAATTCAAGTTTTTCGTTCAACATAGTAAACAAGGAAGCTCCGAATCCTTTTTTATTAACGCCTGTTATCTTCAAGGTTGCCATGAATGCGATGTCTTCACTGAATTTCCATTTTGCTTTCACTATATTTTTGCCGTAACGCGACATGAGGCTGATGGCTTTAGGACAATCCGGACGATGTATCTGGAGCGGCTGGTTAGGGAAAGAAATAGCCACCACATCATCACCAGGAATAGGATTGCAACATGTTGATATAGTGTAATCTAATTCATTTCTTTCATTATTTTCCGTCGCAGCATTCATATTATCATCTGATTTTGTCGCAGTCCCTGCCAAACCGAAAGTGAGTATTTTCAGCAAAACATTAGAAGCACGTCGTCCGTTGTTAAACAAAGGTTCAATATCCTGACATGTTATTTTTCCTAATGCCACATAATAGTATAAATCTATACGTCCGCCGATACCGACTTTTTCAACTATGTAATTTATATTCTGTCTGCTGAAATCTACATTGAAACTCTT
Source organism: Bacteroidales bacterium (assembly GCA_017630195.1). Lineage (GTDB taxonomy): Bacteria > Bacteroidota > Bacteroidia > Bacteroidales > F082 > Limimorpha. The sequence goes on along the minus strand of JAGBVS010000155.1, from coordinate 26,646 downwards.
GAAAAACTCCTCGAGTCGAGACTTTCCTTTTTCTTTAAATGTTCTTCTGTAATCTTTGATTCCGGCTTTAAGTCGAGATTTAGCTATGGAGGTCACTAAATAATCGAAGGATTTTTCTTGAGGCATCTGGAAGTCTGAAGTAATGATTTCAACCTGGTCGCCCATATTCAAGACATAATCCATCTGCACAAGTTTCTTATTAACATTAGCGCCAATGCAATGATTACCGATTTCACTGTGAATCATATAAGCGAAATCGAGTACTGTCGAGCCTTTAGGCATATTTTTCATTTCACCTTTAGGAGTGAAGACGAAAATTTCGTCGTTGAAAAGGTCAAGTTTGAAGCTGTTAAGAAACTCTATTGCCGAAGAGTCGCCTGAATTTGTCAGATTCTTGACATTATCGAGCCACAACATTAAGCTGTTGTGGTCGTTTTTATATTTAAGGTAAGCCATCACTCCGCGTCTTGCGATGATGTCCATTTTCCGTGTTCTAATCTGTGTTTCTATCCAGTTGCCTTGTTGGCTCATAAACACTGCGTGTATCGACTCGTAACCGTTTGTCTTGGGGAAGGAGAGCCAGTCTCTAAGCCGCGCATTGTTAGGTCTGTAAAACATTGTCAATACGCCGAACGCTTGCCAGCATTGTATCTTTTCTAATTCGAGAGGACAGTCTATGATGATTCTAACGACAAAAACATCGTAAATCTCATTCAAAGAGAGTTCATACTTATGCATTCTCTCCCAGATGCCGCTTTGGCATCTTTCAAGAATCTGTATCTCCGCCTTGATTCCCAACTTCTCGAGTTCCGTTCTGACAGGCTTGGCAAACTCTTCAAGTTCAGCCTTTTTACTTTCACGTATCTCGTCCAATTGTTTCGATACCGACTCAAACACCTGCGGATTTATATATTTAAGACATAAGTTTTCAAGTTCCATCTTAACGTCATAGAGGCCGAGACGATAAGCGAGAGGTGCATAAAAAGAAAGCGTTTCGGACGCTATTTTGAGCTGTTTATGATGCGCCATGGATTCGAGAGTCCTCATATTGTGAAGTCTGTCGGCCAATTTCACAAGTATGACGCGAATATCATCACTCATGGTGTTGACAATCTTTCTATAATTCTCAGCCTGTATGCTTTCAATGCTGTTCTGAAAATCGATGCCTTCGAGTTTGGTGAGGCCTTTCACCACACGAGCCACTTTGGGGCCGTATTGCTCACAGATATATTCTTCGGTATATTCTGTATCCTCGACAACATCGTGCAGCAGAGCACTAACGATGGAAGTCGTACCCATTCCAATTTCTTTTGCGACGATGATAGCCACCGCTATCGGATGGAAGATATAAGGCTCGCCCGATTTACGGCGTGCGTCTTTATGAGCTAATGCAGCAAATTCGTAAGCTTTTCTAACAAGCTCAATATCAGACTCATTTTTTTCAGTTGTCCATGATTCAAGCAAAACACCAAACTGCTTGTCCATTTCTAACTGTTCTTCTTTGGAATAAGTGTCAGGATAATTCATCGTTTTCAGCATTTGAACCTGCAAAGTTAATATGCTTTTTTTCGAAAAACAATAGGGAAAGTGAAAAAAAATTAAGAATAGTTTAAAGTTTAAAGTTATAAAAAAACTCAGAACCCCATTTCTGAGATTCTGAATTTTTAAATTTCTAAAACTCTTTAGACTTTAGACTTTAATCTTTAGACTTTAAACTTTTGTCATCAGGCATTGTAAGAAATTTATTTTATCTTATTCCGACACTGGTCTTACAAGCATTCCTGCATAACGGCTCATCCAGCCTACGTTAGCGAAGTTTGTGTTATAGAAATATAAGAAAGCCGAATAATAGACAGGGTCGGTATAGTCAGGCGACGATGTCCAATATGCTCCTTCCGAATCAGCGAAATCCACGTTGCCTTCTGTTGCGAAACCTCCCGATGGAAGAAAAATCTGATTACCGTTAGGGCCTGTCACCATAGCGCCTTGGACATTATTCATCGTTGTCCATTCGAATGTGCAGTTGTCTTTCAGTTCTCTCGCTTCCGCTTCCGTAGGTATTCTCCATGTGGCCTCCCATAAAAAAGTTGCAGCGTCATACTCGATGTCGCCGGAGATGTCGCCCAACGACTGTCCATAAGTGATGCTGTTACCTGCGCTATAAGTCTCTTTAGCTTTGTGTTCTCCCCATGCCAAATAATAGCCGACTTCATACGGCATGTCAGCTCCCAAATTACATGTAGCCCATTTCAATCCGCTTGGAAGGCCTAAATCGACATATTCATATCCATTTATATTATCTTCTGGAATTTCCGGTTCTTCTGGAGTTTCAGGCTCTTCTGGCTCCTCCGGTTCTTCTGGAGTTTCCGGTTCCTCCGGTTCTTCTGGAGTTTCTGGTTCCTCCGGTTCTTCTGGAGTTTCTGGTTCTTCTGGGTCCACAGGAGTTTCTGGTTCCTCTAAAGTTGTAAAGCTTAATTCTTCACCGTATGCTGTTCCCACTTCATTTGTAGCATAAGCTCTGACGTAATATTTGGTATTGGGAACGAGGTCAAGGATATTTGACGTAAACTCTCCTACTCCACCAACTTCTGTTGTTTTATTATCGTTGATTGTAGGATTTTGTTCTTTGCTCCAGCAAACGCCTTTTGCAGTCACTTCTGCTCCGCCGTCCGACTCGACTTTCGCAGCACATTTTGCTGTAGTTTCTGTAATTTGCATGACATCATTTGTCATAACGACTGGCATTTCAGCTTTATCACATGACATCAAAAATGTCACGACAGCCAATAAAATAAAATACTTTTTCATAATAAAATGTTTTTAAAATAGACTCATTACGTTTTGATTATCAATAATAGAGTCTGTTTGTAATTTAAATAATGACAATATAATACTGCAAAATTAAATATTTTTAAATACGATGCAAATATTAACGAATAAAAAAACTCAGAACCCCACTTCTGAGATTCTGAGTTTCTAAATTTCTAAAATCCTTTAGACTTTAGACTTTTGTCATTAGCCATTAACTGTAGCCATATGTGCGATAAGGTCTAATACCTTATTTGAATAACCGATTTCGTTGTCGTACCATGAAACGACTTTTACGAAAGTATCTGTGAGATAAACGCCAGCGTTAGCATCAAAGATTGATGTGAGTGTGCAGCCTAAGAAGTCTGAAGAAACGACTGCGTCTTCTGTGTAACCGAGAACGCCTTTGAGTTCACCTTCTGAAGCTTCTTTCATAGCTTTGCAGATAGCTTCTTTTGAAGCAGGTTTTTGGAGGTTAACTGTGAGGTCAACAACAGAAACGTCTAATGTAGGAACGCGCATTGAGATACCTGTGAGTTTGCCGTTCAATTCAGGGATGACTTTGCCAACAGCTTTAGCTGCGCCTGTTGATGAAGGGATGATGTTACCTGCTGCTGCGCGACCGCCACGCCAGTCTTTCAATGATGGACCGTCAACAGTCTTTTGTGTTGCTGTTGTTGAGTGAACTGTTGTCATCAAACCGTTTTCGATACCGAAGTTATCGTGTAAAACTTTAGCGATTGGAGCTAAGCAGTTTGTTGTACATGAAGCGTTAGAAACGAATTGAGTTCCTTTAACGTAAGTTTTTTCATTAACGCCACAAACGAACATTGGAGTGTCGTCTTTTGAAGGAGCTGACATTACAACGTATTTTGCGCCAGCTTCGATATGAGCTTGAGCTTTATCTTTTGAGAGGAACAAACCTGTTGATTCGACAACGTATTCTGCTTCTACTTCATTCCATTTCAAGTTTGCTGGATCTTTTTCAGCAGTGATGCGGATTGGATTACCGTTGACGATGAGAAGGTTTTTCTCTACGTCGAAATCTATTGTGCCGTCGAATTGACCATGCATTGTATCATATTTCAACATATATGCCAAGTAGTCAACTGGACAAAGGTCATTAATACCTACTATTTCAATGTCATTACGAGTTTGAGCAGCTCTGAAAACGAAACGGCCTATTCTACCGAAACCGTTAATACCAACTTTAATTTTTGCCATACTTTTATAGTTTTTATAGTGTTAACAAATTTATATATTATATGTTTTTTAACCTGCAAATTTAATTATTTTTTTGAAAATATTTTAATGATGATATCATATTTTTTCAAAAAAAATTATCAATTTCATCTCCAACTTCTAATTCCTAACTAATAAGGCGTTGCCTTACCCTATATTTATTTCGCCCTTTCAGGGCTAAAATTTGTAGTCTTTAAAAAAACTCCTAACTAATAAGGCGTTGCCTTACCCTATATTTGTTTCGCCCTTTCAGGGCTAAAATTTGTAGTCTAAAAAAAAACAACTCCTAATTCCTAATTAAAAAAAATATTGACTTGTAGTCTTGTAGTCTTGTAGTCTTGTTGACTTTTTTTATATCTTTGCAATCATGGATAAGATTAGAAATTTTTGTATTATAGCTCATATCGACCACGGTAAGAGCACATTGGCAGACAGACTTTTAGAGAACACCAAGACTTTATCACAGAAAGAGTTAGTCAATCAGGTTCTCGATGATATGGATTTGGAACGTGAGCGCGGCATCACCATCAAGAGCCACGCCATCCAGATGAATTATGTTAAAGACGGTGTCAACTACACCTTAAATCTCATCGACACTCCCGGTCACGTTGACTTCTCATACGAGGTATCACGTTCTATCGCGGCTTGCGAAGGTGCGTTATTAGTCGTTGACGCCACACAAGGCATCCAGGCTCAGACCATCTCCAACCTCTATATGGCGATGGAACATGACCTTGAAATAATTCCTGTCATCAACAAAATAGACATGGACAGCGCGAATCCGGAAATGGTGGAAGACCAGATCGTTGACCTCATCGGCTGCGAACGCTCCGACATCTTACGCTGCAGCGCACGTAATAATATAGGTATCGAAGAGATCCTCGAGGCTATCGTTAACAGAATACCTGCTCCAAAGGGCGACCCTAACGCTCCGTTGCAGGCTCTCATCTTCGACTCCGTCTTCAATTCATATAGAGGCATCATAGCCTACTTCCGTATCTTCAACGGAACAATCCGCAAAGACGAACTCGTGAAATTCTTCGCGACGAAGATGGAATATCATGCCGACGAAATCGGTGTGCTTCAGCTGAAGCAAGTTCCTAAAGACGAACTTTCCGCAGGCAACGTAGGTTATATCATCTCCGGCATCAAGACTTCTTCTGAAGTTAAGGTTGGCGACACCATCACTCATGTCGAGAATCCTTGTCTCCAGCCTATCGAAGGTTTTGAACATGTCAAGCCTATGGTTTTCGCAGGTGTTTATCCGGTGAGCGCCGACGACTACGAAGAATTACGCGCTTCTTTGGAAAAGCTACAGCTCAACGACGCTTCTTTGGTATGGGAGCCTGAGTCATCAGCAGCTCTCGGTTTCGGCTTCCGCTGCGGCTTCCTCGGACTGCTCCACATGGAAATCGTTCAAGAACGCCTCGACCGCGAGTTTAACATGGACGTCATCACAACTGTGCCTAACGTCTCATTCAAGGCTTATCTCACCGACGGCGAAGTCATCGATGTCCACAACCCGAGCGGACTTCCAGAAGTGACTAAACTCGACCATATCGACGAGCCTTTCATCATAGCAGAAATCATCACCAAAAATGAATTCGTAGGTTCTATCATGAAACTCTGTATCGACAAACGCGGAGTCTTGATGAACCAGACTTATCTCACCACCGACCGTGTCGAACTTAAATTCCAGATGCCATTGAGCGAAATCGTTTTCGACTTCTATGACAAATTGAAATCTATATCAAAAGGTTACGCTTCTTTCGACTATCACATCGCAGGTTATCAACAAGCAAGTCTCGTCAAATTGGACATCATGTTGAACGGCGAAGTCGTTGACGCTTTGTCAACCTTGATTCACCGTGACAACGCATACGCTTTCGGACGTAAGATGTGCGAGAAGTTGAAAGAACTCATCCCACGTCATCAGTTCGACATCGCAATCCAGGCTTCGATTGGAGCTAAGATTATTGCGAGAGAGACAGTGCGTCAGGTTCGTAAGGACGTTACAGCAAAATGTTATGGTGGCGATGTCAGCCGTAAGCGTAAGCTCCTCGAAAAGCAGAAAGCCGGTAAGAAGAGAATGCGTCAGATAGGTAGCGTAGAAGTTCCACAATCAGCGTTCTTGGCTGTTTTGAAATTAGATTAAAAGACGCAAAGTCGCAGAGTCGCAAAGATATAGACGTCATTGAGAGATGGCGTCTTTTTTTTAAGTCTATGAGTTGCTGAGTCTATGAGTCTATAAGTCTATAAGTCTATGAGTCTGGGTCAGGGTTCAGAGTTCAGGGGCAGAGTTCAAAGGTTAACAAACCTTAACATCATTTCTTAATATTTCACTGATTTTATGTTAAAAATTGTTAAAAGCAAAAAATTTCCTTCACAAAGTCTTGACAAAAGAATGTTGTAGCTGTAGCTTTGCAAATGAGAATTTAATAACCTTAATTTAAATTTATCAATATGAAACCAATTAAAAATGTAAATGCATCTGATAATTATGCAGAAAAAGATTATCAAGAGTTATTGCACGACACCATAACGGTGATAGAATCTTCACGAGTACAGATTGCCAAACAAATCAACACTAGCATAATATCATCACATTGGGAGATTGGCAAATTGTTGGAAGAACGCAAACTCGACAGTAAACATGGCGACCAAATCGTCAAAAGACTATCTGTTGATTTAAAAGCTAAATATCCTAATATGGGATTATCTCCAAGGAATTTGTGGAACATGAAACGCTTCTACCTTCGCTACTATCAAGAAGATACAAAAGTGCAACGGAGCGTTGCACTTTTACCATGGAGACATAATATGTTACTATTGAGACATAATTTATCTACAGAACATATTGTTTTTTATGCCAATGAAATAATAAATAAAGGATGGTCGTTCGATATACTGAATCTTGCTTTGAAATCCGAATATCATCTTTCTATACAAGCGAGTGAGAAATCAAACAACTTTGCCGTCACCATGTCGGGTGAGAACGCAGAATATGCTAATGAGATTTTCAGGAGTCGGTATCACTTAGGATTTATTGACGCTGTTGAACCATTGAAAGAACTGGATTTAGAACGACATTTGGTTAATAAAATCTCATCTTTCATTATGGAATTAGGAAACGGATTCAGTTTTATCGGAAACCAACATACATTATCGTTTAACAACAAAGATTATCATGTTGATTTGTTATTTTTCCATCGAAGACTACGTTCTATGATTGCTATCGAATTGAAGATTGGGGAATTCAAACCTGAATATGTTGGCAAGATGAATTTCTATTTGTCATTATTAGATAAATTGGAAAAGGCTCCTGAAGAGAATCCTTCCATAGGAATAATCCTTTGTGCTGGAAAAGATCATTTGGAAGTAGAACTCGCTTTACAAGACATTAACAAGCCAATTGGTGTAGCAGAATTTCAGTACCTTATTTCTAAAAACAAATTAGAAGAAATGATTAAAAATGAGATAAAGAAAAGAGACAATGATTTAGGATATTAGGAATTGAGGAACTGAGGAATTGAGGGTATGATGAGTTGCTGAGTCTATGAGTCTATAAGACTGAGTCAGGGTTCAGAAACCGAGTCCTTTCAGCAAGACATCTACTGGTAAATTTAACTTTGAAAAGGCAAATAGTTTTTTACCTAAATCCTTAAGCGATGCTCCTATATGAAAAACATCTTCATTATCAATTATAACAAATCTATCGTGTATATTTTTGACTGTTTGTATTTCAATTGCTGAATATTGTTTGTTATGTCGTTCTAAATCTAATTTTAATTGATTGCTAATTTTATCAGTATATATTGTTGCCATAACACCATCCTTTCTTTTATCAAGCATAGTCAATACAGATTCGTCAATATAATTATCAATAACAATTATTGATTCATTTGCCATTTTTATCAAATTCGAGACAAACTTGTAGGCTTCAAATATTTCACCGCCGTAAAAAACACCTTGAACTGGCGGCATTGACTTCTGAACAAAATAATTTATCTGTTCACTTATCTCTTTCAATTGAACATCATGATTATATAGTTTAGTATCAAATTTGTTTTCTATATAATCTATCCTTTGATTTATTGAATATCCTTTAAGCAAATTATTTTTAAGTATGTTATTTGCCCATTGTCGGAAATGAATTCCAATCTTCGTATTGACTCTAAATCCAACAGAAATTATAACATCAAGATTATAATATGTAATATTTCTGAGCACTTCCCTATTCCCTTCAATTCGAACTGTTCGGAAATTCCGAATAGTTGAATCCTTGTCCAGTTCATTCTGATGATAAATACTCTTAATATGTTCACTAATATTTGCTTTGCTTGATTGAAACAACTGAACAATCTGACTCTGGGAAAGCCATACCATATCCTCATTCAAAACGACTTCAATCTTAACATCATCGGCTTGATATATTACAAGTTCGCCTTGAAGACTTGTATTCTGTTTTGTACTATTCATAAACTTTATTTGATTCTCACTGCAAAGTTATAATCTAACAGAAGAAACGTCAAGACCTTTTCACATGTATTTTACATTATCTTCTCACTTTTTACGTTTTTCCTGGATTTATTAAGAAATTGTGTTAATGTTTTTTAAAGTCACCGAGACGCCGAGTCTATGAGTCTATAAGTCTATAAGTCAATGTCAGGGTTCTGAGTTTCTGAGTTCAAAAAGTCACGTAGTGACGGCAGTTTTCAGGCAGGCGGTGGAGTGCGAAGCACGGAACCCCTGCATTCATGACCGGAATGATATTAAAAGTGCTGAAGGCACGACAGAGGTACTTTTCTGTCGCACCTTCAGCGCTGTGTGCAATTTAAAAAAGGGTGTCACCCTTATATGAGCAACACCCTAATTATGCATTATGCATTATGAATTATGAATTGATGTAATCGCTTTTAATCTATAACAGGGCGTACACTCTGACCGTTGTCGCGAAGGTTGCAGCTCTTGTAGCGAATACCACCATGGAAGTAAAGGTAAAATGCGTCATAGTCTTCGTATTCGCCATGTGTAGAACTCCAATAGTTACCGCTTTCTCCTGTGCTACTGAGTGATGCTCCGTTACGGCTACCTGCAGCAGGAAGGAAAATACTATTGCCATTAGGGCCTTCTACATTATAGCCGTTAACTCCGTTTTGTTTTGTCCATGTCCATGTGCAGTTTGTACGTAATTCTTTCAACTCACCGTATGTCGGCATTCTCCATGTAACGCCCCAATTGGCTGTGGCTGCATCGTATTGTGGTGTTAGATTGCCTTCACCGTCTATATAGCCTTGAGATTGTAACTGCGAAATGCTAAGTCCGTAGGTTGGACAATTTGAACTTGAGTAATCGCTTTTTGTTGTTGTCTCACCCCAAGCAAAACAATCTCCGTATTTTTCTGGTGTATTTGCTCCAACATTACATGTAGCCCATTTAACACTTAAACCAAGGTCAACGTATTCGTAACTTGGTGTTTTTCTTCACCACCATCTGGCTTAAATGACATCATCAGCATACAGACAAATTGCATAATCAAATAAAATTTCTTCATAATTGTAATTTTTCAACTTGCTAACGGTATCTTATCTATTATAAATATGCGTATCGAATTTCAGGTCTTTCTTTTTCTTGTCTTCAGGCTCGAAGATTATCGTCTTTGTCACGTTTGGAAGCACATCGAAGAAGTTTGCCGAGAACTCTCCTTGTTCCGTTGTTGAAACGAATACATCTTTAACAAACACTTTAGAATTAAATTCCAAATGATATTTACCATCGATGAAAGTGACCTTTGGCTCAAGTTGTGTCTCGATGAAATTCATGTCTTTAGGATATTTGAAGATATGAATTTTCTCGCTCAACACTGTATCGTCTTCCATGAATATTATTCTTGCATAACAATCGGACTTCATCTTTTCAGTCATATTGATAGCAATGTCTTTAGGGAATCTATAGCAGCTGTTAGCTTTAACGTCAACGACTTCGGAGAATGCGAACATCTGATTTCCGCGCATGTCTTCAACAACGATGCGGATACGTCCGTCGATGTCACGTTGTTGGTCGTTGCAAATCCATAATTTGTAATTGTCATTTCCTGCATCATCGAGACCTAATAATATAGGAGCATACATCTCGCTGAGTTTGTAATGGAAAGCTTTTTTATTTCCATAATAATCTATTGATGACCATGATATTGAAGTCCAAGCGTCGTTGAGTTGCCAATAGAGAGAACCCATGCTACGAGGACGCGAGCTGCGTTGCGCTGTGATGGCGATGTCCATGCCATAAGCCTGAGAGAGCTGGCTGAGATAGACGTAATCTTCAAAGTCTTTAGGCTCGCCGAAATATTTTACGACATGTTCTTTGATGAGCTTCTCGCCTCTTGGATGTTTCTGGTGAGCTTGGATTACTTCATCATTGAGGTTTTCGTCAATCTTTTTAAGAATTGACATTGAAGGATAAGACTGATAGCCGAACTCGCTGTTGAAACGGCCCACTTTTTCTCTGTACATTTCGTAAGGAAGCTCGCCCCACCATACGCCCCAATAATGAACGTCACCTTCAACCAAACTGACAGATCTTCCCCAACCGTTTTTAGGAGAACTTGGCCAGTAAGGTCTTGACTTATCGTTAGTCTTTACAACATCATCTAAAAGAACTTCAAAGAGTTTGTCGTAACCGTCTTTCATCTCTTTATATTCCTCATCGCTCCAGCCCATTGATTTTTGCCAGCCCCAGTTGTAATAGCCTTCGCTGATTTCGTTGTTGCCGCACCATAATGCGAGTGAAGGATGGTTCTTCAATCTGATCACTTGTTCTGTTGCTTCTTTTCTTACATCATCGAGGTAAGCGTCGGTGTAAGGATATGTTGAACCGATGAACATGAAATCTTGCCAAACGAGGATTCCGAGGCTGTCGCAGATGTCATAGAAATAATGAGGAGGATAGATGCCACCGCCCCAGATACGCAACATATTCATGTGAGCGTCGCCTACACATTGTTCGAGAAGTTTTTGAGTTCTTTCCTTCGACATCCATGATGTAATCATATCTTCAGGAATATAGTTAGCACCTTTCATATATAAAGGTATTCCATTAACTTTGAAATAGAAAGCCGTTCCTATGCTGTCAGGTTCTTCCATCATCTCAATTGTACGGATACCCATCTTAATATCTTTCTCTTCAATGATATTTTCTTTATCGAGCATTCTCACGTTGAAAGAATACATATTTTGTTCGCCCAATTCATTAGGCCACCACAACTTAGGATTTGCCACTTCAAATGGGAAAGAGAAATGATTGTTACCTTTTTCAAGTTGCACGGTATTGTCGAAAATCTTAACATCATTTTGGAAAAGTTGCAAAGTGACATCATGTTCTTTATCGGCTTGAATATAAGTCTCGAAACATAACTCTGCTTCGTTTTCTTTGATAGAAGAAGTGATGATTGTTGCAGAATTCATTGTTGAATGAGTCCAGGCTTTAAGATAGACTGGCTGCCAGATTCCCATGTTCATATAACGAGGTGCCCAGTCCCATCCGTTTTGATAAGCCGACTTACGCATCACAGCATATTTCTCAGGGAAACGAAGCGGATAAGTCTCAATCAAGCTATCTCTTACCTTATCAAAAGAATAAAATTTAATCTTGATATTATTATCTTTTTCTTTCAAGATATCTTCAACATCGCAAGTCCATTTCTTAAACATATTGTCGGCATAGAACAAATGCTTATCGTTGAGCCAGACGTCGGCGTAAGTATCGAGACCATCAAACACGAGTTCCACAACGTCTTCATTCATGATGTCGTCTTCAGCATCGAAGTTCAAGGTGTAAATCCACTCTCGTTGAGGAATCCATTGCAGCTGAGGTTCGATGTTGCTATAATAAGGATGAGGAATCAATCCGTTTTCATACATATCAGCGATGATGACAGAAGGCACATCGACTTCCATATTAATATTTAATGTATCGGTTGTGACATTCCATGAATCATTCAATTCCTGAATCAAAGGATTGCTACGTTTCTCAGCACATGAAAACATAGCCAGCAGAGCTGCTACAAAAAGTAAATTACGAATCTTCATTAGGATTGTTTTTATATTATTTTTCGGTTTGTAAAATTAATGTAAAAATGTGTAACAAAAAAACTGTTACACATCATTTTTAACTATTTTTAACAATATTTAACATTTCCTTAATAAGTGAAGGCGAAGACACCTTCCAGCACATAGCAGCGCCAGTATTGTCAACTTTCTCAGGATAAAGATTTTGGCAGTAATTTTCGACATCAACAGTCAAAGAAGCGTGACAATTTGAAACGCCGGTCTCGCTGATAATCTTCATTACGTTATTAACATTTACGCCGCCGCCAGCCATAATTTTAATTTTATCGCCATATTGCTGCTGCATCTTAGCAATCATTTCAATACCATCTGCTGCTTTTGGTTTACATCCTGAAGTAAGGACTTTATCGAAACCTAAGTCAACCAAAATCTTCAATGCTTCAAGAGGGTCGTTACATGCGTCTATGGCGCGGTGGAAAGTAAATTTCATGCCCTCGCCTGCTTTCATCATCGCCTTGATTTTAGGAACGTCCAAATCACCGTTTTCAGTGAGAGCTCCGATAACAACACCTTCATAACCGAGTTCTTTTATCAATGCGATGTCGAGGCACATCATCTCAAGTTCTGCATCGTTATAAATATAATTGCCTGAACGAGGACGGATGAGGACTCTTACTGGTATTTTCATATCGGCAGCGACTTTTTTCAAAGTGCCGTATGAAGGAGTTACTCCACCAACTTCCAAAGATTCACATAATTCAGTGCAGTGAGCTCCGTTTTCTTGAGCGTTAATCACTGATTGATAACCGTTTGTACAAATTTCTATTCTTATCATTGTTGTTATTTTTTTATCAACGGACAATTGTCAACTGTCAACAGACTTTGTCCACATTTTTATATAGCAAAAGTAATATATTTTTTTTGAAACTATAATTTATGAAAGCAAAAAACAGAGATATTTTAAATTAAATAACTGAAAAAAACACTATCTTTGCAAGAAAGATAGCGATTAAGTTGTTATAACTAAAAATATTGTAATGAATAACAAGAATAAAATAGAATATATAGTAATATTTATAAGCGAATTCGCTAAGCACTATAAGTTATCATTACATGAAAGCTATAGCTATTTAAGAAAACATAAAGCACTCCTATTTTTAGAAGAACAATATGAAATAGCTCATACTATGAGTTTTCAATATATGATAGAATCAATATCTGCTTTTTGTAAAAGGAATGGAGGAAATCTATAATGATTCTACACCATGGGACATATATAAACTTTGACAAAATAGACCTTTCAAAATCTAATAAAGGAAAAGATTTTGGTAAAGGTTTTTATTTATCAGAAGAGTATGACCAAGCTCTTAAACTTGCAATGTTTAAAGCTATCCAATTCGGAACAGAACCAATCGTTATATCATACCAATTCGACCAAAACCTTCTTTCAGATGGAAGTCTGAATTTTATATCTTTTGACACATATTCAAAAGAATGGGCTGATTTTATTCTTCAAAACAAACTTAATGAAAACAATGATAACATTCACAAATACGATGTTATTTATGGTCCAATCGCCAACGACAAAATCGGCGTACAAATCCGCAACTTATTAGAAAACAATATCGACCTTGAAATATTCCAAGAAAAGTTAAAATTCATCAAAGGAATAACATTTCAATATTTCTTCGGAACTGAAAAAGCGATATCTAATCTTATCAGAATATGAGCGAGATTGATTATATGAATGAATGCACAACACGTGATGTCATCACGATGCTTGCTGAAAAAAGAAAAATTTCCATTTCTGAAGCGATTGATATATTCTACAATTCGCAAACATTTGCCAATCTATACAATCCCCTAACTGGACTATATTTCCAAAGTCCAGTTTACATATATGACATATTAGAAAAGGAATTAGATAAAGATTAAAAAAACTTGCAGTCTTGTAGTCTTGTAGTCTTGTAGTCTTTTTATTATCTTTGCAAAAAAATAAAAAGCGAGATGATTTATCCTAAAGATTTTGAGAATAAGATTGGATTTGTTTCTATAAAGAATAGACTTAGCGAATTGTGCATCAGCGAGATGGGTAAAGAATTTGTTGACAAGATGCGATTCAGCTCCGACATCGACAGAATCAAAGTACGTCTCTCGCAGATTGAAGATTTTCTTTCACTTTTACAAAACGGCGTCCCATTTCCGGTTCGCGACTACAACGACTTACGCAACGACTTCAGACATCTAAGCATTGAAGGCACCGTCATAAGTCTCGAAAGTCTCTTTGAATTAAAGCCCACACTGACAGCTTTGTCGTACGTCTTGAATTTCTTTAAATCAGAATCATCCGACAAGGTAAAATCGCTCAAGTCTTTGTCTGAAGGCATTGAAATTGACAAACATATCTTTTCAGAAATAATTCGTCTCATCGACGACAAAGGCGATATGCCCGACAGCGCCTCCCCTGAACTCGCAGAGATACGACGCGAGATAAGAAAAAAACAGTCATCCATCGACCGCCGTATGCGCAAGATTCTCACCGATGCCAAGGCAGCAGGCTGGACCGACAGCAGCGCTGAACTCACCATACGCGACGGACGCCCCGTTATTCCGGTGAAAGCTGCTGACAAAAGAGCGCTGCGCGGCTTCATCCACGACGAGTCAGCAACAGGTCAGACTGTCTATATCGAACCTGCCGAAATATTCGACACCAACAACGAAATAAGAGAGTTAGAATATGCAGAACGCCGCGAGATAAATAAAATTCTCCTCGCTTTCACTAAGATACTACGTCCGGAAATTCCCAACCTGCTTAAAGCTTGGAACCTACTCGGACTCCTCGACTTCATCCGCGCCAAAGCAATTTTATCTAACGAATATAAATGCGTCGTGCCTGAAATAAACGACGAACCTATGTTCCTCTGGCGACAAGCTCGCCACCCACTTTTGGAGCAAAAGTTAAAGTCGCAGGACAAACACATCACTCCTTTGGATTTAAGTTTAGACAAAGACAACAGAATCCTCGTCATCTCCGGACCTAACGCAGGCGGCAAGTCTGTTTGCCTCAAGACTATCGGACTCGTTCAATATATGCTTCAATGCGGACTCGCCGTCCCGATGGAGATAGACTCCAAATGCGGAATATTCCACGATATGTTCATCGACATCGGCGACTCCCAATCTCTTGAGAACGATTTGAGTACTTATAGTTCACATCTTCTCAATATGAAAGAGCTGCTTGGTCATGCCAACAAACGCAGCTTGTTCTTGATAGACGAATTTGGAACCGGCACTGAGCCTCAACTCGGAGGTGCGATAGCAGAAGCAATATTATTAAAACTCAACGAGAAGAAGTCATTCGGCGTTGTTACGACTCACTACGCTAATCTCAAACTATTAGCAGATAATCATCAAGGCATCGTCAATGGTGCGATGTTGTTCGACACTCGTTATTTGCAGCCTCTTTATGTGATGATGACTGGCAAACCAGGCAGTTCTTTCGCTTTCGAGATAGCAAAAAAAATAGGTTTCCCTCAAGAAATACTCGACGACGCTGCAGAGATTGGCGGCAAGGAACATCTCAACTTCGACCAGCAGCTTCAACAGCTTGAAATTGAAAAGAAAGAAGTACGTAAGAAAGAATTTGAATTGAAAGTGGCCGACAATCTTCTCAACGAAGTGGTCACAAAATATAAGAACTTGCTCAGCGATTTGGAGAAGAAGAAAAACACTCTTCTCAAAGAAGCCAACAAGGAAGCGCAATCGCTCATTGACAAGGCTAACGCCAAGATAGAACGTACCATCCGCGAGATTAAAGAGGCGCAGGCCGAGAAAGAACGCACCAAAGAATTACGTCAGGATTTGAAAGGAATGAAACAGCAGCTCGAAGAAGACGCTAAAGTCATTTCTAAAAATCTCAAGATTGAAGAAAAAGAAAAGAAAGACGAACAAGACTTGCAAGTCGGCAATATGGTTCGTATCAACGAGATGGAAATAGTAGGCGAAATAGTCGCCATCAGCGACACCGACCTCACCATAGAATTTGGCAGCGTGCGACTCAGAACCACAGCCGATAAAGTCGTTAAAATAAGCAAGAAAGAAGCAAAGAAATCAGTTAGCAATCCGGCATATCTCCGTAAGGCAATCATGGAAGACATCAACGAAAAAGCTGCTAACTTCAACCTCACTTTAGACGTGAGAGGAATGCGAGGCGAAGAGGCTCTTGAAGCTGTAGCCAAATATATCGACGATGCCTCATTGTTAAGCATCAAAAACATCAGCATCCTACACGGAAAAGGCAACGGCATCTTACGACAACTGATACGTCAACAACTCAGCAAGATGTCGTGCGTACAACAAATGCAAGACGCAAGTTTAGAGACAGGAGGTCATGGAATCACGAGAGTGACATTGAAGTAAGTCCTGAGGAACTAAGGAATTGAGACTTCATCACTTCATTACTTCATTACTCCATTACTCAAAAAAAAATTCCACCACTGAGCTTGTCGAAGTGCCGAAAAAAAGGACGCCACCATTTAACAGTGAGCGTCCTTCTTGTTGTCTTGTAGTCTTGTTGACTTGTTGACTTCATTCAATCATTCGTTAATAATCAATTTCTGTACGTTAACACCATTATCGTCAACTTTTTGGATTACATAAACGCCAGCTGAATATACGCTTGCGATACGTGTTGTTGCATCGCTGCTTTCGCCTTGATATACGCAACGTCCCAATGCGTCGAAGATATTGATTTGTGCATCGCCGGAAATATTATAGATAACGATGTCTCCATTATTCATATATGCGAATTGACTGTCTTCTGTTGGCTCTTGGCCGTTAGATAATTTCAATACAAAACGGTTAGGATTGTCGTTAGCTGTTGCTGTGAATGTGTATTTGTCTTCAATCAACATGTTTGTTTCAATGCCTGTCATGCGGTCAACTAAAGTTACGCTTTCAAATTTTCCATTAGGTTCGATGCTGATGCTGTAGTTGCCCATTTCCTTAGCGTCGAAGAAGAGCTCAACTTCTTTAACATCTCTGTCGTAACCTAAAACGCTGTATTGTCTGCCATTGTTCTTTACATAAAGGTCAGCGATGCTTTGGTTGAGGTTTTCAAGTTTTGAGAAACCTTTTTCTTCTTTGCCTGAAAGCTTGATGATAACGTTGTTGCTGCCTTGTTTGCCAGAAGCTACAACATTGATATATTCATATTTTTCGCCTCTTGACTTGCTTCCAGCATTGTAAGAAATTGATGGATATTCACCAGTAGCTTCAATGAAGAAACCTTCACCGACAGAGATAATGCCTGTTGTATTATTGATATAACCACCTACTGAATCTAATGTAGCGAAAGCTGGATAAACACCATCTAATTCAAGGTTCTTCAAATCCATGTTGAATGAGAATGGATTGCCGAGGAGGTGGAAGTTAGCCATTCTAACATCATTATTATAAGAAACGTTAAAGTCGAAGCTTTGATTATATGAAACGATGCCTTTGAAAACTGCTGTTGTTTCTGTTTCGTATGAAGCGAGATAAGCAGCACCTTGTACGAATGTTGTTCCAAAATTAGCTTGATGTTGCTTATAATTGACCCATTGTTCAGTTTGCGTTCCGTCATATTTGAACAAGTCATAATTGCCTGTTGATGGAACAAACTCACTTACTTGACTATTAATAATAGGTGTTGACACGAAATGCCAGCCTGTATTGTCATCTTCGCCCCATGTTCCAACAGGATTGACGATGTTTTTATTAAATGTAGCATAAACGTTTTCGTTGCTTTGGAACAACTGTGCACCGTCATTTATTATCAATGCATCTTTATCATAATTAATGAAGCCTGCCGCTACGCTCAATGAAGCGCCGCCTTCTATTGTCAATGAACTTCCGTTGCTGATGTAAAGCTCATTTACAGAAACATTGACTCCGTTTTGTATTACAGCGTTTCCGTTAACAAAAACTTTATCTGTTGATTCTGGTTTTTGTGAATTAAGCCAGTTTGAAGCATCGCTCCAAGAACCCTCACCTATGAATTTAACGTATTCTGTTGTCAATTCAACATCATCAACCAAGACATTTTCTGCTTGATTTGCATCAGTATCGTAGTGACGGAAACCGATATAAACAGCCTTGCCTGCATATTCGCTTAGGTCAACATATTTATATCTGTAATCTGAATAATATTCATTGAATTGCTCCGACCATAGCACTGTCCAATCTTGACCATCTTCAGAAACAACAACACCGTATTTGTCCTTATAATAAGATTGAACACATGGACGTGAGGTAAATACAAGAACTGAGTTTTCTGTTATCGAGTATTTTAATCTTGTTACAATATAGTTATCAGGATTACGATTTCCACTTTGATAAGAATATGAAGTAATAGAAGTGCTGTTATAAATTTCCCAATTGTAGCCATCACCGTCAACATCTATTAATGTCCAGCCGTCTATATTTCCGTCGTTGAAGTCATCAAAGAAAGCTGTTTCAGGCAAAGCAAAGTTAGCTACCAATTCTCTCGCACTTTCAACTATGAAAGAATATTCTGCATCTTTTGAAACGACTTCTCCGTTTTCTGTCCAGTTTGCAAATTGATAACCATCATTTGCTATGGCTGTCAATGTCGCTGTTTCACCATATAAATATTCTCCTGTGCCATCTACTGTACCTGTTTCTTCTGGATTTACGATTGCTGTTATTTCAATTAAGCCGACTTCTTCAAAGTTTGCAACCAATTCTCTCGCACTTTCAACTACGAAAGAATATTCTGCATATTCTGAAACGACTTCTCCGTTTTCCATCCAGTTTGCAAATTTATATCCAGGATTTGCGTATGCTGTCAATGTCGCTGTTTCGCCAT
The DNA here is from genome assembly GCA_017630195.1 of Bacteroidales bacterium. GTDB lineage: Bacteria > Bacteroidota > Bacteroidia > Bacteroidales > F082 > Limimorpha. The sequence goes on along the minus strand of JAGBVS010000155.1, from coordinate 7,662 downwards.
GTATGTATTCTCCTGTACCATCTACTATGCCGGCATCTTCCGGATTTGCGTTTGCTGTTATTTCATGTAAGACTATTTCTTCAAAGTTTGCAACCAATTCTCTATCTTCTACAACTGTGAAATAATATTCAGCATTTTCTGAAACTATTCCTCCGTTTTCTGTCCAATTTACAAATTGATAGCCATAATTTGCGTATGCTGTCAATGTTGCTGTTTCGCCAAATAAATATTCTCCTGCTCCACCTACTGTGCCTGCATCTTCAGGATTTGCGCTTACGACCACCACTGAAGGACCATCAACTAATCCTATATTATCAATCAAGACATTATTTGCATCTTCACCACTACATTCATAATGACGTAAACCGATATAAACTTTCTGTCCTGCATATTTGCTGAGGTCAACATATTTATATCTGTAATCTGAATAATACTCATTAAATTGCTCCGACCATACCACTGTCCAATCTTGGCCATCTTCAGAGATAACAACACCGTATTTATCCCTATAATAACCACCATCAGCAGGACGTGAAGCAAAAGCAAACAATGAGCTTTCTGTTATTGCATACTTCAATTTTGTTACTATATAGTTATCAGGGTGAAGATATGCACCATTATAAGAATATGAAGTAATACAAGAAGTGCCATCTATACCTACTGAAGTAACAGGTTTCCAGTTTTCTGTATCACTGTCGTTTTGGAATAATCTCCAGCCGTCTATATTTCCGTCGTTGAAGTCATCAAAGAATGCTGTTTCATACACTGTTTGCTCAAAGTTAGCCACTAAATTTCTATTCATTGTAACTGTGAAAGAAAATTCAGCATCTTCTGAAACAACTGTGTCGTTTTCTGTCCAGTTGGCAAACAAATAACCTTCATTTGCTATTGCTGTCAATGTTGCTGTTTCGCCAAATAAAAATTCTCCTGCTCCACTTACCGTACCCGCAAATTCATCATTTGGCATAGCTGTAACATTATAAACAGCGATTATAAAATTAGCCACTATCACTCTATCTTCTGTAACCTCGAAAGAATATTCTGCATCTTCTGAAACAACTTCATCATTTTCTGTCCAGTTTACAAATTGCCAACCAACATTTGCAGTAGCTGTCAATGTTGCTGTTCCGCCATATTGATATGAACCTGCACCGTTTACAGTACCAGCTTCTTCAGGATTTACATTAGCTGTAACATTATATATTGCAGACAATTCAACATCGTCAATCAAAACACCTGCAGCTGTTGAACCGTTACAATTATAATGACGGAATCCTATATAAATGTTCTGTCCGGCATATTCGTTGAGATTTAATACTCTCTGTTCAAAATCATTGAAAGAAGTCAATGTCTCTTCCCAAATAACATCAAATGTTTCGTTGTCTGTTGAAATGACAACAGCATAATGGTCTTCATAATATTCATCGTCTGATGGCATGACAAGCCAGCCTAAGACAGATTTTTCTGTAATTTTATAAAGTTCTGTTGTAACAATATAGTTATCTGGATCAAGTTCCTCATTGTTAGAATCGTCATACGATTCTGATAAAATATATGATTTTCTATTAGGAATTCTCCAAGTATGGCCATCGCTATCTTGGTCAATTGTTCTCCAGCCATCAAAATTATGGTCATTAAAATCATCAAAGAAATATGAAGCGTATTCTGGTAATTCTTCGAAGTTAGCTACAAACTCTCTCGATGATTCAACAGTGAATGAATATTCTGCATCTGTTGAAACAATTGTGTCGCTTTCTGTCCAGCTTACAAATTGATAACCATCATTTGCAGTAGCTGTCAATGTTGCAGTTTCGCCATATTGATATGAACCACATCCTGTGATATATCCACAAGATGGATTTGTGATAACGACATCGTCTATACCCGCGCCCCATGATTGGTTTTCCAAAACACAGAATGCAACGTAAACTATCTTACCAGAACATTCTGCTAAGCTTGCTGAAACTTCTGTCCATGCTTCAGCCTCTGCACCTTCCCAAACTGTTGTCCAAGGACCTGTTGGTGTGTCACCATATTTTACAGATACATTGTTGTATGCACCTGCCCATGTTGGACAAATGTAGTTGAAGCTGATTGTTGGGTTCAATGTTGATGAGAAGTCGATAGCTGGAGTTACTAAGTAGTACAATGAGCCATTGTCAGCGTAACCGCCTAATTGTAATGCTGAGTATTCACCTGTACATGCCATGTAGTTGTAGAAAGAACCTTGTACTTGGATGTTACCCCATGTATGTGCTGTTGATGGGTCTGAATAGTTTGTCCAACCTTCTGGAAGTACATAGTGACCTGTTTCGAAACCTTCGTTGAGTAGTTCATAATTTAAATTTGGTTGCATTACCACTGTAACATTGAAAGTTTGCAGTTCAAAGTTAGCTACCAATTCTCGCGCACTTTCAACTACGAAAGAATATTCAGCATCTTCTGAAACTATTTCTCCGTTTTCAGTCCAGTTTACAAATTGATAACCTTCATTTGCCGTAGCTATCAATGTTGCTGTTTCACCATTTCGATACACTCCTGCACCATTTACTGTACCAGCTTCTTCAGGATTTACGATTGCTGATATTGCTATATGTTGCGACAATTCAACGTTATCGATCAAAACAGCCGTAGCATTTGAACCATTACAGTTGTAGTGACGGAAACCGATATAAATATTTTGTCCAGCATAGTCGCTGAGGTCTAATATTCTTTGTTCAAAATTACTGAAAGAAGTTAAAGTTTCTTCCCAAACATTTGTGAATGTTTCGTTGTCAGTAGAAACAACAACAGCATAGTGGTCACTATAATAGACGGCATCATATGGTCTCACATCCCATATTAATTTTGAGCCTGCAGCAACTTGGTATGCATCTGTTGTAACGAAGTAGTTGTCTGGATAGAATGCACCGACGTTGAATGAATAAGTTTCAGACATGATACATGGTGTTCCGCCTACGCCATCATATTCAGAGATAAACCATGAGTGAGCATCGCCATCTTGGTCAATATCTCTCCAACCTGTTGTTGTGCCATCGTTAAAATCGAAGAAGAAAGATGTTGCGTATTCTATTTCTTGAAACGCAATTACAAATGGAAAATCGGCATCCCCTTCAACTTTATTAACTTCAAAGTTTACAACGCTTTCTGGCAACATCTGATAATCTAACTCCTGTCCCAAATCATGGTCATAAAGTTTGAAGGTTATCTCATCATTATCATTGCCATAAATAACCAAAAACACCAAATGCTTATCCAATGCCGGAATGTATTGTAATCTATAGCTTCCTCTGAGTTCTTCGCCACAAAAAGCACCTACTTCGAGTGAAGTGGTATTTTGAATTTCATCATCAATCGTAACCAAGCCTGTTAAAGTCATATTGTTTGGATAGACTGTTTCATCAGGAGTCCAATAGTTAGTATAAGATCTGACTTCATCCTTTGCAAAAGAAGTCCTTGACATGCCGGCTATATCATCGGCATGCAATGCAAATGGTGCAAACATCACCATCAACATCAAAGTAAGTAAAAACTTTTTCATATCATAATTTATTAAATTTCACAATGTACTATATATGACACAAGCCTACATGTATAATAATCATACGTTTATATTATTAAAATAAATAAATACAGCAGAGATAGTATCAAATAGCATAAAATACTTTCTACTTCGCAAATGTAAGTATTTTATATTTATTTAACAAATTTTTTTTAAGGAAATTTTGAGGATATTGAAGTGCATGATGTTGCGGTGAAATCTGTAAAATCTGTGTATTCTGTGCAATCTGTGTAATCTGTGGTTACCGAGTAAATTGGCACTGAACCTCTAACAAAAAAAAGACGCTTCAATGTATGTTAACCTTTTAAGGTATCATTGAAGCATCTCTATTTTTAAACTCATAACCTTTTGATTATGAATTATGAATTATGCATTATGAATTATCCTAAAGCTTTTTTAATATCTTCCACTGCATCTAATTTTTCCCAAGCGTAGAATTCTACGTTCTTGTATATTTTGCCGTCTTCTTTGAAGGTATCTTTATCTTCGTAGAACACTTCAACTTTTTCCATTCTGCAGTCGCGTCCGAAGTGACCGTAAGAAGCTGTTGGTTCGAAGATAGGATTCTTCAAGCCGAATCTTTTCACTATTGAATAAGGACGGAGGTCGAAGATGCCTTTTAATCTTTCTGCCATTTCAGCGTCGCTCATTTTCTTGCCGTTAGCGTCTTTAACATGTGAAGTTCCGTTAGTATTGATATAGAAGCCAACAGGTTGAGCCACGCCGATAGCGTAAGCTATCTGGACGAGAGCTTCGTCGCAGGCGCCGGAAGCCACGAGATTTTTAGCTATATGACGAGCTGCGTAAGCTGCCGAGCGGTCAACCTTTGAAGAATCTTTACCTGAGAAGGCGCCGCCGCCATGAGCGCCTCGACCGCCGTAAGTATCGACGATTATTTTTCTTCCTGTGAGACCTGTATCACCATGAGGTCCGCCAATAACGAACTTGCCAGTAGGATTGACGAAAAGTTTCATGTCAGGCTTGAAAAGAAGCTTCACGCGTTGAGGCAATAGTTTCTTCACTCTTGGAATGAGAATAGTTCTTACGTCGTGTTCTATTGTGCGAATCATAGCTTCGTCATCGTCGAGGAACTCGTCGTGCTGAGTTGAGATGACGATAGTGTCGATGCGGAGAGGTTTCCAATTAGGGCCGTATTCTACTGTCACCTGTGACTTAGCGTCAGGGCGAAGATATTTCATTTTTTTGCCTTCGCGACGGATCTGTGAGAGTTCGTGCAACAAGATATGCGACAGCTCTATAGTGAGAGGCATGTAAGAATCTGTTTCTTTGCAAGCGAAGCCGAACATCATGCCTTGGTCGCCGGCACCTTGTTCTTCTTCCACATTACGTTCAACGCCGCGGTTGATGTCTTGCGATTGTTCGTGAATTGCAGATATGATACCGCATGATTTGCTGTCGAATTGATATTCTGCCTTGTTGTAGCCAATGCGTTCGATTACTCGACGGGCGGTCTTTTGAATATCAACATAACCATCAGACTTGACTTCTCCAGCGATTACGGCGAGGCCTGTCGTCACCATAGTTTCGCAAGCGACTTTAGATTCAGGATCTTGACGAAGCATTTCGTCTAAGACTGCGTCAGAAATTTGATCGGCCACTTTATCAGGATGACCTTCTGAGACCGATTCAGATGTGAAGTAATAACCCATACAAATTAAATTTTTGTTTTAAATAAATTAATTTGCGGAGAGTTTGAGATTGAAATAGTAAGGAAAAAAACATTGTTTTAGCATTTTTTTCTTGTGGTTGCAATCAATCAAATCTTTCCACGTTTTTGAGAGTGCAAAGATACAACAGTTTTTTCAAATCTGTATGCATTTTTTATAGAAAAATACTATTTTTGCAAAAAATAAAATAAGCATGTCGATAATAGTTCAAAACGTAACGAAACAATACGATACACAGTTGGCGCTCAACGATGTATCACTAAACATTGGCAAGGGAGAGATTGTTGGATTATTAGGTCCTAATGGAGCTGGAAAATCCACATTGATGAAAATTATTACCTGTTTCATTCCACCCACCAAAGGCACTGTCAGCGTTGAAGGCTACGACATCTGGGAGCAGTCGATGGAAGTGCGCAAGCGCGTCGGATATTTACCGGAGCACAATCCTTTATATTTAGATATGTATGTTAAAGAATATTTAGGATTTGTTGGCGGCATTCATCATCTTAAAGGAGAAGCGCTGAACAAACGCATCAACGAGATGATAGAGATGACAGGATTAGGCGTTGAGATGCACAAGAAAATCGGAGCCTTATCGAAAGGCTACAGACAACGCGTAGGTTTGGCACAAGCTATGATTCACAACCCGTCGGTGCTGATTTTAGACGAGCCGACATCAGGATTGGACCCTAACCAATTAATCGACATCAGAAACCTCATCAGAGATTTAGGCGAAGAGAAAACCGTTTTGCTATCGACACACATCATGCAAGAAGTTGAAGCGCTTTGCGACAGGATTATTATTATTAATAAAGGTGTAGTTGTTGCCAACGACAATATAGAGAATCTCACGAAAGAGTCAGACAATGTTTTAGTCGTTGAATTTGAAGGCAATATCACGATAGAAATGTTAAGAAACATTGTTGGTTTGAAACAGGCCAAAGCCATCAAAGACAACCAATGGATTTTAGAATCGAAGTCAGATTTAGACATCAGGCAAGACCTTATGCGATGGGCGCTCAACAACAACATCATTATAAAGAGCATGCAAAGAGAAGAGACAAGCATTGTAGAATGCTTCCAGAAATTGACAAGAGTTTAAAAATTCAGAATCTTAGAATCCCAGAAATTCAAAAGTTAGAAACATAGAAATTTCGGCGTAATAGCAAGTTTTCATCATTCTTATATTTTGAGTTTTTGAGATTTTGAGTTTTTTTAAAAAAAATATTCTATCATATTGTTTTATAAGAAAAAAAGTTTTAATTTTGCACCCTGTTTTACAGAATAGAAAACAAATGTTGAATTAACAGCATAAATTATTATTAATCAAATGGATACATTAAGTTACAAAACAGTTAGTGTCAACAAAGAAAACGCCAACAAAAAATGGTACATCGTTGACGCTGAGGGCCAAGTTCTGGGTAGATTAGCTTCAGAAGTAGCACAGGTCCTAAGAGGTAAGAGGAAGACATGCTTTACTCCCCACAGTGATTGTGGCGACAATGTCATAATTATCAATGCCGAGAAAGTCGTCCTCACCGGCAACAAATTAACAGAAAAGACTTACGTTCACCACACAGGTTATCCTGGTGGACAAAGATTCAGAACTGTAGAAGAGCAATTGAAGAGAAAGCCAATCGCAGTTCTTGAACATGCTATCAAAGGAATGCTTCCAAAGACAGTTCTTGGAAATGCAATATTCCGCAATTTGTACGTTTATGCAGGTCCTGACCACAAACATCAGGCACAGCAACCAATTGAACTTAAAATCAACACCAAATAATTATCATGGAAGTAATCAACGCTTTAGGTAGAAGAAAGACTGCTGTTGCACGTATATATGTAAAAGCAGGTAATGGAAGCATTACGATTAACAAGCGCGACTATAAGGAATATTTCCCAACAAGTATCCTTCACTATGTTGTAGAACAACCTTTAATGTTAACAGAAACACTCGGTCAATTCGACATTAAAGTTAATCTCGACGGTGGTGGTATCAACGGCCAAGCAGAAGCATTACGTTTAGCTATCAGCCGTGCATTATGCGAAATCAATCCTGAATATCGTCCAATCCTTAAGGCAAAAGGTTTAATGCGTCGTGACCCACGTATGGTAGAACGTAAGAAACCAGGTCAGCCAAAAGCTCGTAAGAAATTCCAATTCAGCAAACGTTAGTCTATCAAAAGGCAAGCATTTGTGTTTAGCATCCAAATCGTTGAGATCTATTAAGCTACTCAGCGATTGCATCAGTGAAAGTAAACATTTAAAAAAATTAACACATGACACAAGTAACATTCGAACAATTATTAGATGCAGGTTGTCACTTTGGACACTTAAGAAGAAAGTGGAATCCAAACATGGCTCCTTACATCTTCATGGAACGTAATGGTATCCATATTATAGACTTGTATA
>JAGBVS010000154.1 GCA_017630195.1 Bacteroidales bacterium | reverse complement strand
TGGTCTCGAAAAAGAAAACGGCAAGGGTAACGTTTCTCACGACCCAAGAAACCACGAACTCATGACAGAGCTCCGTGAAGAAAAAGTTAACCGCGTAGCAAACTACATCCCAGAACAAGAAATCATCGGCGACCCTAACGCTGACCTTCTCGTAGTAAGCTGGGGCGGCACTTACGGCGTTGTTCTTTCAGTAGTTGAAAAGATGATCGCTGAAGGCAAGTCAATAGCACACGCTCACTTCCGTCACATCTCTCCACTTCCAAAGAACACAGAACAAGTGTTGAGTGGTCATAAGAAGATCGTCGTTTGTGAAATGAACAGAGGTCAATTTGCTAACTACTTACGCATGAAACACCCTGGACATATCTACGAACAATATAATAAGGTACAAGGCTTGCCATTCTTGACAGCCGAATTAGAAAATAAGTTTAATGACCTTTTAAAATAAGAAACTACTATGGAAAATATGAATAACAATCAGGTTGTTAATCTTACAAAAGAAGATTTCGTAAGCGATCAAATAGTAAAATGGTGCCCAGGTTGTGGCGACCATGCAATCTTGAAAGCAGTTGAAGACGTATTTCCAAAATTAGGAAAGAAAAAAGAAGATATCGTCGTTGTTTCAGGTATCGGTTGTTCTTCACGCTTCCCATATTATATGAACACATACGGATTCCATAGCATCCACGGCCGTGCAGCAGCTATCGCTACAGGTGTGAAACTTGCTAATCCTAACCTCTCCGTATGGGTCATCACTGGTGACGGCGACTGTACAGCTATCGGTGGTAACCACTTCATCCACGCCGTACGTCGTAACATCGACATGAACCTCCTTCTTTTCAACAACCGTATCTACGGCTTGACAAAAGGTCAGTTCTCACCATGTACATTCCGTGGCACTGTCACAAAGACATCTCCACAAGGAACATACGAAGATCCATTCAACGTTGGTGAACTCGTAATCGGCGCTGGCGGTAAATTCTTCGCTCGTGGCGTTGACGTCAACACAGCAGAACTCACAGACATCTGCCACCAAGCTAAGAACCACGACGGTCTCTCAGTTGTTGAAGTTCTTCAAAATTGTATGATATTCTCAAACGGTATCCACGAAAACATCACAGCTAAGGAAGTACGCGACGATATGCAAGTCAAATGTATCCACGGCAAACCATTGATTTTCGGTAAGAACCGCGACAAAGGTATTGTTCTTAACGGCAACCGTCTTGAAGTTGTTACAATCGGTGAAAACGGTGTTACAGAAGCAGACATCTTGGTACACGACGAAACAGAAAAGACAACTGGTATCCACATGATGTTGGCTCACATGGCACCACCTGAGTTCCCAGTAGCAATCGGTGTTATCCGTAACGTTGAAGCTCCAACATACAACCAATGTTTGGACGGCGTCATCGAAAACGAGACAACAAAATCAAGCATCAAATGTGTTGACGACTTATTGAACAGCGGCAGCACATGGGATATTGAATAAGACTACAAGTCAATAAGACTACAAGACTACAAGTAGGGACGTGGCTTGCTGCGTCCAATAAATAAAAGAATCCGTTACTGAGAGGTAGCGGATTTTTTTGTTATTATAGAATATTAGAATTAGAAAGAAAATATAAACTACCGCTCGTTCCCGTTAACTTGCGTTTTAGAAAAACAATATTTAACAGATGGAATTAGTCCGACGGCGTCGGACTTTTCTGGAAAAAATGATACGCCATCGCATCAATTTATAAATAATGCTAGTGATATTATAAACAAACTCTCGTTTTCTCATATCGGAGAAATAATGACCTGTAGGAATCTTGTTATGCACTCGTAAAGGCAAGAAAATGGTGGAATATGCATTGGCTGGTATGGATAATAATTTGTTTGTCTCAACATATATGCTGACGTTGCCAGATGTAAAGCAATTAGAAGAATTTATTTTTAGAGAATTACAAAAGTAATAGAATAGATAATCTCAGACTACAAGACTACAAGTAGGGACGTGGCTTGCTGCGTTTAATATAAACGACGATTTATCGCGTCCGATATAATAAAGAATCCGTTACTGAGAGGTAGCGGATTTTTTTGTTTTAGACTTGTTAGGTTGGAAGATTTTAAGCGTTTAAAAATATTTAAAAAAATATAAATTTTACTTATAAGTAAAATATTATTATTATCTTTGTAGAGAAAAAGTTTGAAGTTATGAGTGAGATGG
>JAGBVS010000153.1 GCA_017630195.1 Bacteroidales bacterium | reverse complement strand
TTAATTAAAGAACTGCCAATCAGCAGCGTTAAACTTTTTCTTCTTTTTCTTTTTATCTTCTTCTTGTTTAATATAATAAAGACCATATTCAAAAGCGGAAAATTTATCTTTCCTAATTCCACGATTAGCTTGTTTTAAGATAATATTAACACCTTCATTTTCTTCACGAAGGTTCATCATCTCTTCCTTTAATATGGAAGTTAAGGTAAATGGTTTAAGATATTCTGCCCTTTCCTCAGGCTTCATATTTTGACCCACTTTAGTTGCCAATAATTTTTCCTTGGCTCCACGCTCGTCAATAAGAAATTTTACTTTACCAGCTTGTAACTGAGTCTGCGCATTTGCGTGACATTCAGTATTAATAGGAGCGTTTGCTTTTAAAATATACATTGCATCGAACTCAGTATTCGCAGTACGATACTTTTTATAATAACCATCATCATCGTTTTCAACGCCAAAGTCAGGATAAAAGTCACCATTTTCATCTTCTTGAGATTTAATCATATAGTCAACAAGACCAATACCTAAACCATTACCGTCGATTACGATTGTGCGGGCTTTATACTTATAATATAATTTTTTAATTCTAATTGCTTGGTCCTCAAAATGCTCGTCCGCAAAAGTATAGATATTAACCAAAGACTTAATTGCGGGACCTTGCGCTTGAGGCGTCACCTTGAATACACAAACAACAGAGTCACATCCCTTACGACCTACGTCGACTGACAGGATATAATAGGCATTCGCCGCACTTCTACCGGAATGTTCATATTCAGGTTTTTGTAGTTTGCGGTTTCTATCAAAGAACTCACCATTAAAGAATGCATCTTCAACAGTACCAGACCAACGGCTCTCATATTCACGAGCGAAAGAAGCTTCATTAAAAGTTCCGTCATTCTTTAAGTCTTTAATAAAGTTCGCATCAAGTAATTTGACCAAAACAGGAATTCGCCAAGTACCACCCATGATAATTGCCTTTTCAGGCTCAGTTACCATACGAACAAGTAGAGTAATCAATTTATCATATGGGAAAGTATTTTTCCATCCTGCGGTAGTAACATAAATCTGACTCTTATTTAGCGTCTCTTCTGGATGAACAGTTCCATCCAAACATCTACGAGAAACGTTGGTGGTAGGAATAATAACTTCAGAAAGGATGGTACCATCAACGCCAACACATTCCTCAATTAGTCCTCCGTGACGACGCTTACCACGCGAACTCTCACGAGCCGCAATATTATCGAAATAAGAACCATTTTTGAAAACATATTTACAATAGTCTTTACCCTCTAATGTTTTACCTCGGCCCCAGTCAATTTCTCGACGGAACGCAGGAACAAGGGTGCAGATTTCTTGAACTTTTTCCTTTACGATACCAGCTGCCTGTTCCTTACCACCAGATGTAACGAATAATTTCGCTCCTGGATATAAAACGCAGCGGCACATTAGAACCATAATAGAAAGGAAAGATTTTGAATACGCACGGGGGAATACCATGTATACATACTTATATCGCATCGCCGCACGTAAGAATACTCGTTGATAGAAATAGAACTTTAATTCCTTCTTAACTTCTGGATTGCCACCATCTTGTAAGAAGTCAATAAACATATCTGGATATTCTCGCCAGTAAGCAACATAGTCTCTGGCGACAGGAATTATGGCACGCACTCTTTCTTCAGAGAGACCAACCTTTTTACGAGATTGGGATAGATTCAATAAATCCTGCAGTGCCATAATTATCCACCTAAAATAGATTTTAAGAATGCGTCATCATCATCAGCTAACTCATCCTCAAAATCAGTAAACTCAGTAAAGTCCTCATCACGAAGAACCTTTTCAGCGTCATCCGCAAACAATGAAGACTCGAATGCTTCCTCATCATCAGTTCCATCATCAGACTCAAGTTTACTTTCATTTTCTTTATCTTTTTCAATTTCGCGAAGCGCGTGCTCAATCATTGCGCTCAAGTTAGTTTCCTCGTTAATTAAGTCACGAGTATAACTTTGTAAATCTTGTAATGTTCTATCAACTTTATCATTTGGTTCATCAATATAATATCTAGGAATAAATCCCTCTCTCTCACAGAGAGCAACTAATTCACCAATACTATCAATAAATTCACCAGACTCAGCTTTGTTCTGAGCGGCGGTAAACTTACCAGACTTCATTAAACTATCATAAACTTTACTCATCTTTTGGAAGCCCTCAATATCGCCAATGTCGATTAATTGATTCGCCTTAAGAGATGTCTTACATACTAATTTTAAAGTATCAATGTGTCCGGCACCCTGAACATCATAAGAAGCCATCATTTCTTCATATAGCTGTTCAAGCCTAATCCACTCTTCTGGCTTATAGGTTTTACCCCATTTCAATCGAAGATATGTTCTATCTTCTTCAGTTAAATCATCCACAAAGTCATCGGCGCCTCCACTTTGCTCCGCAAAGTAGTCGTCTCCAGACGACAGAAATGGATTT
>JAGBVS010000021.1 GCA_017630195.1 Bacteroidales bacterium | reverse complement strand
TTCTCTGAGGATGGCGAGTTAAAGGATGAATTTGATGCCCTATATCGTTCGTTGTTCAAAAAGCCGGAATCCTATTTAAGCGTAATCAATGCTTTGGGTAAGAAAAGGATTGGAATGACAAGGGATGAAATATCAACAGAAGCAAATTTGACACAAGGAGGAATGCTAACCACAATTCTGAAAGACTTGGAACATTGTGGCTTTATCCGTAAATACAATCAAATAGGCAAATTGTCAAAAGGTGCGATGTTTCAATTGGTAGATTTTTATACATTATTCTACTTTAAATTCATTCTTGAAAATAAGAGACACGACCCTAACTTTTGGTCAAAGAGCGCAGGAACTAGCCTATACAATAATTGGTGTGGACTGGCTTTTGAACGAGTATGTTTTGCCCATATACCCCAAATTAAGCATGCATTGAGCATAGGCGGAGTTGTCTCCAATGAGTATTCGTGGTTTGTTCGAAAAACTGATGATCGTCCCGGTGCGCAAATTGATTTATTACTTGACCGTGGAGACCAGACGATAAATATCTGTGAAATTAAATATACATCGTCTAGTGAATATATGCTTAATGAAGAGGAAGAAACAAAGATACTTAGTAGAAGAGAACGTTTTATTGAAGAAACAGGTACGACAAAGGCTGTACATCTTACTTTGATAACAACGCGAGGGCTTGTCCGTAACTCTCATTCTGATATATTTCAAAATGTTGTTGTAGCAGAATCTTTATTTGAGAAGTGATGAAAATAGAAGAAGCCATATTGTATTGCCTTGCAAGTCAGAACCGTGGGATGCGGACGGAGCAGATTGCTGAGATGATAAACAGTAAGCGATTGCATATCCGTAAAGACGGACAAGCTGTAACATCAAATCAGGTTTATGCTGTGATTTGTCGCTATCCCGATATGTTTGTCAAGGCTGAAGGAATGATAAGATTGATGATATAAAAAGAATAAAATCATGCTAGCATACACATATATTGAAAAAGGAAAGTTCGCTTTGGTGGAGAAGCCGAAGCCTGTGTTGATGGAACCAACAGATGCCATCGTCCGTGTGACGATGAGCAGCATCTGTTCCAGTGATATTCATATAAAACATGGAAGCGTGCCTCGTGCGGTGCCGGGGATAACCGTCGGCCATGAGATGGTGGGCGTGGTGGAAGAAGTAGGAGCCAAGGTCACTAATGTAAAACCAGGCGAGCGCGTGACAGTCAATGTAGAGACTTACTGCGGTGAGTGCTTCTTTTGTAAGAACGGATTTGTGAACAACTGCACTAATCCTGATGGCGGCTGGGCTTTAGGATGCCGCATCGATGGCGGACAGACGGAATATGTGCGCGTGCCATTGGCAAATCAAGGTCTGAACCGAATCTCTGATAGCGTGACGGATGAGCAGGCTTTGTTAGTCGGAGACGTCTTGGCAACGGGATTTTGGGCGGCACGTGTTTCTGAGATAACTAAAGACGACACTGTCTTGATAATAGGAGCGGGACCGACAGGAATCTGCACCTTGTTATGCGTGATGCTGAAGCAACCTAAACGTATCATCGTTTGTGAGAAATCGGAAGAAAGAAGACGATTCGTTCAGGAACATTACCCTGAAGTTTTACTTACGACTCCAGAAGAATGTAAAGATTTCGTCTTGAATAACAGCGACCATGGAGGTGCCGACCGAGTTCTCGAACTGGCAGGTGCTGATGACACTTTCCGTTTGGCGTGGGAATGCGCTCGTCCTAATGCTATTGTAACGGTCGTCGCTCTTTACGACCAACCTCAAATTCTTCCTTTGCCGGAAATGTATGGCAAGAACCTCACTTTCAAAACCGGCGGCGTCGACGGCTGCGACTGCGAGGAAGTCCTCAAATTGATAGAAGAAGGAAAAATTGACACCACACCGCTCATCACACATCGTTTTAAATTAAATGAGATAGAGGAGGCGTATCGTATTTTTGAAAATAAGTTGGATGGTGTCATTAAGGTGGCGGTGGTATAATCGCAAGATTAAATATATTAAAACAATGAAAGAAGAATGTTTGATATGCAGTGCTCCATTGAAGTATTTAGAAAAAGAAACGCTTATGGAGTGTGCTATTTGTCATAAGAAGGAAGAAAGCAATACTTGTTGCGAACAAGGACATTATGTATGTAACGAATGTCATACCAATGGCATAGATGCTATTTTTAGACTTTGCCATGCCGAAAAATCTAAGAATCCGATAGAGATTTTGGAGAAGATGATGGAAATGCCGTTCTGTCACATGCATGGTCCTGAACATCATGTGATGGTGGGAGCGGCTTTGCTTACGGCTTATCATAATGCAGGAGGAGACATCGTGCTTCCTGATGCGTTGGTAGAAATGATGAAACGAGGCAAGCAGGTTCCAGGTGGTGCTTGTGGCTTTTGGGGTGCATGTGGCGCGGGACTGAGTTCTGGTATGTTTGTTTCTATAATCTCACATTCAACGCCATTGACAGTCGAGCCGTTTGCTTTGTCACATAGAATGTCGGCTGCATCGCTCAACAAGATTGCGGAGATTGGCGGTCCGCGATGTTGTAAGCGTGATTCCTATTTATCTATTCTAGCAGCCATTGATTTCGTGGAAGCTAATTTTGGTGTTTGCATGGAAAAATCTTCCGTAGTGTGCAGACATTTCACTAAAAACAATCAGTGTATTCAGAAACGTTGCCCTTTCTTTCCTAAGAATAAGTAATTAATTGCATTTATGAAAGTATTGATTTTGTGTACAGGTAACAGTTGCCGTAGTCAGATGGCACACGGATTTCTTCAATCGTTTAATAGTGACTTAGAAGTGCATTCTGCCGGGACTAAGCCTGCCGATATAGTGAATCCAAAAGCTATTGAAGTGATGAAAGAAGTGGGTGTTGACATATCTAACCATAGACCCAAAAGTGTAGAAATATATCTCAATGATGAGTGGGATTATGTGATAACAGTCTGTGGCGGAGCCAACGAGAGTTGTCCAATGTTTACGGGTAATGTTAAACACCGCCTGCATATCGGTTTTGACGACCCTTCGGATGCCATAGGTGCGGATGAATTTGTGATGAGCGAGTTCCGCAGAGTGAGGGATGAAATCAAAGAGAAGTTTAAGGAAATATTTTTATAAGTATCCAAGGATAATGCATATGTCGTACAATGATTTTCAGCAGAAGGTATATTCGTCTCTGATAAAGTACAAGAAAGAATACCTCAAAATTGAAGGCAAAGGTGTTTCTGCACGTGGTGTTTATCACGATTGCTTGTTGCCTGAGCCATATTGTAATGCAAAAATTCCAGTTATGTTGTATGATGGTATTAAAACCATTGTAGAGGATATCCAAAAGAGCAAATTTGCATACAAACCACATCTTGCAGCATCTGTACATGTGGCAAGTTCTCAAACAGCGTGTATTAACCTATTTGTGCCAATATTGGAGTGCGAGTCTGCAGATCAGATACTTTTACAGTCAGGAGTGGTACCCAAAGACTTTGTCTATATTGACAGAGAACAGTTCCGCAAAGGATATTGCTTTGAGTATTGGGATTCATCATTAGAAGGGACAAAAGGTCTTCTTGGTGACCATAGTCCTCATGCTGGTACGGACTCTGATGTTGCCATTGCATATCGTAACAAGGACAACAAGTTATGCCTTTGGCTAATAGAACACAAGTTAACGGAGCAAGAATTTACGACTTGTGGTGGCCATCGTTCAAAAGGAATCTCTGATTCGCAGAAGGCATGCTGCACTTCCTGTGGTATTGAGGAAATTATGGAAAACCACAATAAATGTTATTATCACGAACATTGTGATTATAATTATTGGAAAATTATGGATAAGCACTCTACTTTTTTTACTGGAAAATATGAAGGTTACGGCTGTCCATTTAGGGGTGGCATGAATCAACTATGGAGAAATCAGTTACTTGCTTTGGAACTTGAGAATAGAGGTGTATTTGCAGAGGTCTATTTTTCTGTTGTTTCTCATCCGGAGAATTATTTCCTTGACAAAACTATAAATGAGTTTCGTGTACTTATAAATAACTCGCCCAAATTCTATGAGTTTAAGTCAAATGTACTTGTTGATAAAGCCATGAAGTATTTGCCAGATTGGGCTTGTTGGTATAAAAAAGTTTATTTGGGTATTGAGTAGTGTTAATTTATATATTGAGAATTCATAAATTATGAAAAAGACTATATTAAGCATCGCAACTCTTTTGTTAGCAACAATATTATTCTCATGTAATCCTGATAATCCAGATGATACGACATCCGTCAAGAAGATTTCCATTATGGGAGACAGTTATTCCACATTTGAAGGATGGTCGAACATGGATATTGAGGGAAATCCTAATGAATATTGGGTGTATTATCCACATGAAGATAATACCGATGTGACATCGGTGGATAAAACCTGGTGGTATATGTTATGCCAGAAGCCTGAGTTTGAATTAGAGATTTCAAATTCATACTCTGGTTCAGTCGTTTCAAACACGCATTACAACGGTGTTGATGTGACGGACACGGATTTGTCTTTCATGCATCGCGTTGGGAAAAACTCCTTTGGCGTTGATTATAATGGCGACCCGGACATCATCCTTGTCTTTGGCGGTACCAATGACTGCTGGGCAGGAGTGGAGTTAGGCGACTATGTCTATGGCAACTGGACGGATGCCGATTTGAAATGTTTCCGTCCTGCATTCAGTAAATTGCTGGCAAGTCTTCAGACACTTTATCCTGATGCTACGGTTTATAGCATCACCAATGGAAATGATGACATTTTGGGTTTGACCAAGCCTTATGCCAAGTCAATAAAGAATATATGTGAACACTATGGTGTAACGAATATCGTCTTGAAAGATATTGAAAAAGAGTATGGTCATCCAACATATAAAGGTATGCAGTCAATCTGTGAGCAGGTGTATGAAGTCTTAAAATAAAAAGGTATTGCAAAGTTTATTGGCCAATGGACAGATTGGATTATTTTGAGAGAGGCAGGGAACTTTACAAATGTAAGAGGTACGAGGCGGCGGAGCATTTTCTGCTGAGCATCGTCAAAGAACGCTCTAACGTGTCGCTGGCATGGCTTGCGGACTGCTACGAGTATGGGCTAGGAGTGGAGAAAAACCTGCTCATGGCAAAAGACTTGTACCAGGTCTCCTATAACAATATCGGTCATTCTAAAAGAAACACTAAGTTTTGCGCATGGGTACAAGAGCGTATAGAGCAACTGAAGGATGTTGTGGATTGCAACAGCATGAGCCGTTTTATTGACGGCATTGGTAATGTGAAAGTTATGAAGAGTCTCAATGGCCCGAAGAGCCCGCAGTTGAGGTATAACATAAACGAAACTGTCGTGTCTGGTGACCTGAAAGACACATTTGCCGAATTGTTCTACTTTGCCGAAGAGAACATTCTGCGTGTCAACAAAGAGTGGACGTGCGACAGCAAGAACAGGTTTCATGACGGTTATACACTCGACACTCACCATTTCAGGCTGCTGGTAACGAGAGGCAGCAGCGACAGTTACACCACACGTCTCGACGGCCGCGACTGCTACGTCACATTTCCTAAGAATGCCAATCTCAATTACATCTATGTTCAAGAGACAATTCTCAAGAAGGTGAAGGAGGTGATATTCAAGAGAGCGCAGGTAGTCATACCGCAGGTGCTGCAAAGAGTGTCGGAGCGTATCAATGTCCAGTACAGAAATTGCATCATTGTGAAGGCACTCAGGGGATTTTGGGCTTTATACGATTTTGATACCCACGACGTCACATTCTGCGCCGGCTGTGTGCAGCTGCCCGAGAAGAGTCTCGAGGCGCTCTGCATCCATGAGCTAACCCACAGCTTTGTCCGAGGCCACGACAAAGACTTCCATGACAAGATGCTCGAGCTCGGCGGCCAGGAGATATGCGACCTTGACAACAATCTTTGGAAAGAAAAGCGTTGGTTGTATTTGGATGTGTAGGAGGAAGATTCTGTCTTTTGCACCATGCCACTCATCACACATCGTTTTAAATAGAGAGATAGAGTAGGGGTATAGTATGTTTACACAAAATCAAGATTTTATTCAAAATTTAAATGAACCTAAAACATATTGAATTCCATTGAAATTAGTGGAGTTCTTTTGTTTATATTATGAAGCAGTAACTATTTTTATTCACGATAAACCTACCTCAAAATTATGGATGATGCCATTTAAAATTATAGTTTGGTGTAAACATGTATATCGTTCCCTAATTAAGCATAAATCTAACGACAATAAATCAATGGAGTAACTCCATATTCCAGACATGTATTTACAAATGAAGATAATAGCCAAAGTCTCATTCTCAATTCTGCTTCATGATCAATTTCTTGCTCATTCATAAGTGATTCGAGTTGGTTTTTAAATCTTTCCTTTTCTATAAAGTCTACAACCAGACATATCTCTCGTTGACAATTAGGTCTTTGATTATTCTTTAACCATTCATTAATAGCATCATTAACATTACCTTCTCTAGACCTAAATCTTGGAATATTCGATGTTAAGTAGTTCATATTCCATAGTTCTCGTTTCTCATCTAATTGATTTTTTGAAGGCATAAGGTTAGCTATATTTTTTAAAGCTTGTCCAACGACATCTTGAAAATCCGATGCCGAATCCAGCGATGTTTTATGCTTTTCAATGAAAAATGTGATTCTATTTTCTGATATTCCAATGTGATCAGCCCATTCTATTCCACAATCATCACATATGAAATATCTATACTCGGGCATAAAAGTTGATTCTACATATTTAAAAATACTATGCTCGTGCCAATTTTCTAAGTCTCGAGGAGAACTTTTTTTATGCTTTTCATATAAAAATTCTCCGTTCATTCTAACTTTTAATATATCAAGGAAATGATATGCGCTGCTCAACAACTTTGTATCTCTGAATAAAACGCGATTATTATATATTAATTCTGTATCTGTAAAATAAAGATTAAATAATGAATTTTTATTTATTAAATCTAACAACGTTCCATCGTACTCTTCATCAGGTGTTTCACTAATTGATATATTATCCCATTTTGAATTTATGAGTTTGATGCCTGATTTAAGTAATTTAATTTCAATACAGTTATTATGCCCCGTATAATAATAAATCTTACCGTCCTTATCTTCTCGATTTACGGATTCGAAACAACGTTGTACCATGCTTAATCCTCTACAAAGCACTTTATTACTTATTATTTTGTTTTTATCACAATAAGAAAATTTAGCACCTTTATCTATTAGCAACATTATTAAATCGGTAAATAACAGAAGAGAAGTTGGCTGAAGATTATTATATATATCCTCATATTTTACAGGTTTAGCAAAGATATTGAGAAAATCTGAAGCAACGATATTATTATCATTCAATTTATCAATAGTTGCTTTTACCCATTTGCATATTTCATCCAAAGTATAGATGTCTTTAAAATCATGTATTTTAGATGTATTCAATGTCAGAGCAAAATGATCATTTCCGTTATTACCTTTTAGAGATCTGATATAGTAACGACTAGCACCTATTGGAGAAATATTTTCCTTTAAGTTAAGTGCTCCATATGATTTGAAACGCATTGCATGATCAGAACCATCTAGATTCTGCATGTTTATTTTTTTAAACTCTGTGTTGTTGTCAGTATATAGATTAATTAATTTGTTGTAATTAATGCTTTCAAATTTTGATGAAATATCTTTGGGAATTATACAGTTTTTTTTAAATATCGCAACATGATTAGAATATTCTATAAACAAATAGTAACCAATCTTTTGTTCTTTCCAATTATTGTCCTCAATAGCAATAAATCCAGGCATTTTAGGTTTGTCCTTGAATATTCGAAGAGAATACTTAACTCCATTGTTTTCTACTCGACATATATCAAATAGATATTTTCTTATTTTTGTGGAAGTAACTTCAATTAACATTTGTTTGATTTCATTGTCTGTAATCAAACATCCTTCTTTTATCTTATAAAAATAAGCACATGTATTAAATTTTAAATCTGTTAATTCTATCATTTGTATTCATTATAATTTTATAAGTTGCATGCTAAAGGTGCTTTATAATAGTAACTACAAAACCTTTTTTATATCATTAATTATTATCGGTGATAAATCTAATTCTTCAAGATTTAACGACCTCAGCCAAGTTAAGCACTCTTCAATTGATTTCTCTGTCGAAACCGTTAGTTGCGCTAATTCTAGTACGGTATTACGGCTTAACCCGAGAGCCAATAATGAGAGGTGGGTCTTTTGTGAAACACCAAACTCTAGCCATAAACTTAATTGAGGAATATTATCTATTAAATCTTGTTTACCATTTAGTTCAAGCACATATCGTAGAATATCAACATAGCAACAAGAGTCTTTTGCAAATTTAAATCTTACGAAATTCTCAACATTTTCCATTACCTCCCTAATAACTACTGGTAATGGTTTATTGTATCCATTCTTTTGATAAGATTTAAAACTTTTATCAATAAGATATGATAATGGCTTGCCAGACATCCAATTAATCAATAAGATCGCTCTTGCTGCATTTAATTCATCAGGATAACATGATATCGTTTGACCTATAATACCTACAAGTTTTGTGTATTCATCAAATGCATTGCTATCATTAGGGTAAACAGGTATTAACTCTTCTATTGTATTTATGTGACTATTGAAATAATTAAACAAGGTTTGCTGTGCCAAAGGTGATATCCCAGGATTCTTCTTAAGTATTGAACTAGGTAATGTTATTTTAGTGTTAATATTTTTGAGTTTTTGCATTAATTTTACATAAAAGGAGTCGGATGGAAATTCTTCTTTATCTATAATATGTTTTATATAAAAATACCCCAATGCAGATTCTAAATCTTGTCTACTTTCAGCAACCTTCCTAGGAGACTCATTCTGAATATATTCTAATAATTCATCTCCATTATTTTCAATAGTATTAATTGCTCTTTTGATTTCCTGCTTCGTTTTATTCGGCTCTGGCTGAACATCCCAGTCAGAAGGTGCAATACAAAATATATTGCCACTATACTCTTTTCCCCATCTTCCTGCTCTACCTGCTAAATTCCAAAAATCATTTTGATTAAGAGGCTTACCTTTACCTCTTGTTGGTTTTCGGATAATGATTGATTTTGCGGGGAGATTCACTCCTTCCAACAAAGTGGATGTACAAACTAAATAATCTATTTTGCCAATAGAAAAAAGTCTCTCTATCTCCTCCCTTATTAGCAATGGCATATTTCCGTAATGAAAAGCTATGCCTTTACGTAACACTGTTGCTAAAACATAATCTTTATGAATTGTCTTTTTAACTAATTTAATAAGATCTATAATCTCTGGGGTATTTTTGATGTCAGTCAATAAATTAGACAATAAGATAGCTGTTTTTTCAGCCTCTGCCGCACCATTGCTATATATTAAACAACCACCCTTGTTTGATGTTTGATATGCAGTGTGAACAATCTTATGTAATTCAGAAGTGGGACGATCGGTCATAACTATTTTGCCCAATAAAATAGTTTTTTCAATCGTACATAAATGAATGAGCCATTCTTTAATTTTTCGTGGTACTTGCGATATATGCAATAAGTTCTGATTTACTGATACAAATTGCGTATTGACCTTGCATTTTCGGCTATTATTTATAACATTATCTAATAATATTTCAGGATTTGATGTAAAAGGACTTGAGAAATAGACTTTTACATTAGGGTTGGCTTTTACAACATCTTCAATCTTTTGTTGTAGTAAAATACCTCTATTCCCATCCTCAATTTTATGAGCCTCATCAACAATAAGCAAGTCGATGTTAGTCGAATTATTTCCAAATAAGAACCAGTGTAGACGCTCCTGTGTAAAGACATATACATTAGAGATTTCAGTATTGATCACATCTTGTGGAGGAACGGTAGTAATATTTGTTTGAGCCTCTAAATTATACTGCTTTAATAATGCTCTTAAATCTGCTTCTACTTGGCTTATAAGAGCTCTTGTAGGAACAACATAAACAATATTTTTATTTCCTTTGGACAATTCCTCTAGAATTAAGGTACAAAGAATGTAAGATTTTCCAGCGGATGTGGGAGCCGAGATACTAATAGTTTCGTTGCTTTTGTGAGCTGCATATACCTCTTTCTGGAATCTGTTTAAAGTAATGATGTCCTCATTGATAATAATTGTGTGCTCATAATCCGACTTACATTGTTGAAGTTTTAGAGAAAAAGGTAGGTGCTCTTTATAGCTCTCTTTTAAATATTTCTTAGTAATAGCAAGTTTAATTGCCGGCTTATTAGTTAAAGTATCTAAAATAAATGCAGACGCATTTTTCTGATTCTCGGTACAACTTTCTTGCAAAATACAAGTTTGGGCAATACGTAAGGCCGCATCAACATATTTGTTTTCTTCGCTATAGCAAAATAGAGAAGCAATACTTAACATATTGTCCCAATCTATTAGAGATAACAAAGTTGACTTATCTTTATTCCAAATTAGATTGGGAATAGTGTCACACACAGACAATGTAAGCAACGCTTCATATTGTCGTTGAAAACTATTTAAATTATATACCTTTTCTACTAACATTATTTTATTGTTTCGAGGTAATGTTTTCTAAAGTCTTCTACCGAAGGGAATGGCATTAAAAATATATGTATTTCTTTCTTATCTAGGTTGATATGCATTTTGATTTTTTCACCTAGAGTATTATGCCAATTATCATATTCAGCAAGTATTGCATTCTTTATATCATTGGTGGTCTTTGTTATATCGTCCTTTGTTGGATATTTATCATAATCAAAACCTATAAAGCAAATACCTTTATATACTAAATTATTAGACAGCTCGCTATCCTTGTCAAAGAATGTCAGAAGAACATTTTCTAATTCTTCATTATTTATATTTTGATGGATATTTGAGGTTATTAAATCAATATCTCGTTCTTGTGTTGAAGTATAACTTTGTGGGTCAAGCAAGAACCCTTTTATACTCTCAAAGCATCTTGTTATTGCCGTATTTAAGTCTTTATACATCTTTGACTCTGCCCAATACAGCTCAAGATTTTTTGTTGTCTCATTGTATTTAAAATGAATGCCATCAGCTCCTTGATAATGTAACTTACCTGAAGTTTTTAACGACATCTTGCTTATAAGCTGAGGTAATTTAAGAATATCTTGCGTAAGGATATATAATAGTATTTCTCCTCCTTCGCCAGTCTTCTTCAAATCTGTAAAAAGATTCTCTGCCTTCTTTTGTAATTCTAATATTTTACGAGTAGACCCCGTTCTATTATAATCATCTCCAGCCTCATCAATTTCTTTTTTAGGGATTGCATAATCAACAATCCTTGTATCAATATACTCTATCAAATCTTGAAGTCTTAGATTCCCATTACCATCTACCTTCAAGCAATAGCAATACCCTTTTGCATTAGTTTCAGGTACATCAACAGAGTATCGCACTTCCTCAATGCGAGAATTGATAACTCCATTTGTCTGGTTTAGGAGATTATTTATAGCAGTTTCTATTCTACTCATGTTTATATTGAAAAAACATTCCTATTCATTATATTTTACCTTTACATCTGCAACCATACACATGGGGTGGTCTTCAAAATTATAGAATAGATTAGAGTTCTCTATGCAGACATATTCATCGTACCATTTCTGAGGATGCATTTCTTGAGATTCATATGCTATACAAAAATGTTTATATAATTGAGCATATGAAATCTTCTTTTCAATAATACATCTTAAATCATTGGTGCAAAGTGGCATAATTTTCAAATCCGAGACATATTTACTTGTATCCTGTGGATCACAATACATTACCATTTTTCTCATACGGAAATCTCCAATTACATTGATATGCAAATAACTAGTTGCAAATACACAATAGCTATTTCTGTTACCAGTCCTCAATAGATGATTGCCAAGATGTCTTGAAACTGGCTCCATTTCCATTCTGCGCTGATTGGTACTATCTGCAAGAGTCGCTTCTAACAGTAAACTATGTTTTGGATAATCTGTTGTTTCTTTATACTCATAGACAATATCAGCTTCCCCTCCAGCAGCGTGGGTTATAGGTAATAGATTCGCATCAAGAGATAATTTTAAATAGTCGAGAATCTTGCCTTCTCTTCCACTAACTTTATACCATATTATACCAAGTATATATTCAAATATTGTAGGAATATCGGCATTATCAGTCACCATCTGACAAATCTCAGAATCAGTCCTATTGTCAAAGTTATTAAGTAATTTTAAAAGTTTTTCGTCCGAAAATTTTTCGTCAATTAACTTATTAAAACGGTCGTATCTAACTTTGTCAACTTCATCGTAAGCCTCTTCGATACTATCTATATGGATTCCTAATTCTTTGTTGATACCATCGATAATTTGTTTTTCATCAAAAGTTAATGCAGGGCAAATACTATCTATAGTGCAATCTGCAAACAACAGATCACACTCCTCGTAAGCTTGATTATACAATTCATTGATTGCGGCATTAAAAAAGTGTTTGGGTACGATATCCAGCCGTACTTGATCATCTTCAAAGATGAAGCAGTTTGTTAATCCTAAATAACGTCTATTCAGATCAAGATAATCTTCAAGCATCGATTTTGCCTTATTTAGATGCATGGTCAAATAGAAGAACTCCTTGAAGGACACTTCTGATTGCGTAATAATAGCAGGCAACGGTATTAGGCTACCTTCTGGATCTTTTTTTACTGCTGCTTTAAGGCTGGTATTGAACATTATTGTCTTCCACTTAATAGATGTAGACAATTTATTAAGTGATAAGAAAAGTGGATATATTCGCGAAGAATCATTTAACATATAAACAGCATACATTTCTTGATAAACAGGAATGTATGCTCGATCATAATCGGCACTTTTTCTGTTCATTCCAACAGATAGTAGCAATTCTTCTGAGAATGGTTCTTCAATGAATCGTTTAAGTCCTTCTTGATAATTACTTTTATTCAGCAAAAAGTCAATAATTATATTGTCGATTCCACTTGCTTTATCCCTATTTTCCTGAATACAATTCAAAATATATTCAGTATTGAATGAAGATGTACATAGTGGCATTAGATATCTAAACTCTTCATAAGTTAAATAGTCTAGTTTAGACAATAAATACAAAACGACAATGAATGGGCGCACTGTATTACCAGTGTCATTTGAACTCAATTTCAGAAGTTGCTTGAGGTATAGAAAAGAGTCTTCAGATATGTTTAATGGGGTTTTTCTTAAAAAAGCCTCACCATCGGCAGATAGTTGCAATAAATTATGACCAACATCTGTAAGACGATGGTTTTCATTAATAAGCCCCATATCATATAATCCACTCGTTTTTTCTCGAGCAGCTTTATACTTTACCTTATCATCACCTCTTGTGAAACCATTTTCAACAAGCCAATCATAATATCTATTCTTTATTTCGTAGATATCTAATTGATCAGTAGCTATATATTTTTTCTCCCAACCTTGATCTTTATTTTCTGGTTTCTTCCAAAAGTCATCCAGTAATTGGAGTTGCCATTCGGTCATTCTATTAAACTCTCGGGTTCGAAAGGATGTTGTACCAAATTTCCAAACAAACGAACTATATGGAATTCTTTCGTATTTCCCTATAAACTTGTTGTACTCAGCCATGTTAGTAATTTGTTATTAAGACCTCTTGCGATTCTGCTTTCTTTGATTTCTTTTGATAATTACTGTAATGATAGTCCATAAACAGATTATGAACTCTGTAATTATGCTGACCTATCCATTCTATAAGTAATGAATTCTCTTTCCCTTCATGATGGAGAACATTGCTTAGAACGAATCTAATTCTCTTTTCTGTGAGTTTATCAAGTATGGCGAAAAGGTCTCGTTCATCTTGTTCCGTCCACCCATCCTTCTCATTATATGTTGCTGTTGTAATCAGATACGGAGGATCGCAATAAACAAGACTATTCTCTGTTAAATCGGCAAAATTAAATTTTCTAAAATCCTTCGTCTGAAATTCATGTGGCTGCATGCGAAGTGCGTCTAAAAACTTAACAAGTTTTGCTTCGATTGCGGTATTAAAATCTCGTTTGCCAACAGGAAGATTAAACTCCCCTTTATCGTTAAATCTTAATTGGTTATTAAATCCAAATAATATCAATGTATACAATAAAATATAGTATTGATTATCTTTCTTGGGATGAGAGTTAAAACGTTCTCTTAACAAGAGAAATTTTTCTCTGTTATAAGCAGAAACTCCCTTATTAGCATCGCCACCATAAAATTTAAAGTTATGATTACGTGTTTTACTGAGACCGAATTCATTAATGAGAGCGTTGATCCTATTTATTATTGTCTCGTTATTCATTCTTTTAAATGCCTTTAGCAAACTTATAAGTGGCTTCGATATATCATTATAAATAGTATAATCTGCAGATACATTCATACCCACATTGCATCCGCCACAAAATAAATCAACAAAAATATCTATATCCGAAGGCATATGGGGGAGTATCTGATCTAAAATACGAGCCTTACCTCCGATATAATTCAATGGCGATGATATATAATTCTTTATTTGTTTACGCTGCATAAAAAGAGTCTTTCTTGGTTGTCTTTGTTCTTGGCTTCATATCCAGCTTCGAAGCCTTTGTATTCAGTAGTGAAAACTTGCACATCTCCCCTTATGGAAAGGATTCTTATGATTTCTTCGTCTGTTAGTTTTGCATTACTTCTGCATTGTAATTTCTTCCCGTTGTTATTATAACTAAATAGGATATATCTACATCTCAATTTTCGAACAAGATCTTCAAGAGCAATGGCAGCTTGTATACTTTTACAGTATTTACTCTTCATATTAGTGCGATCCATCTTTCTTGCAATGCCATATACCTCAGGTTTAGTCCAAAGTGCAACATTCTCCAGCAAATGATATGCATCGCAATATTGGCGACTATTATAAGGAGGATCCAAATATGCAATATCAACATCTTCCAATTCAGCTATATCATTGCTATTTGCACAATAGATATGATTATTATCATTCAGAGGATAGTCATTATCTGGCATTCTGAGTTCCAAGAATCCTTCGTACCTACCATCTCGTATAAATGAATCATAATGACCGCATGTATGGCTAATTCTATCCATTGCATAAAACAATGAGGTGATAATACAGGCATGCTCTCTTTTATTGACAATGCCATCCATAAGTTTCTTCTCTATATCATCTCTGATATACCCAATCTTTTGGCATGTCTTCTTGTCGAAATATGTCTCCGAAAAGTTTTGAGACATATAATTATCTTCAAGTGCTGTGTCGAGTGCGTTATATTCTTCGATAAGCCTAGCTAATTTATCTCTATCGATATTTTCAGGAGAGAACCAACATAAAGCAGCATAATAATTACTTTTCATCAAGTCGCATACCACTAATTTTTTATCAATAAATGCAGAGGCGACACTACCTGTTCCAGAAAATACATCAAAGAACGATTGAACATTAGTACAGTTTTCATTAACAATACTCTTTATCCAATCAAGGAGCTTATATTTATTTCCTAAATAACGCCTATTACTTATATTAAAAGTATTAACCATTTTAATTATTATGTTTCTTTATTTATTTGCTATCAAATATTTTGTATCTACATTAATATATTTGCTATCTCAAATAGCACATCTAAACTCGGTTGGCGTCGATTACAAACGTAGGAGTTTACTATACAGAAACTCTTGCCAAGCCGTTCAGCAAGCCAAGTCTGTTTGATGCCACGTTCTCAAGCACTTATTTTGTGCAGTTCGAGGTTTATCCATCCTTTTTTGTAATTTACCATTTCCTTACAAAAATAGGAATTATTATGCAATATAAAGAAGAAAAAGATAAAAAAACTTTTATACTTTTTTAACTAAACACCTTCTTTTCTCATCCTTATATGCCACATCTCATCGATTGCCGACAATGTCGCCATGAGACATACTGCTGCAGAGCTATAGACGGGTTCAATAAAACCGAGTGTTAAGGGGAAAAGAAATAATAAAAATCCTGTGGCTTTATTCAAAATGGTATGTAGGGATATCAGCTTTTTGTTGCAAATCAAAACCCAAACAAAATTGCCTATTTTAATGATGGCTATAATGACAATCCAAATCCATAACCAAACAGGAAATTGCATTGATGGCAGTATCTTTACAAAACACACTGCTGCAAATACAATGTCGGCAACTGTGTCTAATATTGCTCCCAATTCACTGTCGGATTTTGTTCTCCTTGCAATTGCTCCGTCTGCCATATCCGTAATTCCACAATATATGTATATGATGTAAAAGCTAATGGAAAAAACAGGACTGAGCAATAGACAAATACTGCTTAAAATTCTGCTTGCTGTAATTATGTTCGCTATCTGTTTTCTCATCACTCAATTTATTGAGCAAAGATAAAGATATCTCTCACTTTCCGATGCAGAGTTTTTTTTAACGCCTATCTAGAACTTTATAATTACTTTATACATAATATATTGCAAAGTTTTACCGAAGGACAAAAAATTATTCGGGGGACAGACAGGGGACTGCATTTTTGCAAAGAAACCCATAAAATCTGCAAAAACGCACTCTTTTTAGAATTTTTAGCATATTTGCATTTCGTTGCATGGTAAAATTGCCTTTAATTGGAGCAGAAATTGCACCTCCGATTGCTATTAATTTTGTGGTTTAGTTTAGTCCAATGTATATATAGAATAGGAGTAAACTAAACTGCCTTTATCACCAAATTTAAGAGGTCTGTCATAGCAGTGGCTTTACACTCTTATAAAATGCACTTTGCTCCTCTCATTTGCAGATGTTATGTGTTTCTTTATATCCGTCTATCTTTTAGAAGGTGTTTTTTATAAGTGCCAAAACATACCCTTTTTGCTTCTCAAAAGAAGAGAAGTCTTTGAATTTTTCTTTTGCCCAGCAAGGATTAAATTCGGGGAAAATGTGATTTTTACAACTAGAACAATATGGGATAATGTGAAAAGGAGGCTCTTTTTCGTCGGGAAAATGTGAATATAGATAATATTTGAACAGAAAAGGAAGAAATACTTCTTTTATTATTCAAAATATTACTATATTTGCGACATGAATAGACAATTAAAGGAAATAGGAGCTATCCCAGTAACGACTTCAGTCATCGAATCGCTATATCCTGAGCTCAAGTCTGCAGATAAGAAGGTTGTTT
Organism: Bacteroidales bacterium; assembly: GCA_017630195.1. Taxonomy (GTDB): domain Bacteria; phylum Bacteroidota; class Bacteroidia; order Bacteroidales; family F082; genus Limimorpha. The sequence goes on along the minus strand of JAGBVS010000021.1, from coordinate 91,150 downwards.
GGCTCGAGAAGAACGGATATATCATAAGATTGAAGAGGGGGCTCTATGTTGTCAATCCTGAACATTCCGGAAAGACACTTTCAAATGAATTGATAGCCAATCATCTTTATGCTCCTTCATATATCTCTATGTCAACAGCATTAAGATATTATGGATTAATTCCAGAGGCTGTGTATACACATCAGTCTATGACGATAAAGCATTCACGAAGTTTTCAGACTCCTATTGGTAATTACGATTACAAGTATATTTCCCGAGCTGCTTTCTCTGTTGGAGTAAGAAGTATTCATAAGGGCGAATATGCTTTCTTGATAGCATCGCCCGAAAAGGCTTTGTGCGACCTGATAGCAAATTCATCCAAGGTAAATCTGCGTTTTATGAAGGATGTTGAAAACTATCTTGAACATGATATCCGAATGGATATGGATGAATTCTATAATTTTGACGTTAATATTTTTGAAGAGTATATAAAGGTCGGTAAGAAGGTCGATTCTATTGCAACCGTATTAAAGTTTCTAAGACGATGAAGAATGAAATTTACGATAGCATGTTGTCACGATATGATCTGATGACAGAGCAGAATAAGCGAAACGCTATTTTTGAAGTAAACCAACAGGTGATTCTTGCAGGTTTGTATAGTGGTGGATTTTTTGAATCTGCAGCATTCTATGGCGGTACTTGTTTGAGAATCTTTCATGGGTTGCAACGCTTTAGTGAAGATATGGACTTTTCTCTGCTAGCACAGGATGATGCATTTGATTTCAGCAAATATTTCCAACCTATAATTGATACGTTTGCTATAGTTGGACGAGAAGTAGAAATCAAGAAGAAGGATAAGAAGAATTTCGGCAAGGTTGAGTCTGCCTTTCTAAAGGACAATACCGATGTCTATGATGTTATGTTTCAAACAGAGAAATCTATTAAAATCAAGATAGAGGTTGATACTTGTCCTCCACTTAATTTTAAGACTGAGCAAAAACTGTTGTTGCAGCCTCATTCATTCATGACTCGTTGCTTCACTCTATCCGATCTGTTTGCCGGCAAGATGCACGCCCTGGTATATCGCGCGTGGAAAAACCGAGTAAAGGGACGCGATTGGTACGACTTTGAATGGTATGTACGCCATAATGTGCCCCTGGATTTTGTACATTTGGCTGAAAGATGCAAGCAGTTTAATGACGAAGATATTACTCTAGAACAATTCAAGGAGAAGCTGAAAGAACGCCTTTCTACAGCTGATATAAAGCAAGTAAAAGAGGATGTACTTCCTTTTGTGCGCAATCCAAAGGAGTTGGATATCTGGTCGAATGATTATTTTGTTCAGTTGGCGGGGATGGTGAGGTTGAATTAACCTTTATTCTGTATTATGTCATTGTAATAAGACCTTCCTTTATTTCATATGTAATCCATAAAATAAGAATAGTTTTTAATTTTATTTAATTAACACTATGAAGCATCTATACATAATTGGTAACGGGTTTGATATTCATACTGGACTTCGTACACGATATGTGGATTTTCGTTTGTGGCTGGAAAATAATTATCCATTCATCTTCGAGAATATGCAGGCTACCTATGATATGGATGTTGAATGGTGGAATGATTTTGAAGTGCAACTTGGTAAATTAGACATAAAGAAATACATAAAGAAGTTTACGCCACAAGAAAAATCTAAAGATGAAATTCTATCAGAAATAAAAAGGAGAAAGAATTTCGAAGAAAAATATAATTTACCTCCAAATTTGCACCCTGATGTACCTTGCGCAAGACGTCTGAGAGGTTTACTTGATATATTACAATACTGTTTTGGAAAATGGGTGGAAAGTTGTCAAAGTTTAATAACCAACCCAAAGTACATCAATTTGGAAATAGAAGATTCATTTTTCATTAATTTTAATTATACGGATGTACTTGAGGGGTTGTATAAAATACCAGAAGAACGAGTTCTTCATATTCATGGTCAATCTTCAAAACACGAACGTCTGATATATGGACACGATGCGTTTCTTCAGGGAAATTCAATGAGCAATGACGAGGAGCAAGTATCTTTTGAATTAAGTAAATATCATAAGAATCCATACGAACATATTTACAAACATCAAGAATTAAAAGAGATTCTCAAAGATTTAGAGTGTGTGCATATATATGGTTTTTCATTTTCATCAGTAGATGAAGATTATATGGATTGGTTTTTTAATAATGTTCCCGCTACATCTCAATGGGAAGTAAGTTATTTTTCTAGTACAGATAAAAAAAGAATAGATGGATTTATTTTGGAACACTGGAGTCTAAAAAACAGGTTAAGACTGATTAAATTGGAAGATATACCCAAATCATAAAACATCATTACAATAAGATTATATACATTAATTCTGTATTATATGGATATTTTTGACATACAACCTCAGAAGTTCTATCTTTTGTCTCCTAAGAAAAGAACTCTAATAGATTTTTCAACGGCAGATCATGGGGTTGCAAAAGAAATAGATCAAGTATTTGATAGTATAAAAGCTATTCAGGGAGGAAACATTCATGCTGTTTATTGTTACTATTCGCAGATTATTGAAGTAATGCAAAAATTGTCTGATAAATACAAGGATAAATACCCTAACGTTCAGCAATTACCTGTTTATTTTAAAGGATTTGAGGATGGGGATTATTTCATTCGTCAGAGAACAAATGTTTCTCTCATGGACTTAAAACGGTCTGTTCTTGAAACAGAATCTCGCACTTTAGGAATAGATGTTAGAAAAGCAGATAATGTTTTTGTGCAGAATTGGGGTAGACTTTATTTATCTTATGATACATTCTCTTTTGGCTTTTTGACAGACAAGGTTTATGTAGGCGAGAAAGATAAGTCAAAACGTATATGTAGATTTTGTAAAGGTACTGGTGCTGAGCGATATAAAAGTATTTCTCATGCGTTACAAGAGAGCTTGGGGAATCATCTTTTGTTTGCTTATGAAGAATGTGATATTTGTAATAATTTATTTTCAAATAATGTTGAGACACCTTTATTTCGGTTCCTTGAGATCAATCGCAATCTTTCGCAGATAAAAGGCAAGCAATCTGCAATTCATAATCAAGAAGGGCTCAATTTTCATATTCATCCCGATCCTGTAACTAAACAGCCTGCAGTATATGTAAAACAAGAGCATATATTTAATGATTTATATCAAGGTAAATTAACTGGAAAAATTCATCTTTACAATAATGGGCCTGTTTCGTATCAGGGGATTTACAAGGCTCTTGTTAAATTTGCAGTTGATATGATACCATCTGATAAGATGAGTCATTTTGTTCGCACTGGGGAGTGGGTTCACGGTGATTTTGAGAGCAATGATTTGCCTCCTTTCTTATATGGGGAACAATATACATTCTTTTTTGAACAACCAGTATTGGATCTTTTCTTTAAAACAGAAAAGTCTCCAGCGTTTTCTCCGTACTGTACCGCAGTCTTGTATATTTTCGATTCAATATTTATTTATATTTTGCCATATAGTGATTACGATTCTGAATTTAATTTGACGATCACAAATATTATCTCCAATTTTGAACACTTTAAAAAGTACGAATATATATATGTTCAAGAATGGGTGGAATATGATTCAAATGACACTCAAGAACGAGCTGCACATTATAAAATACCTATTCTAGGGATAAATGGTAAATATAGTGTTGAATATCGACCTTCATATGATCCTATATTTGAGATTAATAGAGACGACAAGTTGTATTGAATAAATATATAATTACACCATCTATATTTTGTGTAAATAAATAATAAGAGACTCGTAATGAGTCTGTTCTGTCAGATAATACACTGCCTGTGGTGGCTTGTCAAATGCGATGTAGGTTGCTATTTGATGGCAAAGGAAATCGGTGTTATTATGGTGAAACCATCCATCAGAATATAACTGCAAAATAACTTTTGGATTATGGTGAGATAAAGTGCTGATTTTCGTAGAATGTGGAATGTGTGATGATAAAAAGTGAACATTAAGGAGTTTGTTTGAAAAGTTTTCCCTATATTCGCATCGGATTTGATTGAACGTAGGAGTATGTTTAATATCCGCTCATTTATTCGGGTGTCCTTTACCAACTTATTACCAGTTTGTACTTGGATGTATTACTTTTTTTAATTTTAATCAAACCCTGAATAATATGACAGCATTAGGTAATTTCTTAAAGTGGTGGGCATTTGGCGGAATAGGTGGTTAATGCTCGAAGAAAATGCGCGGTAAAAGCTTACTTTGAAATCAATATTTTCGCCATGAGGGTTCGATTCCCTTGCCGCCTACATATTTGAGGACAAGAAAACCTTGTCCTCTTTTTATTATTTGATCAACCTTGCCACTTTTTTTAAGAAAAGTATAAATGTTTAGATATGTTGCATCTTTAATTTTTGATACAAATTAAGATTGTATTCACCTAATCACCCCAACCAACTTTAACCTGTACTCGGATTCGATGTGCGGCATCTTGAGCTTGATGGTTGAGATTTCCAAATCGCGGAGAGCGTGAGAAAAGAGATTTGTGGTGAATATGACAATGTGGATTTATGCTACATCATCTTTAATGCAGTCAATGTCATCCAGTTGTATATATTAGTAGATTAGAATATGGGCTTTATTTATAAGTAGTTAATACAAAATCCACCAAATTGAATCTTACTTTACTAAAAAGCATCAAGGATTTTAACCCTAAATTACATTCATATCCATAAATGCCATCCGTGTTCATTTGCCTCAGTCATCAGTCTTCTATCTTCAAAATCCACTCTGGGCATTTCCCGCGATAAGTTACTACCCAACAACATTTCTCTTTGTTGTGGTTCTCTTCAAACCATTGCCTAAGTTCGGAGCGAGAGGATAGATGTAATAATTAACAACTTCCATAATATATTACATATCGGTCATTGACAAGCCTTTTTGCGATACAGTGTAATCCTTAAACTTGCCTGTAGCTCTAGTAAATACATCCACTTTCTCATTAAGAGCGATAGAATCAAAGCTTTCCTCTTTTCTCTTTACCTCGATGAATACAGCTTCGTCGTTTAATTCGTTCTCGGCAACAATATCAATCTCATTCTCGCCCTTTCTATCCCACCAACTGCCGATGCGGGTGTACGCCTTGCTCTCCATAAGTACAAGCTTGAAATAGCGTTCAAGCATCTTACCGCTGAAAGTCTCGTAGTCGCGGTTGATGATAGTCTTTACAGCATCATAGTTCTCGATTTCAAGCATATAGTTATACTTGTATATGAAACGGAACCAAAAGGTGAAGAAGTTGTCCTCAATCGTATAGCGAACTTTCTTTGTAGAACTCTTTTCGAAGATAGGTTGGTTTTTGGTAATAAGCTCGTACTCCTTCTCCAATTTTGTGAGGTAGCCACCAATCTCCCTGCCGACAATCTGCTCAATCTCCGAGCGTAATGTCTTGCCACGAGCGATAGCAGAAAGAATAGAGAAATAGACTCCGTAGTCCTTGCCAAATTCCTCGATAAGTATAGCCTTGCCTTCGCCCAAGAATACAGAGTCAGCTTTGATGATGTGATTAAGCATCTTTGTCTTGGTTGTTGCTCCAGCATCAACGAGCAACTGAACATACTTTGCTACGCCACCTGTAAACGAGTATAACGCTAACAAATCTTCGGCTGTGTAGTTAGGATTATATTCCGTCATAATCTCCTTCAATACAGTAGGGGTGAATGGCTTAATCGATATAAAACGAGTCTGACGATTATACAGCGGCTCCTTCTTGTCCTTGAAAATTTTAGTCATCATCGAGAAGATAGAACCGCACACTATAAGGTTGATATGAGCCTTAGTGTGATACATATCCCATATACGTTGCATATCGCTATATACGGACTTGTTTACCTTGAAGAATTCTTGAAACTCATCTATAAATAGTGTAATTGGACGCTCAATAGAGAGTTTTATCAGGTATTCGAAGATTTCTGTGAATCGCTCTGCTCTGCCCATTGTAGGGATACCCAACTTGTTCTCAATCTCTTGAATATAATCCGTACACAAATCACTCTCAGCCTTACGGGCAACAAAGAAATAGAGTATCGGCTCATCCTCGTATGCCTTCCACACAAGCGATGTTTTACCGATACGACGACGACCTGTCACTACCGTAAACTGTGCATTACTCTTTGAGAGTTCAAGTATCTCCTTGAGTGATGTAATCTCCTCTGTTCTATCAAAAAATCTCATACGCTTTTTATTTAGTTCCGAAATAATCATTTCCGAAATGGTGGTTTCGGAAATGCAAATATAATACACTTTTCTTATTCGGCAAAATTATGTGATAACAATTTGCTAAAGTAGAATAATTCAACTTGAGAGTGTGACTCACTAGTTCGGTTGACGACATTTTCCATCACTTTGCCAATGCAAAATCGTATTTCATGCGGCGAGGTACACAGGAGGTACAAAAACAGACGTAAAAACTATTGGGTGATTGATAACTCACTTTCCGATGCAGAATCTTCCAAAAATATTATTGAGCACGTCGCCACTGCTAATCTCACCGGTAATGCTGCCTAAATAATAAAGGACTTCCTTTAAGTCCTGGGCTACGAACTCTGTGGAGATGCCGAAATCTAATCCATCCTTTACCTTGACCAACGACTCGGCTGCCTTTATTAAGGCTTCGTAATGGCGTAAGTTGGTGACTAATACCTCGTTTTCGCCTACTGTCAGGTCTCTGCCAAAGAACGCTATGTTTTTCTTTAACTTCTCGATGTCTTCTTCGTTCTTCGCTGAAATGAAATCGTATTTGATGAGGTTCCTTATATCATAGCAGTCTTGTCCTGTGATGCTGTATTTGTACTCGTCAAGCATATAGCCTCCGTTATCTTCTATGTTTTTTTCAATGGCAACACGAAGGTTGTCAATGATATACTCTGTGTCCATCCACATGGCTTGTTGGTTCAAATCGACTTTGTTGAATATCAATATCAGCTTTTGTTTCAATAGGTTGACATTGTCAATGATGAAGTTGGCAGATTTGAAATATGTGTCCGAGCTTTGATTTAAGTCGAGGAGACCTAATACAATGTCGGCTTCTGAAATCTTCTTGAAAGCGCGCTCAATGCCTATTTTCTCAATGGTGTCTTCTGTCTCTCTGATGCCTGCTGTGTCGATGAACCTGAATGTCTTTCCGCTGATATTCAGTGTTTCTTCGATGGTGTCGCGTGTGGTTCCTGCTATGTCGGAGACGATGGCTCTTTCTTCACCGAGCAGCGCGTTGAGCAGGGTGCTCTTTCCTGCGTTGGTGTCGCCTACAATAGCGACAGGTGTGCCTCTCTTTATGGTGTTGCCAAGTCTAAAAGAATCAGTGAGTTTGTTGATGTGAGTAGATGCTTCGTCTATCAAATTGTTGAGTTTTGTGCGGTCGGCAAATTCTACGTCTTCTTCGCTGAAGTCGAGTTCGAGTTCCATCAATGATGTGAGGTCTAACAGCTTGCTTCTCAATACTTGAAGTTCTTTGGAAAATCCGCCTTTGAGCTGGTTCATCGCTACACGATGTTCTGCTTCGTTCTGTGATGAGATGAGGTCGGCAACAGCTTCAGCCTGGGTGAGGTCCATCTTGTTGTTAACAAACGCTCTCATGGTGTATTCGCCGGCTTCTGCCAATCGCGCTCCGCTTTGTATCAGTATCTCTAAAATATTATTCTGAATGAAAATAGAGCCGTGACATACAATCTCGACAGAGTCTTCTCCAGTATATGAATGTGGTGCTTTGAAAAATGTAATCATAACATCATCAATGATTTTACCACTTGTATCGGCAAATTCTCCATAATACATTCTGTTTGGAGTGATTTCATGCAATGCTAATTGTTTTCTTCTAACAAATCTTGAAAGTGCAATCTTATGGCTGTCCTTTCCCGACATTCTAATCATTGAAACTGCTGCTGTTCCTGAAGCTGTTGCGATTGCGCAAATGGTGTCCTTACTCAAAAAACTCATGGCATTATTTTTTAATTTTATAAAACTCAATATCTTCTGCTTTAATATTCTTTGCAATTATCCTTTTATCTTTATCTAAAATGTATATCGTTGGTGTAGTCTTTATATCGTATTGAACTGCAATATCTTGACTTACATTATGATAATTTTCTTCGCTTATGTTGATATATAAAATTGTCAAATCTTTTTGTCTGTTCTTTAACAATCCTAAAATACGTTTTTCTCTGATACATTTCTGACAATCAGGTTTATAGAAAAATAGGATTGTATTTTTACTATCAATTTCAGATAAATCGATTTGATTTCCTTCATCATCGATATAGGTGAAAGTAGGAGCGAGGCGTCCAATAGTGATTTTCCTTAATATATCGGCTCTCTTGACAATCTCACTTCTGATATTTTCCGTTAAATTGTTGATTTCCAATTTTGAAAAATATACGTCCGACAAGTGTATGTAAATTAAATCGTTATCAAAATACTTGGAATATAAATACCATAAGATATAATCTCTCACATTATGATCGAGTAGATTTTGAGGAATGTCTCTATATCCAGCTGTTGTTCGATTTATTAGATAATCAATTTTTTGAAGAATAACATTTGTACTTTGTTTAGACAAATAATTGTTGAAATAATCGTCTAACTTATTCTTTAACAGACGTGTATTTAAGATACGAACGTCGCTAAGACTCTTGTCATCAAAATAATGGTCAATTATATATTGCTCGGACTTGTTCTTATATTCTTGTGGGACAATGATTTCCTTGTTGTATCCTATATATGTTTTTAGAAATGAATTCCTATCTTTAATTTTTATCGATTCCAGATATTCATTGTGATTCAATTTTATGGAATCAATTTTTCTTGCATTATCAGGAAAATACTCGATTTCGCTTTCTAATGCTTTGATATAAAGCTTGTTGTAATTGGTCTTTGCGTAAATGTCAAAGTAATCCGAAGTTTCTTTGCTGCCTTTAATAATATATGTGTCGTTTCTCATCAGATCTCCAACCATAATCGAGAACTTTTGGTCTTTGCCTAAAAGTATTTCAAAGATAGGATTTTGCTTGCTGTCGGCTAATAAGTAAATGCCTTCTGGATAATTGGTTTTGTTTTTGAATACTTTTTTCTGATTAGGAACCAAAGTAGTATCTATGATTGTGTATGTTTTGTCGCTTTTATATTTTAAAAGGTAGAATAGACTATCCTCAAGATTTTCAAATTCAACACGAATTTTCACTTGCGACATCATTGCGATAGGTGCAAATGTTAATAAAAATATGAGTAAAATTCGCCTAAAAATTGAAAACATTGTTAATTATTGTTAAAAAGCGAACAAAGATACTCAGAAAATTTTTTCAATCCAAAAATTATCTATAATTTTGCTCCTGAAACTAAAAATGAAACCTTTTATTATGAAAAAATTATTTGTTGTATTATTGTTATTTCTTGTATTTCAATTATTTATAGATAAGGAAATATATTCGCAGGAAAAAGATTCTTTCAGAGTTGCGTTTTGGAATTTCGAGAATTTCTTTGATCCATTCGTTGATTCGACTCGTTCTTATAATGAGTTTACGGAAAGAGGCGGACAACGTTGGACTGTTTCCCGTTTTTACAAGAAACGTAATAATATGTATAAGGCTATTTTGTCTCTTTCGGAAGGCGAATCTCTTGCAGTCTTGGGTATTTGTGAAGTTGAAAATGCTTTTGTGACAACAATGTTGTTTCAGGAAACTCCTTTGAAAAAACATAATTACAGAATAATTCATTATGAAGGCGAAGATAGGAGAGGAATAGATGTGGCTTTGGCGTATTCTACCGATAAACTTCAACTGATTAACAGTGGCGCAATTAAAGTTAGAAGTCCAAACAACAAACATTTTAAAACTAGAGATATTTTATACGCTAAATTCTATGACAGGAAAAACGATACAATACATTGTTTCGTGAATCATTGGAGTTCTCGTTACGGAGGTGAAAAAGAGACTATTCATCTTAGAGAAATGACTGCAAAATTATTAAAGAATAAAGTTGATTCGTTAATAAGAATTAACAACTCAATTCCTAAGATAATAATTATGGGAGATTTTAATGATACACCGTTTGATAACAGTATCTTAAATGTACTGAATGCGAAACCTCCTGAAAATACGTCATATAACGATACTTTGATAAACCTTTTTACTAATAAAGAATCTCTTGGTTTTGAAGGAACGTTAAAACATCAATATAGATGGCAGATTTTTGATCAGATTATTATTAGCAGTTCTTTGTATAATGAATCAGAATCATTGCATTATGAAAAGAAATCCGCCGCAATATTTCATAAGGATTTTTTATTTGTCGATGATGAAACCTACGGCGGTAAAAAGTTATTCAGAACTTATGTGGGGCCTAAATATTATGGCGGTTATAGCGATCATCTTCCAGTCTATATAGACTTGATACGCAAATAATATTAGAACATGTTTTTTGAATTTCTTTTGCAAATATCTGTAAAACTGCAATATTTACAATCGGAATTATTGGCAGTCTGTTCAAATGGTTTTTCTTTGTCTAAAAGTTCTTTAAATAGTTCTGTGAAAAGATTATCACAAATGTTCATGAAGTTTTCTTTTCCATCTTCATAGTCGTTGAAACTATCGCTATAATTTTTGAGAGGGAAAAACACTCTGTTCATTTTAAGCAATCCAAATATTGCAGGCTCGATGTTTTCGATAGCAATATTTTTATTCATCTTTTTATATAAATATTTGTAAATCAAAAGCTGTAATGATTTTTCTGATAAATCTTTTAGTTCTTTGACATCTTTTGAAATTTCTACGTCACTATCTTTCACGCTGCCGCTTTTGTAATCTAAAATTCTTATGGTTTCTCCGTTTGCCATGTCTATTCTATCGGCAAAACCAATTAGATTAACGTCTATGCCGTTTATATTGAATGTGTGATGTAAATTCTTTTCTAAACCTATTACTTTCAATGTGTTACCATTGGATAAGAAAGTTTTTTCATATCCAATGAAATTGTTGATAAGTTCATCAATCATTATCTTGCTTAGATAATTAAATCCGCTGTCAGGCAAACCATTGGGGAAATTATTTGTTTCTAACGCTTTTTGATAAGCTTCAGAGAGTTTGCTTTCAACGATTTCTATGTAACTTTTATAATCTATATGATTGTCAGTAAATTCGTTATATAAATTTTCGAAAGTAGAGTGAATGATACTTCCTATAACATTAGATTGAATTGTTTCTTCCGGAGTGTTATCTTTCACATCTTCAATGTATTTCAAATAAAATTGCATCGGACATTTTAGATAACAAGCAATTGAGGTTGGTGACAAACCTATTATTTCATTTTTATCGTTTTTACCAGTGATTTTTTTTACAATCTTTGCTATAATATCATCTGTTTTGTCGATTTTAAAAGTAAAGATGTTTTTAACATTGATGTTAGGATTTTTATAAACAGTGTTTATAATATTGATATTGTTGGTTTTAACTGGTATTTCGTGTAAAATCTGTCGTATGAATCTACTTGGTTCGCCTTCACCCATACCATCTGCTAAAGTGTTGTAATATATGTTGACGGTCTTGGCTTTTTGTATCAATCTATAAAAGTGATAAGCATAAACTGCTTGTTTGTTTTTGTACAATGGAAGTTTGTAGTGCTTTCTTATGTCGTATGGAATCAAGCTGTTAGCGCTTTTTGACTGAGGTAAAATCCCTTCGTTTACACTTAAAATATGCACAATGTCGAAGTCAATATTTCTTGTTTCCAAAAGTCCCATAACTTGCAGCGTTTGAGATGATGAACTTTCATGTTCGTCGTTTTTCTCCAACTTAACACTCATCTCGTTTGCCGACTGTTTATAAAGTGTCTCAATATCAGCCATTTTTATAAGACTTTTGTATTTTAACGAAAGTCGTTCTATTTTGTTAAATATACGGCCAGCTATGCTTAACTGATTCTTAATAAACAGCTTGTCGCTTGATATGCATTGACTGATAAACTTCAGTGTTGAATTGATTGTTACAACGCAATTTTCTGGACTCCATTTTTTGCATAACAATAAAATAAAATTACAGATGTTGCCTTTGAAATATTCCTGTAAATCATTTATTTCAATGTAGTATGTGGATTTTTTAATAAGTGTGTTCAAACAATCATCCAATGATGATAATTCGTCTTTTGTAAAGATTATCTTTATCAATTCTGTTTCCAAAAGTCGTTTCAGTCCCCAGAAATAAACTGTTTCGTCTTTTGTATTAATGTTATTCTGGAAAGAAAACAAGTGATTCAGAAACTGATGCAAGACTGTTTTTGAATAAGGGTAACCCATAGTGACAAAAATGTCGCTATAAGATGTTGGTATTGAATTTAATACAGGTAGTAATAGAGTTTCGTCTGATAATACGACTACTTCTTTTGAATTGATTTTTTTCTTTTCTTTACTTAATTGAAGTGTTAGTGCGTTTGTTTGAATTGTTGAACCGGAAACACCTATTATATTTATGTTTTTATTGTTGAAGTTGTCCTCAATAAAGTTTCTTTTGATGTTTTTATATTTATCTAAAAAGTTTCTGGCAAACAATCCAGCTTCTTGTTTTGTGTCATTAAAATAATATTTATCCAAATCCCAGAGTATCACAGCTTTGTCGTTTCTCTCAAGTCTTACGATAATATCTTCTTCTGTTGCAGTCATGGCATTGAATCCGGCAAAGATGACCTTGTTGTCACCAACGGTTTCAAGAAGTTTTTCATCTGGTAATTCAGATAAAGTTCTGGTAATCATTCCATAATAGCCCCAATTGTTTGCTTTTAAGTTTTCCCTTAGTTTGTTATAATATTTTAAGAGAGAAGCAAAAAAAGCCAAATATCGTTTTTCTGTTTCTGAAAACGCTTCACTTGGGTTCCATGTATCAGCTTCTTTTGCGTCTTTTACATACTCGAAAATGTCTTTTGCGCAAACTTTATATTGGTCAATTTCATCAAAGTCTTTTGCCATTTGTGATGCAAGTCCAAACAGATTGCTGTCAGCAGAGAGATTGTCGTCATTGATTACTTTTAGGAGTTCAAATATAACGTCAATGTTATCAAGGAGTTGCATTCCGCTCCACATCGACATCGCTTCTTGGATAGATATGATATTAGGAAGCCAAATATTTTTCTTGATTTTTTCAAGCTCCTTTCTTAGTTCCAAAGCGGCACGTTTGTTAGGGAATATAATTGTCAGTAAATCCTTGGTAAGGTTATAGTTATCAGTTATATAATTGGATATTTTGGAAATGAAGCTTTGGCGAGAAAGAAGCATTGTTGAAGCCTCTTCAAGTTGTTTCTGTGTTCCCAAATCAAACCAATAATCAGATTCGATAGGCTTGGATTTGACAGCTGCTTTTTTTGCTATATCTTTATATAAGTCGAAGACATAACAAGGGTTCAACTCAAACCCACTGAAATATTCAGGCTTTATTATATGCAATCCGCTGAAAGACATTAGTTTGAAATCATCACGGAATGGAACTTCTCCATCATATTCATTAGTCTCCAAATTAAATCTTCCAACGAAACAATCGTTATTGTCGAAGACGAGTTTTCGTTTGTTGTCACGTTCCTGAGTCAATAGCCACGCAGCATCCTCGGACTTTACGAAATCATCATAAACAGCGTGGAAATCAATATCAGTCACAATATCGACATTATGAATCAGAACAGCTTTGCTATCTTTAAAATAGGGTAGAGCCTTTAAAATTCCGCCTCCGGTGTTATAAAGAAAATCTCTTTCATCTGAAATTTCTATTTCAACGTTTTTATAATTTTTTGACTTTAGAAAATCAATTATCTTATCTGCAAAGTGATGAACATTTATTACAAAATGATTGAATTTTTGTGAAATTAAGTTTTCAAGTACAACTTCAAGTAATGGCTGTTTATTCAATTCAACCAATGCTTTAGGGTTTTCGGACGTTAGTTCTTTAAGTCTTGTTCCGAGTCCTGCGGCAAGTATAAATGCCGTTCTTCTTTCATTTTGTTTCATAAACGTAATTTTTGTGTTGTACGACGTGGTTTAAAATAATTTTAATGTTCGGATATTTCTCGTGTAATAAGTTTGCAGTTTTTTGTGCAAAGAAAACAGAACGATGTTGTCCGCCTGTACATCCGAAGTTGACGGACAGATTTTTGAAATTGCGTTCTAAATAATTGTCAACGGATTGGCAAATGATAGATTGAGTAGTATTTAGGAAATGATGAACCTCTTCCTTTTCATTCAAGAAATCCTGGACTTCAGCGTCTTCTCCAGTAAGTTTTTTATACTCATCATAACGTCCGGGATTAGGCAAGGCTCGGCAGTCGAAAACGAAACCGCCGCCATTACCGCTTCTGTCTTCCGGAATCCCGCCGTTCTTATATGAAAAACTATTGATGATTACAGTTAGTTTTTCATTATCAATATGTTTGTATTTAGGTAACAACAAATCCATTTGATTTAAAACATTGAATAATTCTTTCATTTCAAATGGAAAATCAAGTTTTTTTCTTAGTGAAATCAACTCTTTCAATGCGAAAGGAATACTTTCCATAAAATGATGTTTCTTTTGAATCAAACCTCTAAAACCGTATGCTCCAAGAACTTGCAGCAGTCTTAGCAAAACAAAAGAATTATAATATTTGTCAAATTGGATTTCTTCAAGATTCAAATAATTGCTTAATTTTTTCTTATAATGCAGAAGCAATTCATTTCTATGATTTTCATTCATTTGAGCCTTGACTTGGTATAAAAGAGAAACGAGGTCGTATTGTAGCGGTCCTTTTCTTCCTCCTTGATAGTCAATGAAATAAGTGAGACTATTTTTCACCATAATATTCCTTGACTGAAAATCGCGATACATGAAAAAATCTGATGGAGCTTCCATGGCGTAATTTGCAAGCCTTTGAAAGTCAGAGTTTAACCTTGTTTCGTTAAAGGAAATTTCTTCGTTGATTTTCAAGAAATAATATTTGAAGTAGTTAAGGTCGTCGATGATGGAATTTTTATCGAAAGAAGGAGTTGGGTAAGCTACTGAATAATCAATATTTTTGTTTCCTTCTATCTGAAAATCAATAAGATTATCGATGGAAAGTTTATATAGATTTATAGTTTCTTCGTCGTAATTATTGTTTTTCACACATTTTTTAACGTAATCGAATAAACAAACATCTCCGAAATCGGATTGCAGATAACAGCATTTATCATCGCTAATTGCAATCAGCTCAGGCACAGGAAGATTTATATTTCTGAAATGTTTGGTAAAAGTGAAAAACGCATTGTTTTCCTCTATGTTGGAATTATATGTCGCTATTAAAGTTTTGTTTTCTGTGAATATTCTGAAATAAATACGAGACGATCCTGAAGCTGGCAACATCACGATCTCGACGATGTTTTCAGATAAAGTGTTATTTATCAAATTGATAATAGATTCTTTTATTGATTTTAAATTTTCCATCGAAATAATATTGAATGACTACAAATTTACAAATTTAAATTTGTGTGAAAGACAAAAATAATATAATTTTGCACTTAGCACTTTTAAAATTTGAAAATTAACTTAAAATATTGAATATCATGCATAACGATGAAAACATGGGCTTTGGCTCAAAAGCGGTTCACGCAGGTGCTATCGACTGTTTAGGCAGTGCGGTAACTCCAATTTTCCAGACATCAACATTCCGTTTCAATGACGCTGATCATGGAGCACGTTGTTTCTCGGGCGAAGAAAACGGATATATTTATACACGTATTGGCAATCCAACCATTACAGAATTAGAAGACGCAGTCGCTTCATTAGAAGGCGGTTACGGCGCTGTCGCTGTCAGCTCAGGCATGGCTGCTGTTAATACTGTCTACATGGCGTTCTTGTCACAAGGCAAACACTTAGTTGCACACAATTCATTATATGGACCATCAAGAGGCGTTATGGAATCGATATATCCAAAATTCGGTGTCGAATCAACTTTCGTCGATGCTACTGACATTGAGAACGTTAAAAACGCCATCAGAGAAAACACAGCTTTGATTTATCTTGAAACTCCAGCCAACCCAACAATGGGAATCATGGACATTGAAGCGATATGCAAATTAGCTCACGAACACAATATTCCAGTCTGTGTTGACAACACATTCTGCAGTCCATATTTACAACAACCTTTGGCACTTGGCGCTGATGTCGTTTTACATTCAATCACAAAATTCATCAACGGACATGCTGACATCGTAGGCGGTATTGTTGTTGCAAAAGAAAAAGAAAATTACACAAAATTACGTTCAATCATGGTTAACATCGGATTCAACATGGACCCACATCAAGCATGGTTGACACGTCGTGGTTTGAAGACATTGCCAATCCGTATGGAAAGAGCACAAGAAAACGCAATGAAGGTTGCAGAATTTCTTGAAAATCATCCAAAAGTAGAATGGGTTCTTTATCCAGGATTGAAGTCACATCCACAATATGAGTTGGCACAACGTCAGATGAAAGGCGCAGGTTCAACAATAGCTTTCAGTCTTAAAGGCGGTTTGGAAGCAGGCAAGAAGATGATGAACAACGTACATCTCGCATTGTTGGCTGTATCGTTAGGCGGTATTGAAACATTGATTCAACATCCAGCAAGCATGACACACTCAAAACTCAGCAAGGAAGCTCGTGAAAGCGCTGGTATCACCGACGGTTTGATTCGTCTCGCTGTGGGCATCGAAAATGTTGAAGATATAATCGCTGACCTTTCTAATGCACTTGATGCGGAATAAGAAGACTACAAGACCACAAGACCACAAGACTACAAGTATAGGGCGCTGCTGTTGAAAGTGGCGCTCTTTTTTTGGATTTCGGGATTAGAGGGACAGAGGAATTAGAGGAATTAGAGGGAATAGAGGGACAGAGGGATTAGAGGGGCAGAGGAATTAGAGGGAATAGAGGGACAGAGGGATTAGAGGGGCAGAGGGAATAGAGGGACAGAGGAATTAGAGGGAATAGAGGGATTATAGGTTTTTTAACGGAAAAAGCATTTCATGTGGTTTCGTGTAATTTTGTGGATTGTCGTATCCCATGTAGAGCCGCACCGCCGTGCGGCTTTTGGGAATTCAGGAGTTTTATGGGATTCTAATAATTTTTTATAGTTCTAGTTCTAGAGCTCTAAAGTTCTAAAATTCGCCCTGCGTTAGGGATTGAAGCGGCATCCTTTGCGAGCGGAGCGAGCAAAGATATAGCGGAAAGCCCGACGGCGGAGCCGGAACGCCCAGACAAAGTTTATACTTTATAGAATGTGGTGGAAGTGGCTGAAAATTTCCTAATTTTTTTTGTAGTTTTCTTCGCTTTACATTAAATAATTTTTATCTTTGCAAACGAATAGAAGTAAAGGGATTGTTTTGAGAAAAAATCAAGCAATTCATTAGTTATCAACACCAATCGAAATCTCGCAAGGGATGGAGAATTAAAATTATTAAAATATGAATACTAACGAACGTAATGAAATGGTAAAGCCAGAAGAGCTTAACATTATGCCTGAAGCTGTCCAAACAGAAGTAAAAGCGACAGATGAGAATCCTATGGAAGAGACAAAACATGTTGAAGTCGTAGAAGACATCGATAATGATTTGAATCTCGAAATGGGTGAAGAAGATGATGAAGAAACTGAAACAGAATATGATTTCTCAAGTTGCAACAAATTGCAATTGATTGAAATTTTAGAAGAGACAGTACAAGATACGGACGTAGTAAAAATAAAAGACAAGGTTGTTTCTATTAAATCTAACTTCTTGAGAATATGTAAAGAAGAAAGAGATCAAGAAATGGAGCAATTTATTTTGGATGGCGGTGACAAAGAAAACTACGAACATGTTGAAGACCCACTCGAAATAAGATTCAGAGCAGCTTTCAATATTTTCAGAGACAACAAGAATAAATTCAACGAATCTTTAGAAGAACAAAAATTAGCTAATCTTCAACTGAAAAACGCTATTCTTGAAGAACTCAAGCAACTTATCAATTCTGAAGAAACATTAAAGAAGACATACGACGAATTTCGCGTACTTCAAGACAGATGGAAAGAAATAGGTCAGGTTCCAGCTGCAGAAATCACAAATTTATGGAACAATTATCATTTCCTTATCGAAAAATTCTACGATAAAGTCAAGATTAACCGTGAATTGCGTGATTTAGACCTCAAGAAAAACTTGGAAGCTAAAATCGAATTGTGTGAAAAGACAGAAGAACTCCTTCTTGAAAAATCAGTTACAAAAGCTTTCAAATTATTACAGAAATATCACGACGAGTGGAAAGAAATAGGCCCAGTTCCACAAGAAAAGAAAGATGAAATCTGGGAACGTTTCAAGAACACTACAGATAAAATCAACCAAATCCGTCGCGAACATTATTCAAAGATTCAAGACGAACAACAAGCTAACTTGGATGCCAAAGTTGCTATATGCGAAAAAATAGAAGAATTATTGAACGACAATATCAGCAGCATAGGCGCATGGCAAAAGAAATCTAATGAAGTTAACGAACTCTTTAAAGTTTGGAAGTCGATAGGTCCAGCTCAGAAGAAACAAAACGATGAAATTTGGAATCGTTTCAAAGGTTCAATGGATTTGTTCTTTAACAACAAGAAAGAATTCTTCAGCAAACTTAAAGAACAGCAAATAGACAACTACAACAGAAAGATTCAGCTTTGTGTTGAAGCAGAAGCTATCGCAGAGAGCAGAGAATGGAAGAAAGCTACAGACCAAATCAAGAAACTTCAAGAAGAATGGAAGAAAATAGGTCCAGTTCCAAAACGTCATTCTGACAAGATTTGGAAACGTTTCCGTTCAGCATGCGACACATTCTTTACAAACAAGTCGGAACACTTCAGCGGCATTAAAGGCGTTGAAGATGAAAACCTCAGACTGAAGAGAGAACTCCTCGAACGCATTAAGGCATACGAAATCACATCTAATCGTTCAGAAAATATGGAAGCTATCAAAGCTTTCCAAAGAGAATGGATGGCTATCGGTTATGTTCCAATGAAATATAAAGAAGCAACACAAGACGAATATCGTAAGTCAATAGATGCATTGTTTGAAAAGATGAAGATAACTCAAAATGAAATCTCAACAGCCGAATATCGTAACATGGTAGAAGGATTGAAAGATGATCCTGAATCACGCGACAAGGTAAGAAGAGAACGCAACATCTTGACAAACAAGATTACTAAATTACGTGAAGAAATCATCGTTTTGGAAAACAACATAGGATTCTTCTCAAGCAGCAAGCAGTCAGAATTGATGAGAGCTGAATATGAAAAGAAAATCAACAGAGCTAAAAATGATGTTAAAGTCTTAGAAGCTAAATTGAAAATCTTAAACGAGCAGTAATAAATTTACGAAGCTGCACTGAAAATGTGCAGCTTTTTTTTATTTGATATGGGAGCAAACACTTTTGGAACTAAATTCTGTCTCACGACATTTGGAGAATCTCATGGAGAAGCTGTAGGCGGCGTCATCGACGGCTGTCCAGCAGGATTGTTAATAGATTTTAACAAAATAGAGGAGGAGTTGAGAAAAAGAAAAACAGCCTCCACATCAATAAGCTCTCAGAGAAAAGAGTCGGACAAAGTGATTTTTCTGTCGGGAATTTTCGACGGGAAGACAACAGGAACTCCCATCGCTTTCATGGTTAAAAACGAAGACGCCAAGTCATCGGACTATGAAAACGTCAAAAATATCTATCGTCCTTCACATGCAGATTACACATATCAGCAGAAATACGGACTGCGTGATTATCGAGGAGGCGGAAGAGGCTCGGCTCGCACGTTGCTGCCATGCGTAGTGGCTGGATGCCTCGCCAAACAAATACTCTCATCTCACAATATAGAAATACGCTCTTTCGTGACACAGATAGGCGAGGTGAAAAAAGACTTTTTCTCTCATGAAGAAATGCAATGCATTCTTCAAAAAGTCAAAGATGAAAGAGATACTGTCGGTGCTGCTGTAAGAGTGGAAATCGACAATGTGCCGACCGGAATCGGTGAACCTCATTTCAGAAAATTACAGGCAATATTGGCGCAGGCCATGTTCAGTATCAATGCCGTTAAAGGCTTTGAATACGGCGAAGGATTCAATGCCGCCTCAATGCGTGGCTCAGAATGCAACGATACTTTTTTCAACGACAATGGCATGATAAGAACTAAGACCAATCATTCGGGCGGAATACAAGGTGGAATAAGCAACGGCGAAAAAATATATTTCAATGTGGCGTTCAAGCCTATACCGACAATAATGCAGCCGCAGCAGACTGTAGATGTTGACGGCAATGAAATCGTTTATGACATAGAAGGACGACACGACGTATGTGTAGCGCCTCGCGTCCTGCCTATTGTTGAAGCCATGACTGCAATGGCGATTGTTGATTTCATGTTGTGATATTTACATTCGCACTTGATATTTAATGGTGTAAAATCTTACTCAAAACTCAAACTCCAGCACTCCTTGCGTTCCAGAGCTTGTAGTTGTCTCGGATGTGGTATTTCTTATCATTTTTAGAAAATCTTCTTCGCTTTTTATTTCAATTCCAAGCGATTCGGCTTTTTTCCTTTTCTCCGGACCCATTTTGTCACCAGCTACGACAAAACTTGTCTTCTTAGAAATTGATGAAACGTTTTTGCCTCCCAAATCTTCGATAAGTTGTTTTATCTCATCGCGACTCATGGTGTTAAAGACTCCGCTCACCACAATACTCATCCCTGATAAAACCTGATTTTCATTGACTTCCTTTTCCTCTTGCTCGAATTGAAGTCCGGATTCTCTTAGCTTGTTGATGATATTTATATTACGTTCATCTGCGAAGAATTCTTTGATTGACAATGCTATCTTTTCGCCAACTTCTTCTATGTCGGTGAGCTCTTCCAAAGAAGCGTTAATTATATTGTCGATTGAACCCATAGCTTTCGCTATCAGTTTTGCTGTAGTTTCTCCTACATATTTGATTCCTAAAGCAAAAAGCACTCTTGCAAAAGGAACGCTCTTTGATTTTTCAATAGCGTCGATGATATTATTAGCCGTTTTTTCCTTGAAACTAACCTTACGAATCGTATTTTCTTGATTTTCATCATCGACTACAATTATTTTCTCCAATCCGAAGAGATTGTCGTAGGTGAGATTATACAAGTCGGAATAATCTTTAATCAAATCATTATCGAAAAGCACTTCCACTTTGCCTTCGCCGAGACTCTCGATATTCATAGCTTTTCGGCTTATGAAATGTTCGATTCGACCTTTTATCTGAGGCGGACATCCAAGAGTGTTAGGGCAGTACCAAGCTGTTTCTCCCTCTGCTTTAATTAGTTTCGTTCCACATTCTGGACAATGTTCTATAAAGTGGACTTTGCTGCTGTTGTCTTTTCTCGATTTCAGATCAACGGAAGTGATTTTAGGGATTATCTCGCCGCCTTTTTCCACGCTTACAATATCATCATAATGAAGGTCAAGCTGTTCGATAAAGTCGGCGTTATGAAGTGTTGCTCTTTTGACTATTGTTCCTGCGAGTTGTACGGGCTCGAGGTTGGCGACAGGCGTTATGGTTCCGTGTCGTCCTACTTGAAAATCAACGCTTAGGAGCTTTGTGTGAGCTTCTTCGGCTTTAAATTTATAAGCAATTGCCCAACGAGGCGACTTTGATGTAAAACCTAAAATCTCTCTCTGTTTGAAATTGTTTACTTTTATCACGATGCCGTCTATATCGAAAGGCAGTTCTTTTCTTTTCTCGTCCCAGTAATTGATAAATTCCTCGATGTCGTCAACGTCGTTGCATATCGCCATGAAGTTTGACACGTTGAATCCCCATTGTTTGGCGGCGGCAAGACTTTCATAATGAGTGTTGAAAATCATTTTGTCGTCGTCCATCATCATGAAATAACAGAAAGCGTCTAATTTTCTCTTTGCCACTTCTTTTGAGTCCTGGAGTTTTATTGTTCCAGCAGCTGCGTTTCTTGGATTGGCAAAAGGCTGTAAGCCAAGGTCTTCGCGTTCAGCGTTTATATTGTTGAAACTTTTATGAGGCATAATAACCTCGCCGCGCATCTCAAAGAAATCGGGATAATTGCCTTTGAGTCGAAGAGGTATGCTGTGAATGGTTTTTATATTTGTCGTGACATCATCGCCTTGCGTTCCATCGCCGCGTGTCACGGCTTTGACAAACAATCCGTTTTCATAAGTAAGGCTTATCGATACACCATCGAATTTCAATTCGCAGACAAACTCCACATCTTCTTCTATGATTTTCTTGATTCTTGAAATAAAGTCCTTAACTTCTTCAATATTATATGAATTAGATAAAGACAGCATCGGATAACGATGTTTTACGGTTTTGAATTCTTTGGTAAGATCGCCGCCGACACGCTGAGTGGGAGAGTCGGGAAGAATCAGATCAGGAAACTGTTTCTCAAGTTCGATGAGCTCGTTCAAAAGCATATCGAAGTCGAAGTCGCTTATGCTTGGACGGGCTAATATGTAATAATTATAATTGTGATTCTCAATAATTTTACTTAATTCCAAAATTTTGGCTTTTGCTTCTTCCTTATTCATAATTATTCAGGCTTTATAATTATTTCCATTCGTATGAACAGTCAACGTTGTCAACATCATATACGGTTTGATAATATTCGGTATATGCCTCACAATCCTTTTTAGAATAAACGCCATATAGAATGTCAGAAGAACCGTTGTCAACATTTCTGCAAATACATGCTTTTTCGCATGATGAAGTCATTATTATAATGACAGCTGAGCCCAAAAAAAGTTTTATTATCTTTTTCATTTTCTTCAAAGTTAATGTGCAAAGATAATATTTTTCTCTTAAAAACAAAAGCTTAATTAATTTGATTTTAACCGGAAAAATAAGTATCTTCGCAATGTTTTTTTTATAATGGGAAAAATGTATAATTAAAAAATAACTTATGAAAATCAGATCAATTATCTTATTCATTGTCATGGCATTAGTAATGAATGTCAAGGCACAGGAAATCGCTGATTGGTGGAACGATGTATATGTATATCAGGTAAACAAAGTCGCTCCGAGAACCAATGTGATTCCTTATCAAGATGAAAACGGAATCAACAATCTTGAGTACAGAGAATCACCTTACTATCAATGTATAAATGGAAAATGGAAATTCCATTGGGTTGAGAAACCATCCGACAAGCCACAAGGCTTCTACGCCGAAGGTTACGATGTTTCTGCATGGAATGAAATTCAAGTTCCAAGCAACTGGGAATTAAATGGTTATGGTATTCCTGTTTATATCAATCAACAGAATGAATTTCCGTCAAATCAGCCTTATGCTCCAACAGAATACAATCCTGTAGGTTGTTATGTACATAATTTCAATGTTCCGGAAGAATGGGATGGAAGAAATGTATATATCAACTTTGGCGCTGTGAAATCTGCTTTCTATCTTTGGATTAACGGCAATTTCGTCGGTTATTCAGAAGATTCAAAAACGCCTGCAGAATTTGACATCACTCCATATCTTAAAAAAGGCAGCGAAAACACATTGGCTGTTGAAGCTTATCGTTTCTCAGACGGTTCATATCTTGAGTGTCAAGACTATTGGCGTCTCAGCGGCATCACACGTGATGTTTTTATTTATTCAAAACCTAAAACAAATGTTTACGATTTCTTCGTAAAAGCTGGCCTCGACGAAAAATATGCAAAAGGTATATTCGAGATTTTAATCGATGTTAATTATGGCAAGAAAGTTCCTTCAAAATTGACAGTTGAAGTTGAATTGGTAAACAAAAACGAAGACGCTAAATTTGCCGTCAATAAATTATACACAGAAGAATTAACAAAAAAAGACCTTCTTGCAAACCAAAAATCAGAAGGACATTCAACAGTAAGAATCAAGAAAGTCATAGATAGAGTAGAAGCATGGTCAGCAGAGAAACCAACTCTTTACGACATGACAATCAGATTGAAAGACAAAAAAGGAAAAGTTGTTGAAGTAGTTGGTTCAAAAGTAGGTTTCAGAACTTCTGAAATAAAAGACGGACAACTCAAAATCAACGGCAAGCCAGTGATTATCAAAGGTGTCAACCGTCATGAACATGATGGTTTTACAGGACAATGTGTCTCTCGCGCAATGATGGAGAAAGACATACAGCTTATGCTCCAAAACAATATCAATACTATTCGTACTTCACATTATCCTGTTGACATTTATCTATATGAATTGTGTGACAAATATGGATTGTATGTCATTGACGAGGCAAACAACGAGTCGCATGCACAAGGCTACGGCGATGCAAGTCTTGCTAAAGACGAACGTTGGATTGGCGCTTTCAAATACAGATGTAACAACATGGTTGGAAGAGACAAAAACCATCCTTCAATTATTATCTGGTCGTTAGGTAACGAATGCGGCAATGGAGTTTGCATGTACGAGTCATACGAAATGGTGAAGAAACTCGACAATACTCGCCCTGTTATCAATGAACGTTCGATATATGATTACAATACAGACATCATCGGTCTTATGTACGCAAGTCAAAGCTATTTGGAAAAATTCGTCGAAGAAGAATTGGATTCGCTCAGACGTCCTTTCATCATGGTCGAATATCTCCATGCTATGGGTAACAGCTGCGGCGGCATGCAAGATTATTGGGATGTAATAAACTCACACGAACAGTTGCAAGGAGGTTGTATTTGGGACTGGTGCGACCAATCTCTCATACAATTTGACACAACTAAAAACGTAAGATGGTATGCGGCAGGCGGCGACCTCGGTGCACTCGAAGGAATCGGTAATGACGATAGCTTCTGTGTTAACGGATTGGTAACCAGTGATAGACGCCCTCACCATCATCTCGATGAAGTGAAAAAAGTATATCAAAACATAAGTGTAACTCCTGTAGATATTGAAAAAGGTTTGTTTGAAATAAAAAATAATTTCTTCTTCAGAAGACTGAATGAATTTGTCTGCACTTACACTATTTATACTAATGAGAAAGCTAGATTGCAAAGCAAAATGTTAGACTTGGATATTGCTCCACAGTCTTCAGAACGTATTAGCATTTCTATCCCAAAACCAAAAATAGAAGGTGAAAATCCAAATAAATTCGCTAAGACAGAATACTTTATCGAATTTTCTTTCAAAGAAAAGAAAGGCAACAATATGAGACCTGCTGGAACAGAAGTGGCATACGAGGTGTTTAACCTTAATGTTGAAACACCAAAAGGCGAAGTGCTTGCTAACATCCCAGAGGTAAAACTTGTTGACAACAACGACAATGTTATTGTATCTAACGAAGATTTCGCTTTTGTTATAGATAAGAAATTAGGTCTTCCTGTTTCATTGAGCTATAAAGGAACAGAAATGTTGGCAGGTCCTATCAAGCCAAACTTCTGGCGTGCTCCAACTCTCAACGATGACGTTGACCGTAACGCTCTCCCTAAATGGTTGAACGCCAACCTTAACGAATTGACAATAGTTCCAAAGTCTATTAAGACTCAAAGAATCAACAAGTCAAAAGTGGCAGTTGTCGTTGTCCTTGAATTAAACAATCCTAATGGAGGAAATGTAATAACAACAGAACAAGTGTTTGAAATCAACGGTTTTGCCGACATTATCATTTCAAATAATATCCAAACTAATGAAGTTGTTACTACAATGCCAAAAGTTGGAACACAGCTCCTTGTAAACAAACAATATGACAATGTGAAATTCTTTGGTAAAGACACAGAAAACTATCCTGACAGAAATTCATCAGGAAAGACAAACGTTTATTCAAGAAAGGCTGCATCGTTCTTTGAATTGCATGAAGAACCACAAGACAATGGAAATCACAGCGAAACACGTTGGGTAGCTATGTCGGATAATAACGGTCAAGGTTTGTTCGTGACAAGCGACGAATGGTTCAACTTCAGTGTATATCAATATTCAGATGAAAATCTTTCTGTCGCAGAAAGAATCAACCAAATGGAATTGGCTAAATACTGGACATTTAATATTGACCATAAACAAGCTCCTCTCGGAACTGCTACATGCGGCCCAGGTGCTCTTGAAAAATATCTCATCGACGACAATATTTACGAATATACAATAAGAATCCGTCCTTTCAATATCAAAGAAAGAGTTGATGAAACAAAATTGTACAAGCAAAATGTTATAGGTTCATTCAATAAAGTGGCTACACCTGTCATCACTACTGACCTTGAACGTTTCGACAATGAAATGAAAGTTACTTTGACTTGCGCTGATGCTAACGCTAAGATTTACTATACATTAGATGGAAGTGAACCAACACAAAAATCTAAGTTGTACACCAAGCCATTCAGCATCAACAAAACAACAACTATCAAAGCTAAAGCCTTTGCAACTGACAAAATGGCTTCATTCACATTGATAGAAAATTTTGAACGTCTTATTATAAAAGGTACCGAATTTGTTACTAAGCCAAATAGCAACTATTCAAAGAATTATGAGACAGCCTTGATGGATGCAAGAAATGGTGTGGCCGGAAATTGGGGCGAAGATTGGTTAGGATTCTATGGCGAAGATACAGAATTTACAATAGAACTTTCAATGCCAACAGACATCAATAAATTGTACATAGGTTACGGAATTCAACCTAACGACTGGGTTTTAATGCCTAAGAGCATTAAGGTGTCGGTATCAACTGACGGTGTCACATTCTCTGAACCAATCATTGCCGAATCTCCTGTATATAACAATGCTAAAGACGTAAAACGCAGAGAAGAAGCAAGAGCTTCTGTTAATGCAAAAGGCGTTAAATATATTAAGGTATATGTTGAAAGCTACAAGACATTGCCTGATTGGCATGACTATGCCGGTGAAAAAGCATGGATTATGTTAGATGAGATAAGCATCAGATAATACATTTTCCCCAAAACAGAAAAATAGAGTCGGATTTGATCTGGCTCTATTTTTTTTATTTATATATATATATTAAAAAAACTTTTTGTCTTTTGCCATTCGTCTTTAGTCTTTTATTATCTTTGCCACTTTAAAATTCATTAGCATTAATTTATCTAAAAATATTTAGTAATGTTTACTATAGTTAGAAAAGAAGAGTTAGCTCAAGAAACTTATTTGTTTGAGATTGAAGCTCCACGTTTGGCAAAATCAGCTTTGCCAGGACAATTTTTAATCGTTAAAATGACTGAAAAGTCAGAACGTATTCCATTGACAATTAGCGATTACGATGTTGAAAAAGGAACAATCATCATTGTTTTCAAGGCTATCGGAAAGTCAACAAGAATAATGGCTGAATATAATGTAGGCGATAGTTTCGCTGACGTTGTTGGTCCTTTAGGAAAGCCATCAGAATTCGTTCATCTCTCTGATGAAGAACGTAAGAACAAGAGATTTGTTTTCGTTGGCGGCGGTGTAGGTATAGCACCTATCTATCCACAAGTCAAGTGGTTATACGAACATGGCATTAAAGCTGACGTTATTGTCGGCGCTAGAACAAGAAGCCTTCTCGTTTATGAAAATGAACTCGCTCAAATTTCTAACTTATATGTCACAACAGACGATGGTTCATCAGAATATAAAGGCTTGGTAACAGAAATGTTGCAACGTCTCGTCGATGAAGGCAAGAAGTATGACGAAGTCATCGCTATTGGTCCGCTCATCATGATGAAGTTCGTTTCACAACTTTCAACAAAACTTGGCATCAAATGTACAGTAAGTTTGAACTCAATCATGGTTGACGGTACAGGTATGTGTGGCGCTTGTCGTGTCACTGTAGGCGGCGAGACAAAATTCACCTGCGTCGATGGTCCGGAATTCGATGGCGCACAAGTCGATTTCGAGAACGTGATGAAACGTCAGGCTATGTATAATAATGTAGAAGGACATAAGATTCTCGAGAGAGAAGAAAAAGAAGAAGGACACCAATGTCATGTAGGCGGCATCGTAGAAGAAATGCGTGACAACAAGAAACGCGTTCCAGTCCGCGAGCAAGATCCTAAAGTAAGAGCCACAAACTTTGAAGAAGTATGTTATGGCTACGATGCAGAAGAGGCTATCATCGAAGCTCAACGCTGCTTGAACTGCAAGAACCCTCAATGTGTCAAGGCTTGTCCAGTTAATATTGAAATCCCACAATTCGTTAAATTCGTTGCAGAAGGCAACTTTGAAGATGCAGCTCGCGTCATCAACCGCAATTCAGCTCTTCCTTCAGTATGTGGCCGCGTTTGTCCACAAGAGTCTCAATGCGAAGGCTCATGCGTCATGGGTAAGAAATTCGAACCTATCGCTATCGGCAAACTCGAACGTTTCGTCGGCGACTGGGCACGCGAAAACAAAGTGGAATTTGAAAAACCAAGCGCAAAGAACGGTCATAAGGTAGCTGTCGTAGGTAGCGGTCCTGCTGGCCTCACATGTACAAAAGACCTTCTCATGATGGGTTATGACGTCACTGTGTTTGAAGCTCTTCATGAGTTGGGCGGCGTTTTGTCTTACGGCATACCTTCATTCCGTCTTCCAAAAGAAACTGTAGTACGTCATGAAATAGAAAACCTTAAAAAACTTGGCGCTACATTTGAAAAAGACGTCATCATCGGACGTACCGTTACAATTGACGACTTGATGGAAAAAGAAAACTTCGAAGCTGTATTCATCGGTTCAGGCGCAGGTCTTCCTAAGTTCATGAACATCCCAGGTGAAAATCTCTGCGGCGTCGTTTCAGCTAACGAATTCTTGACAAGAAACAATTTATTATTCGCATATAAAGAAGGTTTTGAAACACCTAACTTCGTAGGTAAGAGAGTCGCTGTTGTTGGTGGCGGCAACGTAGCTATGGATGCTGCTCGTACAGCATTGCGACTCGGCGCTGAAGTTTACGTCGTTTATCGTCGTTCAGAACAAGAACTCCCAGCACGCGCTGAAGAAGTGCATCACGCTAAAGAAGAAGGCGTTATCTTCCGTCTCTTGACAAATCCTAAAGAAATATTAGGTGACGAAAACGGCTGGGTAAAAGGCATGACATGCGTTGAAATGGAACTCGGTGAACCAGATGCTTCAGGAAGAAGAAGCCCTGTCGAAAAAGCAGGTTCTGAGTTTGTCCTCGATGTCGATATGGTTATCATGTCTCTCGGAACTTCACCAAACCCATTGATTCTTAGCACAACAGCAGGTCTTGAAGCTAATAGACATAAATGCTTGATAGCCGACGAAGTCACAATGCAGACAACACGCAAAGGCGTATTCGCCGGTGGCGACGCAGTGAGCGGCGCAGCAACGGTAATCCTCGCTATGGGCGCAGGTAAAAAAGCTGCTAAAGGCATTGACGAATATATTAAGTCTATAAGTATATAAGTCTATAAGACAATAAGTAGGGACGTGGCTTGCCGCGTCCCTTGTTTTATGAAAATATTTTGTCAATAAAAATTAAGATAACATGAAAAAGACATTATTTACATTATTAATATTGATGATGTTAGCAACAACAGCTTCATCACAGCAGATTTATAACGTCAAGACATCAGACAGAGCTGATGGCATGATGGAACAAAGTATAGGTAATATAAAACTTACAGGTGAAGTCCTTAATGGAATGAAAACAGGCACATGGGTTGAAAATCATCCTAACACAGAGCTTCCTCATTATATAATTCAATATGTTGATGGAAAGAAAAATGGTCTTTTCCTTGAGTTTAACAAAGATGGATATATTATAAAAAAGGTAGATTATAAAAACGATGTTATTGACGGAACTTTGTGCGAGTGGGGCAGAAACGGCCGTCTCTTGAAAAAACAGGAATATAAAGAAGGACAGTTGGATGGACGTAATGTCATCTGTTATGATAACGGTTTCATTCAAGAAGAGTCAGAATATAAAGAAGGAAAGAAACACGGCGTGACGGTATGGTATTCATACGCAGATAAAATGCAAGGACCAAAAGCCGTGATGTACACTTACATAAACGGACAGTTTGAAGGACCGCAGGAAGTTTATTACGAAAGCGGTTATCTTAAATCCGTCAAGATGTTTTCTGGAAATGTCGCAAACGGTTCTGCTTATGAATTGTATGAAGACGGCAGCATTAAAACAGAATGCACATACAAAAACGGCGAGATAAAAGGCAAGGTGAAAGAATACGAACAAGGTAAAAAGTTCATGGAATGAAAAATATTATAAATGGTCACGAATATGTAGATCTCGGACTTCCTTCAGGATTGAAATGGGCTACATATAACATAGGTGCCGACAAACCTGAAGAATACGGCGACAAATTCGCTTGGGGCGAGATAGAGATGAAATCTTCATACGACATGGATAATAATCTGACATCCGGAGACGCATTTAATAATGAAGATGTGAGTGGAAATCTTCTATATGATGCGGCTGCTACCCAATGGGGAGCTCCCTGGAGAATGCCGACAAATGAAGAATGTATGGAATTGGTTGATAAATGTAATTGGGAACAGATGACCCGAAATGGTGTGAAAGGCATTTTGGGTACAGGACCTAACGGTAACAGTATCTTTTTCCCCTTTGCAGGTTCTTGCTTTAAAACAACGCTCTATGGCGCTGGAGAATATGGCGAATGCTGGAGCTCGACTCCGACATATTTTGAAAATGGCGCATATAGTATGACATTCTTAGAACATGCTTTTGTCCTTAATGAAGACCGATTCTACGGCAACTCGATACGTCCGGTATTTTAAGTGCTCCGATTGTTTCAGAATGGTCATATAAAATCATTGTAAAATAGCCTTTTCAACCTCCAGATTTTTCTTGAAAAATCTAATCTCTAATTTAAAAAAAGGTTAAACAGCCTAAAAAAATAATTTCTCATTTCTCATTTCTAATTCCTAATTTTTTATATCTTTGCCAACGATAAATGGTGTCCGAAAGGACTCAATAGGGAATCGGGTGTGAATCCCGGACAGTTCCCGCTGCTGTGAACTCTAACAGCGTTCGACATTATGTCACTTTCTTTTCTCCAAAAGATGGGAAGACGCCGAACGTAAGGAGTAAGTCAGAAGACCTGCCGTTTATTAAAGACAACAAGTCAACAAGACAACAAGACAACAAGTGCTTGTGGTCTCGTAGTCTTGTGGTCTTATAGACTTAAAAAAAGACTTTCGGGATAAGAGTCGGTCATTAACAGCAAAAGTATTGACGAGTTTTTTACCCAAGGTCTTTGTTGGTTAAGAATTAGGAGTTAGGAATGTCTTATATACTTTTGACTTAAAAAATGGTTCGTCTGTTAATGATATTATCGATTTTCTTTGTGCTGAGTGTTACTGCTTCAGCGCAGAACGATACTATTATACTTGAGACAATAGAGATAAGTGCTTCGCAGATATATAAAAAAGCGGAACAGAAAAGTATGGAGCGTAAGATTGACACTGCGATAATGAAACGTCTCAAGACGGTATCTCTATCTCAGCTGCTCATCCAGCATTCTCCTGTATTCATCAAGACTAACGGTCCAGGCGGTACTGCATCGGCTTCTTTCCGTGGAACGACAGCAAGTCATACTCTTGTTCTTTGGAACGGATTCCAGCTCAACTCTCCAACTCTCGGCGAAGTGGATTTCAGTATGATACCTGTCTTCTTCACCGACGAGGTCTCTCTTCAATGGGGGAGCAAGACATCTGCCAACAGCGGCGGTCTCGGCGGAGTCGTCAATATCGCTAATAGTCAGAAGTTCAACGAAGGACTGATACTAGATGTGCGTCAGACTTACGGCAGCTTCAACACTTGGGGCTTGTATCTCACTGTCGGATATTCTGCCAAGAATTTCATCGCCAGAGTCAAGGCGTATCGTAACTCAAGTGATAATGATTTCACTTATACCAACATCGCTACGATACCACATCAGGAGATGAAACAGAAAAACGCCGATTTCGTCGATTATGGTTTCATGCCTGAAATAAAAGTACAATTCAAGAACTCGCTTCTTACTTTCGTCTCATGGAATCAGTTCAGCCACAGAAACTATCCGCAGATAATGCCTAACGTGTTCAATAATACAAAAGAATACGCCGATAACGATTTCTCGCGTAATTTCTTGTCTTACAAATATTATTGGAATACAGGCAGGGTAGAAGTGAAGTCGGCTTATTTCCACGAAAGACAAGATTACTTCTTGGAATCATACACATCTAACGGAAATCCAGTTACGCAAATCAATTCCTTGAATAAGTCAGATGTTTTTAGACAAATCATTGACTTACAACAAGACTTATATAAAAGTTGGAAACTGTATGCAAAAATACAATTGGATAATGAAAAGGTGACATCATCGAATTATTCCCAGCTCCCGACCCCGACCTCGTCCCCAAAAAGAAACATCCTTTCTTTTTACGCAGCCGTCGATGGCAAGATATATGATGATTTGGATTTAAGACTGACGCTTCGTAACGATATCGTTGATGATAAATCCGTAGGTTTCTTCCCGACAGCGACTCTAACTTATAGAGCGCCGTTTGTAAAAGGATTGACTTTCAATGCTGGATACAGTCATAACTACAGAAATCCGACATTGAACGATTTATATTGGAATCCGGGAGGCAACGAAAACCTCAAAGGCGAGAACGGCAAGACCGTTGACCTTGACATCAATTATCTTTATGAAAATATTAATTTCAATTTAGATTTTAGAACCGGCCTTTATTATTCCAAGGTGAAAGACTGGATACAATGGGTTCCAACGAATTATCGTTACTGGATGCCAAAGAACGTGTCGGAAGTGATTGCGCGAGGAGCGGAGTTTCATGTCAAGGCTATCTACAGATACGCTTTATGGAATTTCTCTATTTCTGGAAATTACGTCTATAGCCATACAACCGACGAGAGCGAATACGCACAACAATACGATTCCGATGGCAAACAATTGATTTACATTCCTAAGCATCACGCTAACGCCTTTGCAGAAGCAAAATGGAAGACATGGAATATTAATTACATTTTTGAATTTACAGGCAAGAGAAATACCTCTATGAACGATAGTGATTTCTTTGCATATCAACTGCCTTATTATACGTTACATAATATAACGTTAGGAAAACAATTGGGCAAATTTAGATTGGAATTTAGAATTAACAATTTAACAGACAACGATTATCAGACTGTACTCTGGCGAGCGATGCCCGGACGCAGTTATGAAGTTTATTTAGAATTTAAATTATAAATATGAAAAAAACACTCTTTAACATTTTATTATTAGGAATTATCTTGGCTTTCGTCTCATGTGGAGGCGATAATACTGAATCGGAAGACAAAAACATCGCCAAGGGATTGTTTATCTTGAATGAAGGAACATTCACGTATGCCAATTCATCATTGACATTTTATGACCCGGAGGCTGACACGGTGGAAAACAATCTGTTTTATAAAGTTAATCTCGCTCCGCTCGGCGATGTTGCCAACTCTATGGCAATTGACGAAAACGGAATGTATATCGTGGTGAATAACAGCAAGTACGTTTATAAAGTCGATGAAAAGACTTTGAAATATGAAGCTAAATTAGATGGTCTTACTTCTCCACGTCATATCATGCTCATTAATAAAAACAAGGCATATCTCTCAGACCAAGAATCAACTGGACTTTGGATTTTCAATCCTGAGACAATGCAGAAGACAGGTTTCGTTGAGACAGGCAACACAACGGAAAAAATGGTGCGCGTCGGCAATGAAGTTGTGGTGACAAATTGGTCGAATTATTATCAGCCAGGAACATCGAATTCGACAATACAGTTTGTTGATATTGCGACAGACCAACTCGTTGATGAGATGGCGGTTACAGCAGAACCACATAGCATCGTTTTGGATAAAAATGACAATATCTGGGTTTTATGCAGCGGCGGTTACATGCCACCATGTGAGCCGGCTTTGTTCTGCATCAATCCAAAGACAAGAGAGATTGTCAAACGCTTCGACTTTGCGGAAGGCGATTATCCATCATCAATGGCTATTGACAAAGCAGGGGAGAACCTCTTTATTTTGAACGGCGGCTTCGGCACTTTGGATTTATATAAGATGTCGGTTGAAGCAAATGAACTTCCAACAACTCCGTTTGTCGATAGCCAACAGCCAACAGCCAACAGCCAAAGTATGGTGTTCTCGACAGTGGCAGTTTCTGAGGATGGCGACATTTACCTTACAGATGTGAAGAACTACGTGCAGAACGGCGATGTATTACGCTTCGATTCTAACGGCAATTTCGTGACAAAATTTGAAGCCGGCATTGTTCCAGGAGCGATGATGTTTAATTAAAGACTACAAGACAACGAGAATACAAGACTACAAGTAAGAGTGCTGCATTGAGATGTGGTGCTCTTTTTTTGTTTTTGTTGCTGCTCTGCCACCACCGCGAAAAACTCTAATCTTTCATCATCGCTGGCGTTGATGCGACTGTGGGAGTGACTTTTGGGGTAGTACTCTCGCAGAGACGCAGAGTATCGCAGAGACTTTTAAATTTCTTTGTGTTTCTTCGCGTCTTTGCGAGAGAAAATAAATTTAGGTCAAGGCTTGCGACTTGGTGTTAGTAGCCCCAATGCGTTAGGGATTGGAGCGGCATCCTTTTTTGCGGAGACGGAGACGGATGCGAAGTCGGAGCGAAAAAAGATATAGCGGAAAGCCCGACGGCGGAGCCGGAACGCCCAAAGGAAAAGACTACAAGTCAACAAGACTATAAGAGAATTGAAAATTAGTTGAAACGTGTCGATATACCTATGAAATGAAAAATGGATAGTTAATGAGTCTGAAAATGGAAAATTATTAGTTCAAAATTCACATTTTCTCTTAATAATTTTTAAGAAAAAAGTTCTTGACTTTTAATGAGTTTGGATGTAATTTTGCAATGAATTTTAAAAACTGAAAATTATGGCACGTCCTATTAAAGAAACTCCGATATTGTACGGAGAAGACGCTCGTAGATTTGAAGAGCGCATGAATGAAAAACGTTATGAAGATCCAGAAAAGAAGGCTAGACGTATCAGGAATTATGAAATGATAATGAAGATCTTTGAAGGATAATTTTATGACTAATTTTCATAATGGTGATTTTGGCGCTTATAAAGTGCGAAGATTGCAAAAAGATGAGAGAGTAAAGTCGTTTAATTGCGGCGATGCTGATTTGAACGACTTTATCTTGAATCAGTCGGATTTGTATAGAAAAGCCTTGTTAGCGGTAACTTATATTTTCGAACATAAAGAATCAAAGAAGGTTATTGGTTATTTCAGTCTGGCTAACGATAGAGTTTCATTAACTGATTTCAATGATAAAACGGAATTTAATCGTTTCAGACGTACTCGTTTTGTAAATGAGAAACGTATCAGAAGCTATCCTGCAGTTAAGATATGCCGACTGGGTGTTGATGAGGATTTTCATGGAAACGGAATAGGTTCCATATTGCTTGATTTCATTAAATCGTATTTTCTTGTGGATAACAAGACAGGCTGTCGTTTCATAACTGTTGATGCTTATTCTGCTGCATTGTCTTTTTATGAAAACAACGATTTTCAGTATCTTAGAAAAGAAGAATCGGATAATATAACAAGACTTCTTTATTATGACATAAATGATATGGTAGGGTAGGATTTTTTTCGTATTTTTGCACTCGCACGTCTTGCTGAACCGACGTCCTTTTGTAAATGCAAAAGTTAAGGTTCGACAAGGCGTTTTTTTGTTGGATAAAGACAAAAGACAAATGGCTAATGGCCAAGGGCTAAATGCTAAAGTAAAATTATGATAAACAAAAAATACTACATAGAAAATCTTCGTATTGCGTTCCCGGTGATATTGTCGTTCGCGGGACAGCAATTGGTGCAGGTTATGGATACTATCATGGTGGGTCGCCTCGGCGCGGTTGAACTGTCGGCAGTTTCGCTCTCAAGTGCTATCATCACCAACATCACCATGATTGGACTCGGTATCGCGATGGGTCTCACTCCTTTGGTCGGGGTGCATCATGCGAGAAACGAACGCCAGCAGTCGGGAATTCTGTTCCAAAACTCTATGCTGCTTAACGTCATGATAAGCATCATACTCTGCGGACTTCTCCTTGCCATCAACCCGATGCTGCGTCTGTTCGGTCAGCCTGAGTCGGTGCTAGGTATCTTGGATGGCTATTATTATACCGTTACGTTTTCCTTGATACCATATATGCTGTTTATGTCTTTCAAGCAGATGCTCGAAGGCCTCGGCAATACGTTCTATTCCATGCTGATAACGATAGGCTGCAACGCCCTGAATATCTTCCTTAACTTCGGTTTCATCTATGGTTATATGGGATTTCCTGAACTCGGCGTCACCGGCGCAGGCGTCGCTACTCTCATTTCAAGAATCATGATGCCGATAGCGTTTGTCATCATTGTTTTGATTAAAAAAGAATATAGAAATTATTTTTCTTATTTTAAAAGAGCAAACATTTCTTTCAAAAAACAAATCGAGGTTCTTAAAGTCGGTTATCCTATTGCGACGCAGCTCACTCTCGAGCTTTTCTCTTTGACATTCATGACTATCATGATGGGATGGTTAGGGGAGAAGACGCTGGCTGCTAACCAGATAGTGCAGACTATGATAGGATTTTCCTTTATGATTGCCAACGGTGTGGCGTCTGCCTCCACGATTCTTGTCTCTCATGACTTGGGACGTAAAGATATGGACTCTATCAAGAATCACGCTTATTCTGGTGTTCATCTCGGCATCGCTATTATGGTGTTCTTCGCTTTGTTATACGCTTTCGGAGGCGAGTACTTGGCAATGATTTTCAGTTCTGATGAAGATGTTGTCGCTATAACGACGAGATTGTTTGTCGTCGTTGCTTTCTTTGAAGTCATCGATGGAACACAAGTCACTATGCTTGGAGCTTTGCGCGGACTCACCGACGTGAAATTTCCTATGTATTGTGCATTGATATGTTATATCTTGGTTGAAATACCAGTAGGTTATCTTCTTGGTTTTAAACTTGGTCTCGGAGCAGAAGGCATTGTCGGTGGTTTCATGGCAGGAATCTTATTGGCTGCGATATTGTTTATAACGAGATTTAGGAAATTAGTTAGGAGTTAGGAGCAAATGTAGAGACGTTTCAATGTTTCCAAAAATTAACACACATTGAAGCGTCTGTTTTTTTTATTCTTGTCTTACGTTTTGAATTTTGACATAATGAAAAAAGGAATGTGTCCAGAAAATAATTTCTAATTCCACATTCCTAATGATATTATCATCCAATAAGCTCTAATTTATCAATATTGGTATCGTCTTCCATTCTTAGGTTGTCGATGATATATTTCTGTCTCTCTGGTGGGTTCTTGCCTCCCATATAGAATTTCAGCAATTCCATGATGCTGGAGTCGTGGCGCAAGATGATTGGCTCTAATCTGATGTTAGGACCGATGAAGTGGCTGAATTCGTCAGGGGAAATCTCACCGAGACCTTTGAATCGTGTGATTTCCGGATTTGCTCCTAAGCTCTTGATAGCCTCGATTCTTTCTTCGTCAGAATAGCAATATATAGTCTTCTTCTTGTTTCTCACGCGGAACAGCGGAGTCTGCAATATATAAAGGTGTCCGTCACGAACTACGTCAGGGTAGAACTGCAAGAAGAAGATGAGCATCAACAATCTGATGTGCATGCCATCGACATCGGCATCGGTAGCGATAACGATATTGTTATATCTTAAATTTTCTATTGACTCGTCGATGTTAAGAGCTGCTTGAAGGAGATTGAACTCTTCGTTTTCATAGACGACTTTCTTTGTCAAGCCGAGGCAGTTCAGTGGTTTGCCTCTAAGACTGAAGACGGCTTGTGTCTGAGCGTCGCGGCTCTTTGTGATGCTTCCGGATGCTGAGTCGCCCTCGGTGATGAACAAGGTGGTTTCCAGTTTCTTTTCGTGGTTTGTGTTATAATGGATACGACATTCACGGAGTTTCTTGTTGTTGAGGCTTACCTTTTTCGCACTTTCCTTGGCGAGTTTCTTGATGTTGGCCATTCCCTTGCGTTCTTTCTCGTTTTGGAGAATCTTACGCATAAGAGCCTCTGCCACTTCTGAATTGATATGTAAGAATTTGTCGAAATGACGTTTTATGATGTCTGTGATATAAGCGCGAATTGTCACGCCGTCTGGTTCCATGAAGGTAGAGCTGAACTTGGTCTTGGTCTGTCCTTCATATTCAGGATTCATGACTTTGATGCTTATCGCTGCCACGAAAGAAGAGCGTATGTCTGACACCTCGTAGTCTTTGTTATAGAATTCTCTGATGGTCTTGGCTATCGCTTCGCGGAACACGTTGAGGTGTGTTCCTCCGAGTGGGTTGTGTTGACCGTTGGCGAAAGAGAAATACTCTTCGTTTGATGTCAGATTTGAATGAGTGAAAGCGCATTCAAAGTCGCCTTCTTTGATGTGTATGACAGGGTAGGCGCAAGTCTCTTCTTTTCCTATCTTGCGGAGCAGCAAGTCGTAGAGTCCATTCTTTGCCTGGAATTTCTGCCCGTTGAGATATACGGCGAGGCCGCTGTTGAGGAAGGCGTAGTTCCAGATCATCTCCTCGACATATTCCATAATATAATGGTAGTTGCCGAAAAGCTCTCTGTCGGGAGTGAAGATCATCTCTGTTCCGTTTTTCTCTTCACTGTCAATGATTTCTGATTCTGTAACTATGTTGCCTTTGGAATATTCCACGTATTTTGTCTTGCCGTCGCGATACGATTGTGCCTTGAAATGTGACGACATGGCGTTCACGGCTTTGGTACCGACGCCGTTAAGACCTACAGATTTCTTAAATACTTTTGAGTCGTATTTGCCACCGGTGTTCATCTGTCCGACGCAGTCGCGGAGACTTCCTAAAGGGATGCCACGTCCGTAGTCGCGGACGCGCACTGTGCCGTCAACGATGCTGACTTCGATTGTCTTGCCAAAGCCCATCACGTATTCGTCTATACTGTTGTCGATAATTTCCTTGAGAAGGACATATATACCATCATCGTGAGCAGATCCGTCGCCTGCCTTGCCGATGTACATCCCAGGTCGTGTCCTGATATGTTCAGCCCACTCCAAGTGCTTTATGCTTTCTTCGTTATAATCTGCCGATTCTGGTATGTTTACAAAATCCAACTCGTTGTTTTCCATAATGTTCCTCCGGTAAAAATACTTTATGTCTCAATAAAAAAACTAACTGCAAAGATAATGAAAAATTGGCTTTAAAACTCGTGTTGAAAAATAAAAAAAGCAGTTTTGACATTTTTTATAAAACAACAACGCATTTTAAAGTGTTAATATGAATCAGCAAAAAAATCTTTTGTCTTTTGCCTTTTGTCTTACGCCTTTTATTATCTTTGCATGACTAAAAAAATAAATAATTATGGCATTGAATTGTGGAATCATTGGTTTGACCAATACAGGAAAAACTACTATATTTAATTGTATATCAAATACCAAAGCTGAAATAGGCGGTTTCGCTACAAAGACAAACATTGGTATGTGCGAAGTGCGTGACGAACGTCTTAAATTAATCGACAATATTTCTCACTCAAAGAGAATCGTTCCGGCAACTGTTGAAATAGTCGATTTGCCTGGATTGACAAAAGGTGGTGAAGGCGTTGGTAATAAATTGCTCGCTGAGGTCCAAACCGTTGATGCTCTCATTCATGTTCTTCGTTGTTTTGACGAAGAAAACGTTCCTCATAGCGAAGGCTCTGTTGACCCGGTCCGCGATATGGAACTCGTTG
Organism: Bacteroidales bacterium; assembly: GCA_017630195.1. Taxonomy (GTDB): domain Bacteria; phylum Bacteroidota; class Bacteroidia; order Bacteroidales; family F082; genus Limimorpha. The sequence goes on along the minus strand of JAGBVS010000021.1, from coordinate 51,438 downwards.
ACTTAGAACTTCAAGTGCGTGACCTCGACCTCGTGACCCGTAAGTTGCAACGTGTTGAAAAACTTATGAAGAACGGCGAGAAAGACAATAAAAAAGCATACGAAGTGCTTACCGTGTATAAAGAGGCTCTTGAAAATATGCAGAACGCCCGTGATGCAAAAGTGGCAGAAGAAGATAAAAAATATATCCAAGATATTCAGTTGCTTACAGCAAAACCTATTATGTACGTTTGCAACGTTGACGACGCTTCTGCTCTCACAGGTAACAAATATTCAGAAGCAGTGAAGGCTTCGTTGAAAGAAGGCGACGAAATGATAATCATCGCTGGTAAATTGGAGTCTGAAATAGCAGAACTCGACGACGATGATAAAGCTATGTTCATGGAAGACGCTGGCCTTACAGAACCTGGTGTCAATAAACTCGTTCGTTATGCTTATCAAACTCTCAAGTTACAATCATTTTTCACAACAGGAACAGACGAAACACGCGCTTGGACAATACATATCGGCGATACAGCTCCTGTTGCTGCCGGCGTGATTCACTCCGATTTGCAACGCGGTTTCATCAGAGCTGAAGTCATGAGCACCGACGATTTCCTTAAATACGGTTCTGAAGCCGCTGTGAAAGAAGCCGGCAAATTCCGTGTGGAAGGTAAAAACTATATCGTACAAGACGGAGATATTTTGAATATCAGATTTAATGTCTGATAAAGTCTAAAGACTAATGAATAAAGGCAAAAGTAGTTTGAAGTTTATAAACATAAAGGGAATTGTATCCATCACTTTAAACTACTTTAAACTACTTTAAACTATAAACTTTAAACTATAAAATATGCAAGAATACGTAGTGCTCGTTGATGCTGACGATAATCCTATAGGCTTGATGGAGAAGATGGAAGCTCATGTGAAAGCTGAGTTGCATCGCGCATTCTCTATATTTGTGTTCAATACTAAAGGTGAAATGTTGCTTCAACAGAGAGCTTTTTCTAAATATCATACTCCCGGATTATGGACTAATACTTGTTGTTCGCATCCTCGTCACGAAGAGTCTCTCGAACAAGCCACAACACGCCGCCTCCAAGAAGAGATGGGTATGAAATGTCAACTTGAAGAAATTTTTTATTTTACATATAAAGCAGATGTCACACAAGGACTTATGGAACATGAGATAGACCATGTCTTTGTTGGAACAACTGACGAAATGCCAAAGATAAATGCCGAGGAAGTTGCTTCATATAAATATGAAACCATGGAAAACATAAATCTTGACATAAAAAATAACCCTCAAAATTATACACCTTGGTTCAAAATAGCATTCGCTGAATTGTTAAAATATTATAACAAATAACAATATGGAACATTCTCATTTCCCATTCCTTAAAAATCTTAAAGAAAATAGATTCTTCCTTCTCGCCGGACCTTGCGTCATTGAAGATGAAGAGTCACCATACAAAATAGCAGAACATTTAGTCAAGATTTGTGAATCTTACAACATTCCATTGGTTTTCAAAGGTTCATACCGTAAGGCTAATCGTTCTCGCTTGGATTCGTTTATGGGAATAGGAGATGAGAAGGCTCTTAATGTCTTGGCTGGAATCAAAAAAGAATTTAACATTCCTGTCGTCACTGACATACATGCCGTGGAAGAAGCATCATTGGCGGCTCAATATGTTGATATACTCCAGATTCCGGCATTCTTGTGCAGACAAACCGATTTGTTGGTAGCCGCTGCAAAAACAGGAAAAACAGTTAATATCAAAAAAGGACAGTTTTTGTCAGGGGCTTCGATGAAGTTCGCAGTGGAGAAAGTTCAACAAATGGGAAATAATTCTGTGATGCTTACAGAAAGAGGTAACTTCTTCGGCTATCAGGATTTAGTCGTTGATTATAGAAATATCTATGATATGCAGCAATGTAACGTCCCTGTTATTATGGATGTAACCCATTCGTTACAACAGCCAAACCAGACTTCTGGTGTGACTGGTGGCAAACCTGAACTCATAGAACTGATTTCTAAAGCCGCTATAGCGGTAGGCGCTGACGGACTTTTTATGGAAACTCACCCAAATCCATCAGAAGCAAAATCTGACGGAGCTAATATGCTTCGTTTAGAATTAGTGGAACCACTACTCGAAAAACTCGTAAGAATCAAAGAGGTTCTTTGATGATATTTGAAAATTAAATTTCCATGTTTTTTTTTCTTGCTTTTTTGTTTTTAGTTGTCTAAATTTGTACGACTAATTTTAAAAAGCTATTGTTATGAAAAAATTAACATTTACAATCTTATTCTGTTTATTTTTAACAGCTACTTTCGCGCAAACAACAATATTATCAACAAGTTTTGAAGGCCCTGGATTCGATAAAGGCTGGACAATGGGTGTGTCGCAAGGAATTGAACTCGAACCTCAAGATTATCCTGCTACAGGCCTCGACCCATGGGAAAAATGGGATATCACAGAAACAACTTCATTCGGTTACGTTCATTCAGGCGATTCCGCCGCATGGATCGGTGGTACTATGTACCAAGAAACTACACACGATTGGCTCATGACACCACCTATTCCTATACCTGAAATCGGCGAAACTACATTATACTATTGGTTATGGTATCACTCTGAACAAATGTATGTTAACAAGTTTTATATAATGATTTATGATGTTGACAACTCATCGTGGGAACAAGCTTATCTGCTTGCCAATGATTTTAATTCTCCATTCCATTATACCGAAGAGTATAAATTAAGTCTTAATCCATGGAGAGGAAAGAAAATCATGCTGGCTTTTGTTAAAAACGGAACTTATCAAATGGCAATGGATGACATAAAGATTCTTAATTACGATGATGACAATATAAGTGATAATGAATGTGTTAAAGGAATGGAGATCTATCCTAATCCAGCAAGTGATTATCTTAAAATAGAACTCAAAGAAATTACAAATGATAATTTATCAATTATCGATGTTACTGGCAAAATTGTTTTATCTGAAACTATAACGTCTAATAATGTAGAAATAAACATAAGTTGCTTAGACAGTGGCTTCTATATTGTTAAGATTGGTGATTATATCGATAAATTGTTTGTTAAATAAAAATAGTAAGAGATTTGTTGGTTCTAAATTGCTGCGAATATGAAAAAAATATTATTGTTCATATTGATAATTAACATATTATCGTCTTGTACTAATACTAACAATCACATTCCGGAAGCAATTGAACCAACACCAACTCAACAGCAAATCGATTGGCATAAACTTGAAACTTATGCCTTCGTGCATTTCGGACTGAATACATATAATGACTTAGAATGGGGCTACGGCAACACTCCGGTTTCTACTTTCAATCCAACGGAACTCGACTGCGAACAGTGGGTCATGACTCTCAAACAATGTGGCATGAAAGGCGTGATTCTCACAGCAAAACATCACGACGGATTCTGTCTGTGGCAGACTAAAACAACTGACTATAGCATCGCTAATTCTCCTTACAAAAACGGTAAAGGCGATATGGTGAAAGAGCTCTCAGATGCTTGCAAGAAACACGGACTTAAATTCGGTCTCTATCTTTCTCCTTGGGATAGAAATCACGCCCAATATGGTTATGAGGATTATGTGGAGACTTATCATAAACAAATTGATGAACTTACAAGTAATTACGGTGAGTTGTTTGAATTTTGGTTCGATGGCGCTAACGGCGGTAATGGATATTACGGCGGATCCGACGAGTCACGTTCTATAAATGCCAAAGAATATTATGATTACGAACGAGCTCGTGATACTATCTTAAAACGTCATCCTAATGCTATGATTTTCGGTGGTACTTGTCAGACAATACGTTGGGTCGGCAATGAACAGGGCTGGGCTGGCGACTCTGATTGGTGTATGATAAATCCTGAAATTGATGATAATCACAAATATCTCACACATGGTTCTGCAAATGGAACGCATTGGATTCCAGCAGAAGTGGATGTGTCGATTCGCCCGGGTTGGTTCTATCATAAACGCGAAGATCATCAAGTGAAAAGCATCGCACAACTTGCTGATATTTACTATCGTAGTGTTGGCCATAACGCAAATCTCCTGCTTAATTTCCCAATAAATCTTGACGGAAAAATTCCTGCTTTAGATTCTATAAGAGCTTTAGAATGGCATAATCTCATTTCTAATGATTTGAAAGATAATATCTTAAAAAATGCTAAAGTGAATGCCGATAGCGAAAGAGGCCGTAAGTTCAAAGCAGAAAACGTAATCGATGATGACTGGGATACTTATTGGGCTACTGAAGATGACTACAACTTCGGAACTATCTCATTTACATTCGATAAGCCAGTAAAAATGAATAGGGTAATGCTCCAAGAATATGTTCCTCTCGGACAAAGAGTAAGCGATTTTTATATGGAAGGTGAGTTGAATGGCAAATGGTTTAAAATCAATGCTTTTGATACATTATCGACTATTGGTTACAAACGTATAGTTCGCTTTGGCACTGTCGAACTTGATAAACTGATAATCTATTTTGAAGAAAGTCGCGGACCATTGTGCATCAATAATATAGAAGCTTATTGCGCTCCAGTTTTGCTTACTGAACCGACTATTTCTCGTGATTTCGATAATTATGTAAAGATTGAATCGTCTGATAAAGACGCTGCTGTTTTCTACACTCTCGACGGTTCTGAACCAAATGAAAATTCATTGAGATATGATAAACCTTTCATTTTCAATGAAAACGTAATCGTAAAAGCTATTTCCTATGATGTAGAATCAAAAAATAAAAGTTCTGTGGCAATAAAGGAATTTGACTTGTCACACGATTTCTTTAACATTATTGAACCAAAAGAAGGAACAAGAAAAATCATTGACGCTAATATATATTCTACAATGTATATCGACAATAATGAACCGCTTACCTTTGAATTTAATGAAGAACAGAAAATCTGCGGATTCAGGTATTTGCCAAATCAAAGTAGAGACGCATCTCGTCATATCGTTGATTATGAATTATATATTGACGGAAAATTAATTAAAAATGGAACTTTCGGAAACATCAAGAATAATCCGATAGAACAAATCGTGAGATTTGAAGTGGTAAAAGGAAAGACAGTTAAGTTTGTTCCTACGAAAAACACGGATGGAAGTAGAAACTGCGGCATAGCAGAATATTCAATAATAACAAAATAAATGAGCGAGTTGTCTGATAAAATATATGATATTGTCAGCAATATCCCTCGTGGTAGTGTTGTGACATACGGTCAGATAGGAGAGATGTTAGGTAATAAGAATCTGGCAAGAGTCGTTGGAAATGTGTTACATAAGAACCCTACACCGATAATTGTACCATGCCATAGAGTTGTCAATTCAAAAGGAGAATTAGCCAAGAACTTCGGATTTGGTGGTATAGAGAAACAGAGAGAACTGCTTGAATCCGAAGGTGTTGAAATAACTGATTACAAGGTATTAAAGAAATATATTGAAATATAATGAATTATTTTGAGATAAGACCTGACGGACAAGCATATATCAGAACGGACAGCGGCACCATAATCCGTAAAGTCGGTAATGGTGAATCAGTAAATCATGCTGATTTCAATATAAATGAAACATTGTTTGTAATTGCATATAACTCAGGAAGATGCGAAATTCGTGATAGAAAGAATATGCTTGTTAAAACGTTAGCAGAGGAAGGCGTTAGAGAAGCTTATTGGAGACAGCATGCTTCTGACATCAGACATCGTTTCTTTTCAAGAAAATCAGAAATCAATGAATTTGTACTTCTTGTAATGAAAGACGGAAGTTCTCAATCCATTGATATTTAATTGTTTTACTCGCACATTGCATCGAACATCTCGTGTGTTCCTAATCTTCCGTTGATGACACAGACGCATTCAACGACAGCCTTGACGCATAATTTCTCGTCAGATGCTCTATAAATGTCTTGGTAAAAAACGTATCTGATACCTTCTTTCTTTACATTGAGTCTGCAATAAAACTCATCGCCGCCTCTTAAAGGTGTCTTGTAAGTCAAAGAGATACGAGCAACGACTGGGTCGATGCCTTGCTCGTGTAAATCAGCGAATTTCACACCTCTCGATTCTATGAATTCATGGCGAGTGTGTTCTGTATAATGTTGATAATTAGCGTTGTTTACAATTCCTTGTCCGTCACATTCGTAGTCGCGGACTTTCATTTTTAATTCAAAAATATAGTTTTCCATCAGATTTTAATGTCTTCCTTTAGGTTGAAATATTCTTTTAAAATATCGTTTCCAATAAGATCGTCTTTCTTTGCTGAAATCAGCTGTTTTCCTTTTGAAATAAGCCAGATGTCATCGGTGTAACGCAACAATAATTCCAAGTCGTGCGAACTGAAAATTATGGTCTTGTTTCGTTCTTTTGTCAGCATTTTCATCAAAGAAAACAGCTCGATTTTACTCGGATAATCGATGAAGGCAGTGGGCTCGTCCATAAATATAATAGGAGTGTCCTGAGCTAATGTCTTTGCTATCATCACCTTTTGTTTTTCTCCATCACTTAGTGTGTTGAAATATCTGTCTTTCAATTGATTTATGCCAACTATTTCAAGCGATTCTTGAATTATGTTTTCATCATCTTTTTCTATCTTTCCAAAGAAGTTTGTGTAAGGACAGCGTCCGCTTGAAACCACATCATATACTTTTAAAAACATGTCATCAGGACGCTCTGTAAGGACTAATCCTATCAACATGGCTTTTTCTTTTGCGGAATACGAGGAAAGCTCTTTTCCCATCAATTCTATACTTCCGCTAACGGGTTTTATATATGCTGTCAATGTCTTGAAAAGCGTTGATTTTCCTGCTCCATTAGGCCCAATTAAAGCAATCAAATTACCTTCATTCAAACTGACGTTTATCGGTGGTAAAATAGCTTTGTCTCTATAACCAATATGTAAATCTTTGACCTTTAAAACTTCCATGTTGTTTTATAATTAAAAATCAACTACTTCATCTTTTTCTTAAAATAACCCAAATCACGACTGGCGCACCTATAAAAGCAGTGACAGCATTGATGGGAAGATTGCCTTCTAAACCTGGCATTCTTGCTATTATATTACATAACAAGCTGACAATCATTCCAATTAACATAACGGTAGGGACTAATATCCTATGGTCGCTTGTCTTGAATATAAATCGTGTCATGTGCGGAATGGCTAATCCTAAAAAAGCTATAGGACCACAATATGCTGTCACTATAGCTGTTAAATAGCCGGAAATAAGTATGATAAAAATGCTGTTTCTCTTAACGTTCAACCCTAAATTGTCTGCGTATAAATCTCCCAACAATAGGATATTTAAATTCTTTGACATAAACAGACTTGCAAATAATCCGAGTGTTATGCTCGTTGAGAAAAACATCAGTTTGCTTGTTCCGACAGCCGAATATGAGCCCATTCCCCAAATAACAAAAGCGTGAATGTCTTCTTTCATGCTGAAAAATTTCATTATGTCGGTCATTGAACCAGCAAGGTATGAAATCATCAAGCCAATGATTATCAATGTAGTCATGTTTCTTACTCGGCTACTAAAACCTAATATCAACATTAAGACTAAGGTGGCGCCAGCAAAAGCGGCGAGGCTGACTCCGAGATTCGACCATATTCCCATTGTCGAAAGAGCTGAGCCGCCTAAAACGCCTGTCATTAAAATTATTATGGCGACTCCTAATCCGGCACCGCTGCTGATTCCTAACATCGATGGGTCGGCGAGGGGATTTCTAAATAAAGTCTGCATTAAAAGTCCTGCTACCGACAAGGCTGCACCTGCATATATTGCTGTGACGGCTTGTGGCAACCTGTAATCAAGGACGATTGTTGCAACTGTAGGATTCGATTTCTTGCCGCATAAAACATCAAATAAATCTGTGAAAGGAATAGCGACTGAACCTACTAATAGGTTTATTATAAACAATAATATTCCTAAAAATATTATTGCAATTAAAATGCTGATATTTATTTTATTACGAGTCATTATTTAACTAATCGCTTGAAGTATTTTGGAGTGTAATTTTCCCACTCGTTTGTCAATAATTCTGGATGAAAATGATAGATAAAATCGGCCAATAGAATGTCGGGTTCATATTGCGACTTTTCAAAATATCCAGTTTCTCTTACATCGCAAACTAATAGCTGTTTTTCCTCAAAAGCTTTAAAAAGCGGGTATAATTCATTTTCTTTTTCCAATCTTTCGTAAGTGAACGGAGTGTCATACGAATTGATAACTCTCCAGAAATCAGCTTGCTGGGCTTTTAATAATACGCTTTCAGCATCGATGTGAAGACTTCCCGTCGATTCGTTGTCTTTCCAGATATAATCGCCGCCGGCATCTGCGAAAATCTTAGCTATATAACTTTTTCCGCCAGGTACATACCATTGATTTTCAAAAGGCAAATCGGAAAATACTGTCGGCTTGTCTTCGATTTTTGAACATTTGTCCGAAAGTGATTCATAACGTCTTACGATATCATCAAACCATTTATTAGTGACTTCTTCTTTTCCACATAAAAGTCCAACGACTTTCATCCATTCGGCACGGCCAAGTGGGTGAGATTCAAGATAATCGGGGAAAGAAAGCATCGTTGCACCGCTGAGTCTTCCCAAATGAGAAAAATCGACACCTGAATATGGAGTGTATAAAATCAAATCTGGATGCAGATTTATGAGCTTCTCGGCGTTAACATTAGTTGACATTCCAACGTCAGTGATTTTGCCTCTTGCAACAAGTTCTAAAATATCTTCGTTTTTGGTATAATTGCTTTCTAATATTCCTTTTACCTTGTCAATTTCTCCAAGTTTTTGAAATACAGACCATTGTGTTGAAGAAAATGCAACTGCTGATTTGACAGGAGTTCTTATTATTGTTTTGTCTGTCAAATTGTTAGGTATAGAAACAGTATCACTTAAAAGATAGTATTCGTTTTGTGATGATAAATATTTGATAACTAATTTATATCCTATTTCTAAAGGATATATTTCAAAGTTTTCAGCATACGAAACTAAGTTTAAAGCATCATTTGTGTTCTCGCTTATATCACTTTTTTTTGATACAACATCACATGAGCTCATCATGTAAATTGCTGAAAACAAAATGAGTATAATTTTTTTCATATTATTGATGCAATTCAATGACTTCTTTCAAGCAATTTTCACAGAGACAATCGGAATAATTATCTTTAAGAAACAATCTTACGTTATCCTTAATTGAATATTTTGAGCACCAACAAGTTGAGCTATGTTGACATTCAAATTCACTATTGCATCGTGGGCATTTTTTAGTCATTTTTTTTAAAATTTATCTTAATAAAATTGTCGTCAAAGATACGAAAAAAGGCTTTTGTGAATGGGCAAAAACTAAGAAAAAATAATTATCTTTGTACGCTAAACAATTTAAATTTTTTAAAAATGGGATTTTACTTTTTTCATGCGCCTAAACCAAGGCAATTCAATTATATACCTCGTTACTTCGATCCTGCAAAAGAAGCTCTTGAAAAGAAAAAGGCTGAGATGGGATTGGATTCAAAACTTTCTGAAGCTGAGAAGCGTAGAATAAGAATTAGAAGAGGATTCGGTTATTCTCCTGAAGAAATGCAAGAAAAGAAGAAATTCGGTTTCAATGGAATGCGCCATATCGTGCTTTTAAGTCTGATAGCATTTATCACATACTTCATCTTCGGAACACCAGTAATCGAAAATTTCATAGAAATGTTTCTTAGTTTAGGAAAATAAAAATCAATGATTTATGTCCTTCGATATAATTAAATTATTACCAGATTCCGTCGCTAATCAGATTGCCGCCGGCGAAGTTATCCAACGTCCAGCTTCAGTAGTTAAGGAGTTGATGGAAAACGCTTTAGATGCTGGAGCAACGCAGATTGATTTGATAATAAAAGACTCAGGCCGCACCATGATTGCCGTTATTGACAACGGATGCGGAATGTCTGAGACTGATGCGCGTCTTTGTTTTGAACGTCATGCTACTTCCAAGATTAAAAAAGCAGAAGACTTGTTCTCAATTCGTACCATGGGATTTAGAGGTGAGGCTTTGGCAAGTATCGCTGCTGTGGCACAAGTTGAGCTGATGACACGACGCAAAGAAGACGAGTTGGGAACAAAAATACTCATCGAAGGCTCGGTAGTAAAAGAACAGCTGCCAAAACCGATGTCTATTGGAACTAATTTTACGGTGAAAAATCTTTTCTTTAATATACCCGCTCGTCGTAACTTCTTGAAATCTAATGAGGTTGAAATGCGACACATTACAGATGAGTTTTTCCGCGTTTCTATGATGAATCCTGAAGTGGGCTTTTCTCTCGTAAATAATGAAAAGGAAATTTACCATCTCCCTAAAGGAACCTTAAAACAAAGAATAGTAGGACTTTTCGGTAAAGACTACGATAAAAAGATTCTTCCTGTTCAGCAGGAGACGGAAACTGCTACTATCAACGGTTTCATTGTCAAGCCTGAATTTCTCAGAAAGACAAGAGGCGAACAGTATTTCTTTGTTAACAAACGTTTTATAAAGCATTCTTACCTTCATCATGCTATAGAAAACGCTTATCAGGAATTGATTCCGAAAGATTGCTATCCTGGTTATTTCATTGACATTGAAATAAATCCTAATGAAATTGACATAAACATACATCCAACCAAGACGGAAGTTAATTTCCAAGATGTTAAATTGGTTTATGCAATACTTCATTCTGCCGTACGTAAAGCAATAGGACAGAATAATTTAGCTCCGATGCTCGACTTTGACGTAACACCGGATTTAGGCATTGATTTCGGTGAAGCAAGCAGAATGGACAGACCTGTGATTGAACCTAAAATAGATTACAATCCAAGCTTCAATCCTTTTAAAACGCAGCCTCAAACACGTCAATCTTCTGGCAACTGGAGGATAATGTATGAGGATAATAATGATACAGTTTCAAGCAATATAAATAAAATCAGCAACTTCGACGAAGTCACCGCGGCGACCGTAGTCGAAAACAAGAATCTTTATATCCAGCTTCAACAGTCATATATAGTGACAACTATGAAATCGGGTCTTCTTATTGTGGATCAGCATCTTGCACACATGAGAATACTATACGAAAAATATCTTAGAGAAATGGAAAACAGCATCGAGGCCTCGCAGCAAGAGTTGTTCCCGCAGCATATTTCTTTAAGTCCTAATGACGTTTCATTGTTGAAAGAGATAATGCCTGATTTAGAGAAGATTGGATTTAGAATACAGCAGATGAACGCTTCAACTTTCGTCATCAACGGAACTCCGGCTGACAGCAAAAACAACGATGCCATTGCGCTTTTAGAAAAGATTTTGGATATGTATAAAACAAATCTCGTTGATTTGAAGTTAGATAGAAAACTGAATCTTGCACGTTCATTGGCGTCGCAATTAGCGATAAAATCAGGCCAAACATTAAGTCCGACAGAGATGCAGGATTTGATAGACCGTTTGTTCGGTTGCGCCGTCGCAGAGGTTTCTCCAGATGGCAAGAAAATATATACAATATTGAATGTTAATGAATTAAAAACACGATTGAACTAATATGAGTAATTTCAGACCAAGTGGTTTTGCAGTTTTGCCTACAGTGGTTAAGAACTTGTTGATAATAAACGTATTGTTTTTCTTGGCTACGATTGCTGCAGATGTCGTTCTTCGCATTGACCTTAAAGATTATTTAGGTTTACATTATATAGGCGCCTCTGATTTTCAACCGTATCAGCTTGTGACTTACATGTTTATGCATGGCGATTTTGCACATCTTTTCTTCAATATGTTTGCGCTGTGGATGTTCGGAAACACTCTCGAAAATATCTGGGGTGCCAACAGATTCCTGCTGTTTTATTTCGTATGCGGAATAGGAGCAGGCATCATACAAGAAGTTGTACAATACATTCAATTTGCAACAACATTGTCTGGTTATCAGAATGTTAATATGAGTGGACATATCATTCCAATGGGCGAATATCTTAATTTGTTAACGACAGTAGGTGCATCTGGAGCCGTGTATGGCATCTTGCTCGCTTTCGGTATGATGTTCCCAAATTCAACGCTTTATATATACTTCGCAATACCAATCAAAGCAAAATGGTTCGTGTTGATGTATGGTTTGATAGAACTGTTTGCTGGATTCAGAGGTGTGGATAATGTAGCGCATTTTGCACATCTTGGCGGTATGTTATTTGGATTGATACTGATTCTTTATTGGAAAAAGAAAGGAAACCTTTATTGATTATGAGACCATTACAAGGTAATTTATTAAACGGACTAAAAAAATTCTTCTTGCAGAAAAACGTATTGTCAAGATTGATGTTAATCAATGTGACAATATGGATTATTTGCTTGTTTATCAGTGTTTTTACATGGCTTTTTAATATCAGCGACATTTCATTTGTGACAAAGTTGTTCGCTGTACCATCCGATATTTCAGCATTAGCTGAAAAACCTTGGAGCGTGTTTACATACATGTTTCTTCAAGAAGAGTTTTGGCATTTGTTTTTCAATATGTTAATGCTCTATTATGGAGGAAAAATATTTATGCAATATTTCTCCGAAAAACAATTGCTGTTGACATATATTTTCGGCGGATTGTTCGGAGCTTTGTTTTTCATATTGGCATTCAACGTTTTTCCGGTTTTTGAAAACATGAAAGGTCATGCTTTCGCATTAGGTTCTTCTGCATCGGTATTGTCGATTTTAATAGCAGCAGCGACTTATCGCCCAGATTATACTTTAAATCTTTTCTTATTAGGTCAAGTCAAGATGAAATGGGTTGCTATCGTATTTGTTATCATTGACTTTTTAAGTATAACAAAAGGAAATTCAGGTGGACATATTGCACATCTCGGCGGTGCATTATGGGGATTTTTGTATGTATCTATGTTGAAAAGCGATTTTGATATTTATAAGATTTTTAAGAAAAAAGCGAAGATTAGAGTAAAAACTGTCAATTCGAAAAATTATCATAAAAGACCGAAGACAGACGAACAATATAATGCCGAACGTGCTCAGGAACAGGAAGAAATAGACAGAATACTCGATAAAATAGCTAAAAACGGATATTCAAGTTTAAGCGAAAAGGAAAAAGAGTTTTTATTCAGACAAAGTAAAAAGTAATGGAGAAAACGAGAAAGAGAAGGAACACTTTTTTCCAAGGTTCGTTAAAATTATTAATCGGCATTGGTGGAATAGTGGCGTTGATATCGGCATTTCTATGTGCGATATGTCCGTTTGTAAATCCTTCTATTTTCGTCTGGACTGCTATTTTTGGATTGGCATTCTGGATGATATTTTTCGTTAATATATTCATTCTCATAATTCTAATACGCTTAAAATCAAGGAGAACAATATTAATACCTATTGTAGCTTTATTATTCTCAATTCCAGGTTTGTTGAAATCATATTCATTTGGCAAAGAAAAAGATAGCAATGCGCAGATTAAAGTAATGACTTATAATGTAGGTGTTTTTAGAGACTACAATGACAAGAATAGAAGTGCCAATGATGTTAAAAAAACGTTGGCAGAACTTGTAGAGGCTGAAAAACCAGATGTATTATGCCTACAGGAATCAGGACAATGGCCAGAAAACGCAGCTTCTGCATTCTCGAAAATGATTGGTTATAAATATTATAGCATAAATAAAGCCAATGGCAACAGTTACTTTTCCAAATACCCTTTGCTTGAAGTAAAAGCATTTGACAATGAAGGTTTAATTAAATTCGTAGATATCAAAAAGGTTAAGATAAATAATGAAGATTCTTTTTATCTAGTGAATTGTCATTTCAACTCATTTAAAATTAGCGATGATATTGATGATATAAATGAAAAAGAGGTATGTAAATCCGTGATTAGAAAGTTGGTAAATGGCTTTATGTCAAGAACTGAAATCACAGAGCTATTACTAAAAAAGCTGCCTGATGATAAGTTGCCAATTGTAATATGCGGCGATTTCAACGACACACCGATGTCTTATACATATAATAAGATGTTTAATGCAGGTTTAAAAGACGCATTTATCACCGTTTCAAAAGGAATAGGCAAAACATATTGCGGAAAACTCCCTTTGTTAAGAATAGATTATTTCTGGTATAATGATTATGTGGAAGTCGTTAGTTATAAAAGAATTAAGCAGACGACATCGGATCATTATCCTTTAGTGATGGATTTTAATATTACTAAAGCTGTGGAGGAGAACGAATGAATTTCAAGTTAGTATCAGATTTCAGACCAACAGGCGACCAGCCGCGAGCCATAGAGCAACTTAAACAGGGAATATTGAATGGCGAGCGGTATCAGACACTTTTGGGTGTGACAGGTTCGGGTAAAACATTCACAATAGCTAATATGCTTGCTGAATTGAATCGTCCTGCATTGATACTCAGTCATAATAAAACTCTCGCAGCTCAGCTGTATAGCGAATTTAAACAGTTTTTCCCTCAAAATGCAGTGGAATATTTTGTTTCATATTACGATTATTATCAGCCAGAAGCATTTATTCCTCAGACAAATACATATATCGAGAAAGACCTTTCCATTAATGATGAAATAGAGAAATTACGTCTCAGTGCAACTACCTCTTTGTTGTCAGGACGACGTGATATTATTGTAGTATCTTCTGTATCATGTATTTATGGTATCGGTAACCCTGATGATTTCGGCAAGAACGTCATTTATATAGAAGTAGGAAAATGTATCAACAGAGATGATTTGTTAAGACATTTGTCTGATTCTCTTTATAGTCGAAATGATATTGAATTTACACATGGAAAGTTCAGAGTCAAAGGCGATACTGTTGATGTTTTTCCGGCTTACTCAGACATAGCATATAGAATTATATTTTGGGATGATGAAATTGAAGCAATTGAATCATTCGACCCTATAAATGGAACACGTATTGAACCGCTTTCGAGTCTGACATTATTTCCAGCAAATATTTTCGTCACTTCAAAAGATAAAATCAAATCAGCAACTAATGAAATTCAGCTTGATATGTTTAAACAGGTTGAATATTATAAGGAAATTGGTAAATTTGAAGAGGCTAAACGTCTTGAAGACCGTGTTTGCTATGATATTGAAATGATTAGAGAACTCGGTTATTGCAGCGGCATTGAAAACTATTCTCGTTATTTCGACGGCCGTGAACCTGGAACTCGTCCATTCTGCTTGATAGATTATTTCCCTGATGATTTCATAACTGTCATTGATGAAAGTCATGTCACTGTTCCACAAATACGCGCCATGCATGGTGGCGACCGTTCAAGAAAACAAACTCTTGTTGAATATGGTTTCAGATTGCCATCTGCTTTGGACAATAGACCGCTGAAATTTGATGAATTTGAATCACTTACCGGTCAGACAGTTTATGTAAGCGCAACGCCGGCCGATTATGAATTACAACAAACCGAAGGAATTTATGTAGAACAACTTATTCGTCCAACTGGTTTGTTAGACCCTGTTATTGAGGTTCGTCCTTGTAAAAATCAAGTCGATGATTTGATAAATGAGATTCATAGGGTTGTAAATGGCGGACAAAGAGTTTTAGTGACGACTCTTACAAAAAGAATGGCTGAAGAACTGACTCGTTATCTTAACAATTTGAATATCAAAACAAGATATATACATTCTGATGTTGATACATTAGAAAGAGTAGAGATAATGACAGAATTGAGAATCGGAACTATTGATGTGCTTGTTGGCGTCAACTTGCTCCGTGAAGGCCTTGATTTACCTGAAGTTCAACTTGTCGCAATAATGGATGCTGACAAAGAAGGATTCCTTAGATCTGAACGCTCATTAACCCAGACTGCTGGCCGTGCAGCTCGTAATGCCGATAGTTTGGTTATTATGTACGCCGATAAAATCACTGATTCGATGCGCAAAACTATAGATGAAACAGCACGAAGAAGAGAAATCCAAATGGCATATAACATAGAACATGGTATTTCACCTAAAACAATTATTAAAGCTATTGACACATCTCTAAGCAAGACGATGTCAAAACAAAGCAAAGATTATATTATTACAGAAAATAACATAAAATCTGTAGCAGAAGAATCTCAAGCTAAATATAAATCAGAAAAAGACATTAAAAAAGCTATTGCTGAAGCTAAAAAGGAAATGGAAAAAGCTGTTAAAGAACTTGATTTTATGGAAGCTGCAAAATACAGAGATATAATAATTGCATTAGAAGAACGACTTAAAAAATAAAATCTGTATAATTATTCAATGAAATAATCATTTTTCTTGATAAATGTAATTTTTAAATCAATATTTTTAACTTTTAAATGCCGTTAACTTACAAAATATTGCCGTTAACTTATTTGTTAATAAATATTTGATATATTAGTTCGTATTTTTGTTACCAAAATTGGTTGGTTGTTTTACGGTTCAAACAAAGTCGGTATTGCAAATTTGTTTTTTTTGTTGTTTTTGGTTTGTTACATACCGGCACTTTTCAAAATTTGAGAAATGAATGTTTGACCAAAAGAGAAAAGTCGGATTATTCCGACTTTTTTTTGTTAATAATATTTTTAATTATAACGTTATCTTGCTAATTGCTGCCGAAAACTTATTCTACCCATACCAAAGTTTTAATTCAGATATACTTTTGCACTCGGTTTTATTAATAATTGTGACGTATTTTTTTGCACTCCCAATGCAAAACGTTTTTTAGCCCTTGAAAAGAGAATCGCTTTTTTGTTGTTTTTTTTCGATTCAAATTACTCTTCAAGGGCTATTTTTTTGTTTCACGAAACAACAATAATGAATTAACCTTAAATGAGTAAAGATTCTGACTACTTTATTTTTGTAGCTTTATGTCTGATAATTAGAGCCGTTACGAAATATACTGCGCATTGAATCCACAGTATCATCATTTCAGTGCGAATGTTACTCAAATCTCCACCCATACAATCAAGTTTTACAAATGCCAAAGTCGCTGGGGCTGTTGGTATGAGATAATGTAAAATCCTCCAATGCCAAGGCATAAGTTCCAAAGGGTAGGAGATGCCTGATAAAAATACCAATGGTACTGACATAAATACTATGATAAACAACGGCATATCTGAATCAGTGAAAAAAGGTGAAAGCGTGAGACAAAAAAACACACTCGCAAAAAGATACGGTATCATCATGATAATGATATCAATAGAATCGCCAAGGTGCGGAAGATTAAAAATCAAGGGTAACAAACCTAAGAAAAAAACAGAAAAGACGCTATAAATCATAACATTAGTAAATGCCTTACCTAAAACTATTTTCGCAGAATGACCTAAACTTGCAGTCATTTCGTCTCGTAATCTCGTAGTGTTCTCTTCTCCGCACCTCATCGCTACTGTAATCATAAGCGTCTGAAATATAATAATTACCATGACAGGAGGAATGAGATATGTGCCGTAGCCTTCAGATACATTATATAATGGCTCACTTACGATATTGACAGCTTTATCATTTGCAATAAACAGAATGTCAACTAAATTCAATGATTCTATTACTTCAGGAAGTAATTCGCTGTTGACTTCTAAAGAAGCAAAATTCACGGCTTCGTATATATTTAAATACTCCAAGAAAGAAAGTGTGGAACCATAAACCACACATTGAGCCTGGTTTCCTTTCATGATTTCTTCTTTCAATTCAGAAGGAATGTAAAGAAAACCAACGATTTCTCTCTCAATCACCATACGTTTGGCCTCATCAAAATTCTGTGTCTTGACAACGACTTTAACCTGTTGAGTCGCATCTATATAATCAATGAAATGACGACTCAAATCACTTTGCGACATATCAACGATGGCAATAGGAGCTTCTTTATATACATTAGTGTTATACAATAAGTTATAAAGAAAACCGTAACCTATATTGCCTAAAATCAATACGATTAAAATCGGGATATTAGTGCCGATAGCCCTGATTTCATCGGATATTATTTGTATTAAATCTTTCATGTTTTAATAGCCAATAGTCATTCTTCATCATTAACTCTAATTTCTGATTCCTAATTTCAAATATTTTCTTTTCAAAATAAAAGTCGCTAATATTATCAATATGTTAAAAGAAATTAGGATAAGAAGATGATCCCAATAATAGATAAAGGCGTGACTTTCATAGCGAAGATAGTCTGTCATCACGACAAAGTGACGGATAGGGAAGAAGTAAGATAGTTTTTCGAAAAATGGATACATCGCATTTACAGGGAAAGTCACGCCAGCAAAAGTGGCTCCCAACGAACCGAACATCGAGATAAAACTGATGATTATCGGTAAATTAGGATATATAGAGAATATAAAAAGCGAGATGGAGCATGTTGCTATAATAAATAAAATGCATATCACTATTATCGAAAAGATATTTGTACTTAAATTAAAGTCTAAAACATCAAACATCATTACGTTAGCAAAAATAGCAATAATGGAGAATGTGATAATATAAGGAAACATCTTTCCTAATACCACGGTTATAAATTTTCCGTTAGCCTTTGCGATACAGTCTCTTATATTTCCTGAATTGAATTCATTTCCAAAAGAATACGCTATGTTAAGTAAAATTAATATTTGAAACAAAACCCAATAATAAGGAAATGTTAAATAACTTGTGTAATTCAGCGATGGATTGTAGAGTGGATGCGCACTGATGCTTATTGGGGATACGATACTTTCCAAGGTCTCATTGTCAACTCCAAGGAAATCAGTGCTTTGTTGTAAAGGTTCTATAACTATGGTTCTTAGCACATTAAGAAATCCTTGCAGCACTTCAGAACCTACACTTAAAAATGCGTAATGATAACAAAGCGTAAGTGTTGTATTTTTATTAGCTTTTACATCAGACTCAAAGTTGTCAGGTATTATAAGGTAGCCGTAAATGTCTTTCGAGAGAAGAGCATCGCGAGCCTCGGCGGTATTAGAAAGCACTTGAGTCACACGAATTTCCGGCACCGCCGAGCATAGCCTCGTGATATTACGAGACATATTGCTGTTGTCTTCATCCACAATGGCTACAGGAAGTTCGTTAATCATGCCGTCGCCAAAAATCGTCGTCATGAAAAGCAAGGCAAACAAAGGAAATATCAGCGCTGTGAAAAGATAAAGCGGCCTCGATGTCAATATCTGACATTCTCTTTTCACTACAGTCCAAAAACCACTATAATGATTCTCGTTTTTCATGGCTTATTGTTATTTTCATGTGACATAGTAATTACAACCTTAAATGCTAATTGCTAATTGTAATCAGAACAGACATGCCTGGCCTCAAATCATAAACCTTTGTCATTGGAACTGCTTGTATTTCAAATGTTCTTAAATCATAACCACCAGTTTCTTTCGTTGCTTTCCATGTGGCAAAACTGCCAAGTGGCGATATGTAGTTCACAATAAAAGGAATATCTTTCAAATCTATAGCAGGAATGTTGCATAATATTGTTCCGCCCATCTTAAAATTTGATAACAAATCTTCTCTTACATTAAGAACAAGATATGGATTGTCAATGTCGAGAACAGTCATGATATTGGTTCCAATCGATGTCAATTCTCCTTCGTTCAATGAGATAGTGGCGACTTCGCCGGATATCGGTGATGTTAGTCTTGCGTCATTGAGCAGTGCTTTTACTACCTCGCTATTGTTCTGGGCAGCTACTGCCATCGCTTTGGCTGTGGCCTTGTCTTGTTCTTGCGCACCTTCTAACGCTATCTGGTACTGGTAATATGCAGCCCGTTCTGCCGCTAAAGCCGACTTGTAAATTGCCTCCGCTTCGTCTTTTCTTTGCTGACTCACAATGGAGTCTTCATGTAAAATCTTTATTCTGTTATATGTCGTCTTGGCTAATTTTAAATCTGATTTAGCTCCTTCCCACAATTCTTTAGTTATAGAAATCAGTTGATTACGCGAACCTGCATCAATCTTTTCACTTTGCAGTGACGCAGCGTTTTCCAATGCTTTCTGTGCCTCGTACTCCGCAATGACTTCCTTAGAGACAATATGAATCAAGGTGTCGCCCTTTCTGACTTTCTCGCCTTTTTCAACATAAATCTTCTCAATCCTTCCAGGCAATAATCCTGAAATATTGTATTCGTCTGCCTCTATTTGTCCCTGCAAAACAATATCTTTTTCTTTCGTGAGAAAAATTCCTAAAATTGATAACGTCAATAT
This sequence comes from Bacteroidales bacterium, assembly GCA_017630195.1. Taxonomy (GTDB): domain Bacteria; phylum Bacteroidota; class Bacteroidia; order Bacteroidales; family F082; genus Limimorpha. The sequence continues at coordinate 31,268 of JAGBVS010000021.1, read as the reverse complement.
TATCAATAAGATAACGATGAATAAAACGAATAATATTCTATTAGATGATTTCATGTTTTTTAATTTTTTATTAAACAAACCAACTATTAACTATAAACTTTATCATGGCGTTCCGGCTCCGCCGTCGGGCTTTCCGCTATATCTTTTTCCGCTCCGCCTTCGCCTCCGCTCCAAAAGGATGCCGCTCCAATCCCTAACGCATTAGTGACGATTGTTTCAAAAGAGCTCTCACGGAACATTGCTTGCCGCTCATTGCCTTGTTTCTAAAAAACTCTCAAAATATTCCGGTATTCCACAAAGACAACACAGATTCGCTAAAGCAATGTCGTATTCAAAATGTGTCGTCAGCAAAAATAAATTTGTCTCATTGACAAGATTAAGAGCGTCAAGGACTTGCTGTGAAGTGCAAAGCCCTTCGTTGAAGGATTTCTTCCTTATTCGATATACTTCCTGCGCAAGTTCTAAGGAAGATTGCAGCTCACTTGCGTTGATACACGCTTGTTTTAGATTCGCATACCATTCATCAACAGAAACTTCCAAATCATTTTTCATCGACTTTTGCGTCTCTGCAATAATGTCAGATTCTATTTTTGTAAGCTGTATATTACGTTCTCTTGCCAAACCGTCAAAGATATTCCAGACCATATTAACGCCACCGATAGTATTGGGAACCATATTTTTAGGAACTTGATAAGAGGCTATAGTTTGCTTGCCATAAATGGAAATTATCGGATAATAACTCGACTGACTTAATCTAATATTGGCTTTTGAAATGTCTTCATGCAGATTGGCTTGTTGGAAAATATAAGCGTTTTGTTCCATCATGTCCTTGAACCATTCCAATCGCGGATATTTTTCGTTGATAAACAGTGGAGTAGAAGTTACCACAGACTGTTGCTCGTTGTCTGTCGGCTCTTTTCCTATTATTTTACATAAGGCATCTCTAAGAACTTCCGCTTGATTTTCAGCGTCTTTGAGATTTCTTTCGCTCTCATCAAGAGCAACTTTTACTATGAGACGATCCGCCTTGTCAAAAATACCGATTGACTCCATTTTAAGAGCTTGCGAATAATGACTATTGGTCATTTCGTATGTCTCTTTCAAGACTTTAATCATTGATTCAGTTAAACTCAACGAGAAATAAATATTTACTAGTTCGAGATATTTTGTAGCACCGATAGCTTCTTTGTTGATTTCAGCTAATGTTTCGTTGCTTTTGGCCAATTTGTTGGCATACAGTCTTTTAGTTCCTGTAAATATTGGATATAAAATTTCTATGTCAACAGAACCGAAATCGTCATCGAATATTGGGACATCAAAAGAAAGATTACCAAGCTCGTCTGATATATAATTGAGAATATCTGGAATCAATAACTCGTTAGCGTATTTTTCCTGAAAAGGTTTAAGTAATGATGCATATTCTTGCGATACACTGATGTTATTCGACATCATTGTATAATCGGCTGTCATTGTGACAGTTGGAAGCCAGCTTGCATTAATTAGCTGCGACTGACGTTTAGCGAAATGTGTATTTTTCTCAGCAGCTTTTATGGTAGCGTTATTCTCGAACATCATGTTGGCGGCACTCCTGAAGTCGAGCATCTGCGCCCGACTTTCAAGAGTAAGGAGAAAAGTTAGTGATATGAAAAAGTAAAAAGGTTTCATAGATCAAGATTTGTGAGCTATAAACCAATCTGAGGAGAATTTGTTCAAAAGATAATATTGAGAACTTGTTAAAATCGAGAAGTATGGCACTTTATCTCCATACATCAAACGAATCTACTATATCTTTGGATGATAAACATCGGCTAATAAGTGCCAATAATTCGTTTTTTATTCGTGAAGTAAAAAATGGGGATGGATTTGTTGAATACAAATATCACTCGAATCTTCACATAACATTAGATGTTAACAATACGTGAAAATACGAGTGATACGTGGAGAAACATTTGGAGTATTATTCCAAATAAGTATATCCGTACAATCCAGATCTATAATTAGATAAGAATTCTTTTCCTTCTTCAACGGTAATCTTGCCTTGCTTAACGCAGCTTGTCACCCATGACTCAACGGTTCTGACTAATTTCTTTGGACTGTATTGTACATATTCCAAAACTTCCGCTACTGTCTCACCATCAATAATTTGGTCGATATAATATCCTTTTTCGTCAACAGTGACGTGAACGGCATTGGTATCACCGAATAAATTATGCAAGTCACCGAGAATTTCTTGATAAGCACCAACCAAAAATACACCTATATAATAAGGGTCTTTGGAATTCATATTGTGAACAGGTAATGTGTGCGACTGATTTCTGGTAGTTACATATGTTGAAACTTTTCCGTCAGAGTCGCAGGTAACATCTTGTAATGTTGCCATTCTGCTTGGCTGTTCTGCCAATCTATGAATTGGTATGATAGGGAAGATTTGGTCTATAGCCCAAGCATCAGGCAATGACTGGAATAATGAGAAGTTACAGAAATATTTGTCAGCCAATAATTTAGGCAAGCTGTTAAAATCTTCCGGGATACGTTTTAATTCTGATGTCAATTGATTTATCTCTCTTGCGATAGACCAGAATAATCTCTCAACTTTAGCTCTCGACTTGATGTCTAAAAGTCCGAGGCTAAACAAATCCAAGGCTTCTTCTCTGATTTGTTGGGCATCATGCCATGTCTCAAGCATTGATGATTGCTTGTTTGTAAGTTTATCCCAAGCTTCGTTAAGTTCGTGAATCAACTCATGGTCGTCTTCTAAAATATCTTCATTTTCATCCCATTCTGGTAATGATGCTGTTTCAAGAACTTCGAAAATAAGAACTGAGTGGTGAGCTGTCAAAGCGCGGCCTGATTCTGTAATTACGTTAGGATGAGGAAGGTCATTTTTGTCACAAGCATCTGCTACAGAGAAGATAACGTCATTTACGTATTCTTGGATGCTGTAGTTTACGCTACTTGCGCTGCTTGAACGGGAACCATCATAGTCAACGCCTAGACCGCCACCGACGTCAACAAATTCAATGTTGAATCCCATTTTATGTAATTGAACGTAGAACTGAGCAGCTTCTCTCAAAGCAATCTTAATGCTTCTAATCTTAGTCACTTGACTTCCAATATGATAATGAACGAGACGTAAACATTCTTTCATATTGTTCTTTTCAAGATATTCAAGAGCTTCAAGCAATTCTGATGTCGTCAAGCCGAATTTGCTGCCGTCGCCGCCTGATTCTTCCCATTTACCGCTGCCGGAACTAGCAAGTTTAATTCTAACACCTATGCTTGGAACGACTTTCAAACGTTTTGCAACGCGTGTAATGAGCTTTAACTCATTGAGCTTCTCAACAACGATGATAATAGTTCTGCCCATCTTTTGTGCAAGAAGAGCCAACTCAATAAAGCTTTCGTCTTTATAACCATTACAGATAATCAATGAGTTAGTGTCAGTATTTGATGCAATGATAGCATGTAATTCTGGTTTGGAACCTGCTTCCAAACCGATATTGAATTTTTTTCCGTGGCTTACGATTTCATCCACGACAGGACGCATCTGATTGACTTTGATAGGGAAGACAATGAAGTTCTTTCCTTTGAATTCATATTCTTCAGCTGCTGACTTGAAACATGAGTTGATTGTCTCAATACGAGTGTCGATGATGTCTGGGAAACGTATCAACATTGGAACTGAAACATCACGAAGTTGCAATTCATCAACCAATTCGCGTAAATCTACAGAAGCACAACCTTCTCTTGGAGTAACGACAACATTTCCTTTATCATTGATAGAGAAATAGTTGACACCCCAGTTATTGATGTTGTATAGTTCTGCTGAATCTTCAATGCGCCATTTTCTCATAGTTCTTGTTTACTTTTTTTGTTAAAAATAAATTCAATTACACGCTCATTAAAATGAATTGCAAATCTAATAAAAAAAACACATTATTCATATTAATATTGAAATTTTGTTGACTTCATTTCAAATAAATCCAATCTCTGTTGAACCATTGGATTTCTTCGTTGTTTAGCAAAGAAAAACGACAGATTATGAAACGAACTAAATTTATTTACGCAATCTTAGCTGCGATGTTTGTTTTTCCTTATTTTGCTAATGCTCAAGAGGAAATTATCATTACAAAAAAACACAATCATCATCATGGTGACTTGTTGATTATCAACAACGATTTGCCTCATGACAGCACTTTTGTCATTATTTTTGAGGAGAATGCTCCAGAACGATTCAACGCTCCCAAAACTCCGTCATTTGCTTTTATGAGTAAGAATCAGAAATATATGATGGGTATCGGTGGTTATGTAAAAGGTACAATGTCGATGGATTTTAACGGAGCAATCAACAATCCGGCGTATTTTACGACATCTGCAATACCAATAAATCCTCAACCTGGCAATGATAAGCTTATGCAATTTAACGCTAATCAAAGCAGTTTATTCTACAATCTTGTTTCTCTTTCTGATAACAAGACAAAATTTGGTGCTTACATCAATATGAATTTCTCTGGCTCAGGTTACACGCCTGAAATTCAAGACGCTTACGTAACATATGGCGGATTGCTGTTTGGTAGAACAACCAGTCTCTTCACAGACGCAGCCGCAATTCCTCCAACAATCGATTCGGAAGGTCCTAACGGCTTGACTTACAAAACAAACGATGTTATTAATTTCAGAAGTCAGATGGGAAAACATTTCAGCGCTGGTATCGGTCTCGAAATGCCTTCGACAGATTTTAGCGTCTCACACGAACAACGTGTTACTAATCAATATATTCCGGACATTCCATCTTATCTTCAATATGCTTGGGGAGCAAATAATAGCAGCCATATTAGATTAAGTAGCATGATTCGTAATGTTAACTACAGAAACGTAACTCAGGATAAAAATGACATCATTTCAACGTATGCTTGTCAACTCAGTGGATTAGTTACAGTTAAACAAAAATTAGTGTTTTATTACCAACTTACTTACGGTAGCGGCGTAACTACTTATATTCAAGATGTTAGCGGCTTAAAACTCGATTTCGTTCCTAGAATTGAGAATAACAGAAAAGACAAAGACGAAGCAGGCAAATTAGAACACGTCAATTCTATGGCTTATTATGCTGGTTTACAATACAACTTCACTCAAAGAGCGTTTATGTCGTGTACTTTCAGTCAGGTTGATGTTGATTTGCCTGATAATTACGAAGATACCAGCTTATACAAAGAAGGTTATTATTTGGCAACAAACTTCTTCTGGTATGCGAAACCTAATGTACAATTTGGTGCTGAATATCTTTACGGCAAACGCGTCAATCAAAATGATGAGTGGGGCCAGGCTAACAGACTACAAATAATGCTACAATACAACTTCTAATTTAACTGATTTTTTCATGCTTGGGCTGTTCATTTTGAGCAGCCTTTTTTGTATGTTTGCAAAAAAAATAACGATGAAATTAATCATAGATTGTGGTTCAACAAAAGCTGATTGGGTTATCATAAATGATGATAAAATTGTAATTTTCTTTCAAACAGAAGGCTTTAACCCTAATTATACTGATAAAAATTATATTTCAAGTATAATTTTAAATAACAATGTATATAAAGCTTATATTCAAGAAATTACAGATGTTTTCTTTTATGGTTCTGGCTGTGGAAAAGAAGAAAATTGCTCTATGATTGAAGGAATTTTATCATCGATTTTTGTCAATGCGAAAATCATTGTGACACATGATATGTTGGCTGCATGTCATGCTATTTTGGGTGATAAAGAAGGAATTGCTTGTATATTGGGAACAGGGTCAAATTCTTGTTTTTATGATGGAAATGAAATCATTGGGATGTCAATATCGTTAGGTTATGTTTTGGGTGACGAAGGCAGCGCCAATCATATTGGGAAAAAGATAATCCATGATTATTTCTATAAGAAAATGCCGGAAGATTTAGTGCGGAAATTTGAAAGCGAATACCATCTAAACATATCTGACTTTATAGAAAATATTTATCATAAAAATCAGGCTTCCAAATATTTGGCTGAGTATTCAAAATTCGCCTATGCCAATAAAAGCCATGATTACATCAAGAATTTATGTTCTGAATGTTTTGATGAGTTTATAGAATATTTCGTTTTAAAATTCAAACCTGCCACAGAAACTAAAATTGGTTTTGTTGGGTCGATAGCATATTATTTTCAAGACATATTATCGATTTGTTTTGAAAATAAAGGTTTGAAAATAAACAAGATAGTGAAAAATCCAATCGAAGGACTTATTGATTATCATTCTCAGAATTGATGGTCTTTTTTATATAATTTATCATCTCTGGAATCTCATCTATGGTAAACCATTGGTAATCATTGTTTTTTCTCAACCATGTCATTTGTCTCTTGGCATATTGTCGAGTGTCAATTTTTATCTGTTCTACAGCTTCGTTAAGACTTACTTTTCCATCAAAATATTCAAATAATTCTTTGTAACCAACTGTATTCAAACTGTTTAGATGACGTTTGGGAAGCATATTCCTTGCTTCTTCAAGAAGGCCTTCTGAAATCATATTCTCAACTCTGAGATTAATTCTCGAGATAAGTTCATTTCTTTCCCAAAGCAAAGCAACCTTAATTATCTTAAAATCACGTGCTTTTGCAGTGTTGTTCCTGAAAGAAGAGTAGGTGAGACCTGTTTGATAACAAACCTCCACGGCTCGCTGAAGCCGTCGCGGATTGCATTTATCGACTATATTATAATATTCAGAGTCAAGGCGTTGAACTTCATTTTGCAAAGCTGTCAATCCGCCTTCTTGATATAATTTTTCGACTTTGTTTCTTGTCTCTTCTGAAATGTCAGGTATTGAATCAAGGCCCTTACAAACCGCATCTATGAACAATCCGGAACCTCCTGTCAGGACGACTGTATCATGATTTATGAAAAGTTTTTTTAACAGAGCAAGAACGTCGTTTTCGTAGTCAGCCACATCGTATTTGTCTTCTACATTGAGATTATGAATCATATAATGCTGAACCTCAGACAGTTCTTCTTTTGTAGGCGCTGCTGTTCCAATGGGCAGCTCTTTGTAAAACTGGCGGCTGTCGGCTGAGATAATCACTGTGCCGAGGGCTTTGGCCACTTTGATGGCAGTAGCTGTTTTGCCCGAGGCTGTCGGCCCTGCTATTACTACAAGATATTTATCCATTACTTCTCGATTTTATGAGGAACAGGCCCGTTTGATTTCACTTCGACAGGCTCTGTGACCTCTTGTACAACACTTAACCCCAATTTAATGCCTTCGGCTTTCATGAATTCGTACGCTTCCTGGAAATTGTTTCCAATAATACCGTCTAACACAGCTTCTCTAATAGCCGTTTTGATAATGCCTACATTTCTTCCTTCTGTGATGCCGAAAGTCGTCATGATAACTTCACCATTAACAGGAGGCTGCCAATTTCTGAGGTGGTCTTTTTCTTCGAGCTCTTTTAATTTTTTTCTAACTAATTGAAAATTACTGTGATATTTATTTCTCTTCTCTTCATTCTTCGACGTTATGTCTGCATCACACAGAATCATCAAATCATCAATATCGTCACCTGCGTCAAAGAGTAAACGTCTTACTGCTGAATCAGTTACCTCTTCTTGTACTAAGGCAATGGGGCGGAGGTGGAGCGAAATAAGTTTTTGCACATATTTCATTTTTTCATTCAATGGCAGCTTCAGTGCCGCAAAGATTTTGGGTGTCATTTTGGCACCTTTTGTCTCGTGTCCGTGGAATGTCCAGCCAATTCCTTTGTCATATTTTTTTGTAAGAGGCTTTGCTATATCATGAAGGACAGCAGCCCATCTCAGCCAAAGGTCGCCACCTGCTTCTGCAACATTGTCAAGGACTTCCATAGTGTGGTAGAAATTGTCCTTGTGGCCTCTGCCATCTTGCACGTCAACGCCTTTTAATGCTGCAAGCTGAGGGAATATTATCTTTAACAAACCAGAAGTGTCTAATAATTTAAAGCCAATACTTGGTTTTGGAGAGAGTATCATTTTGTTCAACTCTTCGCTGACACGTTCCATTGAAATGATTTTAATTCTCTCAGCGTTTCTTTTTATTGAGTTAAATGATTCATTTTCAATAGTAAAGTTGAGCTGAGTTGCGAAGCGGATAGCACGCATCATTCGTAATGGATCGTCAGAATATGTGATGTCTGGATCTAATGGCGTGCGTATGATTTTGTTTTTCAAATCCTCAACGCCATTGAATGGGTCTATCAGTTCTCCGAAGTTATTTTCGTTAAGACTTATCGCTAAAGCATTGATTGTAAAATCTCTTCTGTTTTGGTCATCTTCTAAAGTTCCATCTTCAACCATCGGCTTTCTGCTTGATGGTTCATACGATTCTCTTCTAGCTCCGACAAATTCTATCTCTTTGTCTTTCATACGAATCATGGCTGTGCCAAAACGTCCGTAGTATTTTACTTCTTTCTTGGTGTCAATAAGACTTGCTGTTTTTCTTGCTAATTCTATTCCACTGCCAACTGTAACAACATCAATGTCATTGGAAGGTCTGTTTAGCAAGATGTCGCGTACATAACCGCCGATAACGTATGAATCGTAATTAAGCTCGCGGCTGGCTTTTGTTATAACTTTAAAAAACTTATTGTTTATATATTCTGACAAATTCTTCATAATGTGCAAAGGTAAGAATTTTTTCTTAAAGGAGAAAAGAAAAAGCGCATCATTTGATGCGCTTTATATTATTGATAATTAAACTGTTATTCGGTTAATATTCTTTCTCCGGCAGGAATTACGTTAACAATCATATCATCTTTGACTTCATCATAGTCGATAATGATTTTTTCACCGATATTGATTTTCGTTTTGATTATCTCTTCAGCCAAAACATCCTCAACGTATCTTTGAATTGCTCGTTTCAAAGGTCTTGCTCCATATTGGTCGTCCCAACCTTTTTCTGCAATATAATCGTGGGCTTTTTCGGTAAGTTCCAACGAATAGCCCATCTCATCTATACGTTTAAAGACTTTCTTTAACTCGACATCGATAATCTTATGAATATCAGTTTTTTCTAAAGAATTAAATATCAATACATCGTCAATACGATTGAGGAATTCAGGAGCAAATGAACGTTTCAAGGCATTTTCGATTACGCTACGGCTGTATTCGTCTTTTCCGTCTTTTTTAGCTTGCGTGCCGAAGCCAACTCCTTGTCCAAAATCTTTTAACTGACGTGAGCCAATGTTAGATGTCATGATAATAATTGTGTTCTTGAAATCAACTTTACGACCTAAACTGTCAGTAAGTTGGCCATCGTCAAGAACTTGAAGAAGAAGATGGAATACATCAGGATGTGCTTTTTCAATCTCATCAAGGAGAACGATAGAATATGGCTTGCGACGAACTTTTTCTGTCAGCTGACCGCCTTCTTCATAACCTACGTAACCAGGAGGCGCTCCTACCAAACGAGACACGGCGAATTTTTCCATATATTCACTCATGTCTATTCTAATCAATGCGTCTTCAGAATCAAAGAGATATTTTGCCAAAACCTTAGCTAAATAAGTCTTGCCAACACCTGTTGGGCCTAAGAAAATGAAACTTCCTATAGGTTTGTTAGGGTCTTTCAAACCAGCTCTGTTACGGCGAATTGCGCGGACAATTTTCTTGACAGCATTGTCTTGACCTATTACTGAGCCTTGTATTTCGGACTCCATGTTCATAAGTTTGTCGCTTTCGTTATGTGCTATTCTTTGTACAGGTACGCCTGTCATCATAGCAATGACTTCTGCAACGTTTTCTTTAGTAACTACTTGACGGTTAGAGTTGCTGTTTTCTTCCCATTGTTTTTTCTCTCCATCGAGTTTTTCAAGGATTATCAACTCCTCGCTTCTGAGTTCGCCAGCATCCTCGAACTTTTGTTCCGTAATAGCAGCTTTCTTGAGTTCACGAATCTCCTCTAATCTTTGTTCGTATTCGGTGATTTTTGAAGGTACATTCATGTTGCTTATATGAACTCTTGAACCAGCCTCGTCCAAAGCGTCGATGGCTTTGTCAGGAAGACAACGGTCTGATATATAACGTTCTGTAAGTTTAACGCAAGCTTCAATAGCTTCAGGTTCATACCTGACCAAATGATGATCTTCGTATTTATCTTTAATGTTATTCAGGATTTCTACGGTTTCTTCAGGGCTTGTTGGTTCCACCAAAACCTTTTGAAAACGACGTTCTAAAGCGCCGTCTTTTTCAATATATTGACGATATTCATCCAATGTGGTTGCGCCTATGCATTGAAGTTCTCCGCGGGCAAGAGCTGGTTTTAGCATATTACTTGCGTCAAGAGAACCGTTTGCGTTGCCGGCACCGACAATTGTATGAATTTCATCAATAAACAGAATTATATCAGGATTCTTTTCTAACTCATTGAGTATAGATTTGATACGTTCTTCAAACTGGCCTCTGTACTTGGTTCCGGCAACTACAGAAGCGAGGTCTAACATTATTATTCTCTTGTTATAAAGAGCGCGTGAGACTTTTCGTTGAACAATGCGAAGAGCAAGACCTTCAGCAATTGCTGACTTTCCAACTCCAGGTTCGCCAATCAAGACAGGATTATTCTTTTTACGACGGCTAAGTATCTGAGCCACACGCTCAAGTTCCTTTTCACGACCAACAATAGGGTCAAGGCGTTTTTCCTCAGCTGCTCGAGTCAAATCACGGCCGAAATTATCTAATACCGGAGTTTTAGATTTTGAATTTGATGATTTATTAGTCGGTTCTTTTGGCTTAACATCTTCAAAATCATCATCAAAAAGCGTGTCTTTGGGTTCTTCAACAATATCTTCTTTGACAGGATTTGGCTTTATGATGTCGCTTCCTTTCATTTTGTTCTTAAAGATGTCATAATTGATTCCTTCGTATTCAAGTCGTTGAGAAACAATATTATTATCGTCATGAAGAATTGCAAGCATAAGATGCTCTGGATCTACGAATTCGCAATTAAATTCCTTAGCGACAATATATGTAAACTTCAAGGCTCTTTCGGTTTGTTTTGTAAGAGGAATGTTGTCAGAAGCGTTTTTATCTACAATGTTAGATTTTATAGATGCAACCAATTTCTGCTTAAAAGCTTCAATGTCAAGTTTCAACTCATCAAGAATATGAGTTACTCCATTATCTTTACCATCAATAATCCCTAAAAAAAGATGCTCCAAGCCTATGTACGAGTTTCCCAATTTCACAGCTTCCTCATGACTACGAAACATTATTTCACGAACTCTTGGAGAAAATTTTGCGTCCATATTTTGCTATTATTTTTACAAATCAATTTATATTTATAACAAATCAATTTCATTTTTGTCATACCTGACAAGAAATTTTGTGCAAATATACAAACAAAATCCAAACCAATTTTTCATCTGTCACTAAATAACATTTTGTCTAAAAAAAATTAGCAAAAAATAATTTTTAATAGGGAATATAAAAGGAAAAAAACATTATCTTTGCTACTTAATTTTTAAAGAAAAATAAAGAAAAAAATATCTAAATAATAAATGATGGAAGAACAATTAGGAGGAGAAAGAATAATTCCTATTAACATTGAGAATCACATGAAAACGTCATACATCGACTATTCGATGTCTGTTATTGTTGCTCGTGCGCTTCCTGATGTTAGAGACGGATTAAAACCTGTACACCGTCGTATATTATACGGTATGATGGATATGGGCTTGTTATCAAATCGTCCTTACAAGAAATCAGCTAAAGTGGTAGGTGAGGTTTTAGGTAAGTATCACCCACATGGCGACAGTTCTGTTTATGATGCTATGGTTCGCTTGGCTCAGGAATGGAATATGCGTTATCCAATGGTTGACGGACAAGGTAACTATGGCTCTATCGACGGTGACGGCGCAGCTGCAATGCGTTATACAGAGACCAGATTAAGAAAGATAGCAGAAGAAATGCTGATCGACTTGGATAAAGATACAGTCGATTTCCAAAATAACTATGACGACTCAGAAAAAGAACCAGTTGTACTCCCAGCCTTGATACCAAATCTTTTGGTTAATGGCGCAAGTGGTATCGCTGTCGGTATGGCAACGAACATGGCTCCACATAATTTGAGTGAGGTTATTGATGGTATAGTTGCTTATGTAGATAATAAAGATATAACAATCAGCGAGTTGATGCAATATATCAAAGCTCCTGATTTTCCTACTGGCGGTATTATTTACGGTTATGAAGGTGTTAGAGACGCATTCGAAACTGGACACGGCCGTATCATATTAAGAGGCGAGACAACGATTGAACAACATGGCAATCACGAGAGAATCATCGCAACCTCAATACCTTACCAGACTAATAAGGCTGAAATGATCAAGAAAACAGCCGATCTTATCAATGATAAGAAACTTGAAGGTATTTCAGACATCCGCGACGAATCCGACCGTAAAGGTATGCGCATCGTGTATGAATTGAAAAAAGATGCCGTATCGAGCGTAGTCCTTAACAAATTGTTCCAAATGACTGGTTTACAGAGCTCTTATTCTGTAAATAATGTCGCACTTGTTAAAGGCCGCCCATATACCTTAAATCTAAAACAACTTATACAATATTACGTAGAGCATCGTCACGAAGTCGTTATCCGTCGTACACAACACGACTTGAAAGAAGCTAAGAAACGTGCTCACATATTGGAAGGTCTCGCAAGAGCAATCGATATAGTTGATCAAATTATTGCAACAATCCGCGCATGTAAAGGCGGCTCTTCTGAAGCAAAACAAGCCTTGATGGACCAATATGGATTCGATGACCCACAAGCTGCGGCAATCGTGGCTTATCGCCTCGGTCAGTTAGCTGGCTTGGAAATCAAAAAGATATTGGATGAATTGGATCAATTGCAGAAACTTATCCAACATCTTCAAGAAATCCTTGACAACGAAGGTATGCAATTCGACATCATCAAGACCGAACTCCTTGCTATCAAAGAAAAATACGGAGACGAAAGAAAAACAACTATCGTTCATTCAGCTGACGACATCAGAATCGAGGACTTAATCTCAGACGACCCAGTAGTTGTTACAATTTCTCACCTTAATTATATTAAACGTACAAACCTCAGCGAATACAGAAGACAGAGTAGGGGAGGCAAAGGTTCAAAAGGCTCTGATGCCCGTGACGAAGACTTCATCGAACATCTTTTCGTGGCAACAAACCACAATTATATGTTGTTCTTCACTGAAAAAGGTAAATGCTTCTGGCTTAGAGTATTCTCTATTCCTGAAGGAACAAAAACAAGCAAGGGTAGAGCAATTCAAAACCTTATCAACCTTGAACCGGGCGATAAAGTCAAGGCATTTATCAATGTTCCAACATTGAGTGATGAAGACTTCATTAATAATAACTATGTCATTATGGCAACTAAAAAAGGTATTATTAAGAAGACAACTTTGGAGGCTTACTCACGTCCACGCCAAAACGGCATTATCGCATTGACAGTTAAAGAAGGTGACGAATTGTTGTCAGTATGTCTAACAAACGGTCAACAAGAAATGTTAATGGCATTACGCTCCGGTCGTGCTATCCGCTTCAACGAAAGCACAGTAAGACCAATGGGAAGAAGCGCATCGGGCGTTAAAGGCGTTACATTGGCTGACGAAGAAACTGATGAAGTTGTAGGCTTGATTTGCGTAGATCCAAACGGTTCTTCAGACATATTGGTGGTTTCCGAAAAAGGTTATGGTAAACGTTCCGAATTGGACGAATACCGTATCACAAACAGAGGCGGTAAAGGTGTCAAAACTCTCAATATTACAGACAAAACTGGCGATTTAATAGCAATAAAAGATGTTAAAGATGGTGACGACTTAATGATTATCAATAAGTCAGGTATCTTAATCCGTATCGCTGTAGATACATTGAGAGTGATGGGACGTGCAACTCAAGGCGTCCGCTTGATTAACTTGCGTAATAATGATGAAATTGCTGCCGTTACTAAAGTAAGCGCAGACATCATTGAAACAGAAGATGAATTGTTAGATGAAAATGAATCTTTAGAAAACGAACAAATCGTTGAAGAACAATCAAGTGAACAATTAACAGAAGAAAATAATAACACTGAAGAAAATAATTAATAATAACAACACAAAATTAAACAAAATGAAAAAATTGACATTTTTAGTAGTTATGTTAGCTTTCTTAGCTAATGTTTCTATGGCACAAAACAAAGAATGCGTTAACGCTCACAATTACAGAAAAAATGCTCAAAGTTACATACAAACAGCTGAGCAATTAATGGCTCAAAACAGAGTTGATAAAGCAGCAAAAGAAATGAACAATGCTAAAATAATGATTGAGAGAGCTAAAACATCAATCGATTTAGCAGCTGAACATGAAGAAACAAAAAATGTTGCAAAAACATGGCATTATTATGGTATAGTTTATTATATCATCGCTTCATATCCTGAATTTAATGATGTTGATACAGATGCTTTGGCAAAAAGTGCTAACGCTTTTGCTAAAATAGGTCAAATAGATGAAAAATACTATAAAGACAATTATGGTGACATCTATCAACACCTTAATTCAATTACATCTAACTACTTTAATCAAGGTGCTGCTGCATACGAAGCAAAAGATTATGTAAAAGCTATTGACAGTTACAAAAAAGCTTACGAAACAAAAGCTATCATCGGTGAAAAAGATAACGAAGCTTTAATGGTAGCAGCTCAAATCGCTGTTATGGCTGGTGAATACAATACAGCTATTGAACTCTGCACAACTTTATTAAACGATTCATACGAAACACCACAAGTTTATCAATACATGGCAATCGCTCAAGGTGGATTGGAAAACAACGATGCTATGGTTGAATATATACAAAAAGGTAGAGAAAAATTCCCAGAAGATGAATCTCTTATCAACGAACAAATCAATGCATATTTAAAATTGAAGAGAGAAGCTGAAATCATAGACCAAATCAGAGAAATGGCTGAAAAGAACACAGAAAATTCAGTTTATTACTTCATTTTAGGTACAATTTACGGTAATACAGAATCAGCCTTATATAACGTTGAAGAAGCTTTGAATTGTTATAATAAAGTTATCGAAATCAATCCAAATGATGAAAATGCTTACATCAATATTGCTGGTATTTATATCGACAAATCAAATGCTTTGAAACACGAAGCTGATGAATTGCCACTCAACGAAACAAAGAAATATGATGCAATGATGGTTCAAATTGATGAAGTAAGAAAACAAGCTTTGCCATACGTTGAAAAAGCACATGAAATGTTGCCAGAAGATGAAGCTATCAAACAAATTCTCAAATCATTGTATGTCAACTTAAAAATGATGGATAAAGCTAAAGCATTAGAAGGAGCACAATAATTTCATACTAAATAACAGGTAAAGTCGTGGAGAGGTATTCTTCACGACTTTATATTTAACAGATACTATTTAACATAATGTATATTATTTACCAAAAGGGTGTTTTTAAAATAATGCTAAAAATCAATGAGTTAGATATTTGTTTTATATCAAAATCCTAATTGTATTTAACATAATTGTTTTAATCTGTTAATAATTGTTAAAAAACAATTTTATTATGATTAAACATATTTTTGTACAATTTTTTTTGATACCTTTGCTAATGAGAATCAAAAATAAATTTCTTTTTTAATTCTTTAGTAATCAATAATTAAAATATAGCGCGAAATGGAAATTCAAGGTAAAGTAGTTCGTTTAGGAAATTTAAACGAAGGAACAAGTGCTCGCGGAGCATGGAGAAAACAAGAACTGATTATAGAAACTATTGAGCAATATCCAAAACAAGTTTGCTTGGTTTGCTGGGGCGACCGCGTTGCTGAAGCTCAGAATTTTACTCCAGGACAAACAATAAAAGCTCAAATAAGCATTGAATCAAGAGAGTTCAATGGAAAATGGTACACTGATGTCAGACCATTCAGATTCGATTTGGATGCTCCTCAACAATTCCAACAACCTCAACAATTCCAACAACCTATGCAACAGCCTATGATGCAGCAACAACAATATGCAGCTCCATCGTACGAACAAAATAACATTCCTGTTACTGATTATTTTGAAACTGACAATGGCGATGACTTGCCATTCTAATATATGTCATATTAATATAAGTAAAAGAGGCATTTCACTTTGAAATGCCTCCTTTTATTTTATTCTTTTATTATCGATAAAATCTGACCACTATTTGTATCGAACGTCAATTTCATTTTACTCATTGTTATCAAAGAAACATTGCCTAATTGACTTATCTTCAATCTGTTTTCTATAATCTTATTTTCACCATATAAAATTTGCATTGTTACATTAGCTGGATTTCTGTAAAATAATCTATTAGCATATGTAATTTTTTCAATATCATCTTTAGACATTTTAGTAATATTTGAGCCTACTGATATATCTGAGAAATTTATTTTAACGGTCTCCCCTGCCTTGCTGTTAAAACCTTCTGTTTCAGAGAATTTAGCTATTGTTATTGAGTTTTCACCTTCTTTCGGTACAATATAAAATGTTTGTGTATATGTGTTTGAAATAGTGTTTCCTACAAACATAGCCAAATATTCATTCTCTAATTCCTTGATTTGTTCAACCATATAATTTATTGTGCTTCCATAATTAACTTCCTGATAGCCTGTAATTAAATCAAAATATGCCACACGAAGTTTCTTTATTTCTTCTATCACGGTAAGCGCAATTTCATGTTCTGTTAATTTATTATTAGACTCTTCATCTTCATCGTTCTCCTGAGTTGGAATATAATAATAGTCTGTGAGTTGCTCGTTGTATGGCAGTTCTTTTTCCATTATAATGTTATCATCTGATTCTGATAAATTTACAGTGCTACCAAATGATTTTATAATTCCTTCAGAATTCAAATCTAAATTAATGCTAACACTTTCTTTGCTTTTCTCATCAGTAACAGGCATAATATAGAAAACCATATTAGGATCTGCTTCAGTTAAAGTGCTAATATTAACATTTTTAATAGCATAAGAAGTTTTGTTTTCTTTGATATAATTATCTGTATTTAACATTTCTTTTGCATACAGATAATATTTGCCTTTTATATTTTGTGTTTTTTCTATGGTAAAATCAACCTTTATTATATTACGAGGCAAATGATAATAGAAACCATCAGTTTCCGCTGTGTTTATATTTTTTGCAAAACTTGTAAGGTATTGTGCATTACTATTTAACGTAAATGCAACAAATAAAATAAGTAATAATTTTTTCATTTTTAAAATTTTATTTAACAATTTCTTTTTTGCTTATTGATAAAAGTGCTATGAATGTCAATAATCCATTGACAATCAATATTTCAAATCCAAACTGATAACCGAAGAAAATATCTTTTGAATATAGATTTAGAACATAACTAACAATTGGTGAAGCTATTGCGATAATCGGGACATATTTGTCATTAGGTTTTCTGTTTTTGACAAAAAGTCCGAATGTATAAAGACCTAATAAAGGTCCGTAAGTGTAGCCAGCAATTTCAAAAATCTTATCTATAAGTGACTCATTATGAAATGGTCTAAACATTATAATCACGAGAAGGTATAAAAAAGCAAATCCGACATGAATGAATTTTCTGTATTTGATTTTTTGTTCTTCTGATATTTTATCGTTTTTATCAAAATGAAGGAAATCGTAGCAAAATGTTGTTGTTAAGGCTGTTAGAGTACCATCAGCACTTGAATAGCCAGCCGCAATCAATCCTATCATAAATACGATGCTTGTCAGTTTGTTGAGAGAAAATGCTACTGTAGGGAAGATTTTGTCGTTTACCACTACTCCACTTGCATTTGTTGGCAATTGAAGGCCTGTTTCTTGTGCATAATATATCAAGGCTGCGCCGAGTGACATAAACAAGGCATTCACTATTACAAAGAAGAAACTTGAAGTAAGAACGTTTTTCTGTGCATCTTTCAACGATTTACAAGTTAGGTTTTTCTGCATCATATCTTGGTCGAGGCCTGTCATTGTTATCGTTATAAAAGCTCCACTAAGTATTTGTTTTACAAAGAACTTGCTATGCGACCAATCTGTCTCGAATAATTTTGTATAACCTCTATCACCTGATATTGACATCAATTCGCCAAAAGAAATATTTAATGTCTTTAGGATTATAATGACTGTCATCAAAGCTGCAAGCAACAGAAAAGTTGTCTGCAATGTATCAGTCCATACTACTGTTTTAATTCCGCCTTTAAATGTGTAAACTAAAATTAATGTTATGAAAATAACGGCTGGGACCCAGAATGGAATTCCCCATGCTTTAAAGACGAATTCATATAAAACGAAGACGACCAAGTACATACGAATTGCCGAACCAATTAAGCGAGAGATTATAAACAGTAATGCTCCTGTTTTTTCCGATGATTTTCCGAATTTAATTTCAAGGTAAGAATATATTGATGTTAAGTTAAGCTTGTAATATAAAGGTAGAAGTAAAAATGCAATTACAGCATAACCAATAATATAGCCTAAAACTATTCCGAAATATGTAAATTGTCCTGTATAAACGCCTCCAGGAACCGACATGAATGTCACCCCTGACAAAGACGCTCCTATCATTCCGTAGGCAACAACAAACCAAGGCGATTTTCTGTTGCCGGTGAAGAATGTGTTGTTGCTGGTTTTTCTAGATGTAAAATGCGCAATCAGCAATATTAATAATGTATATACGACAAAAACAATGAGTATTAGATTTTCCATAGTTATAAGGTTTTTGCAAAATCGTAAAGGGAATTGTATCTTGAATCAGGGTTGATTTTTAATTCATTATCTCCAATAAAAACTGTTTTCATTCCTGCATTTTTGCCAAATTCTATATCAGAATTCATATCGCCGACCATTATAGATTTTGAAAAATCAATTTCAGGAAAATCGTCTTTAGCGAAAAAAGCCATTTGGGGACTTGGTTTTCTATAATTATCTTTAACAGATTTCAATTGAGGACAGAAATAGATTTTATCAATTTTCCCACCTTGATTTTCAATCTGTTGATTCATATAATTATGAACAGATATTACATCTTCAATTGTCATTACTCCTTTACCAACACCTTGTTGATTTGTTACTACTATTATTCTTTTAAATTTGTTTTTAAATATTTTAAAAGCTTCAATAACATTAGGGAGAAACTCAAACTCTTCAGTTTTAGTGACATAACCATCAATAATTCTGACGTTTATAACTCCGTCACGATCCAAGAAAAGAGTCCAGTCGTCATTTATAATGCTTTTCCAGTCCATATTTATTTAGGGAAAATTGTTGATTCAATAATTTCGCAGAGAATATGTCCAATCATTATATGGCTTTCCTGGATTCTTGGAGTACAAGTGCTTGGTACATTGAGCAATACGTCACACATATCAAACATTTTCCCTCCGCTCTCCCCTGTCATTCCTATTATGCGCATCCTTTTTTCTTTTGCTGATTCAATGGCTTTTATGATGTTTGAAGAGTTGCCTGACGTGCTTATTGCGATAAGCACATCACCTGTTTTGGCAGAAGCGTCTATCATTCTTGAATAAATTGCATCGTAAGAATAATCGTTAGCTACAGCGGTTAGATAGCTTGTATTGACATGCAAAGCCTCTGCATTAAGAGGTTTTCTGTCATAATAGAAACGTCCGCTTAATTCGGCAGCGATATGTTGCGCATCGGCGGCGCTTCCACCATTGCCGCATAAATGTATTTTGCCACCATTAAGTAATGAAGTAATACAAAAATACGCAGCTTTTTCTATTTTTTTGATAAAATTGCTATCAGTTAAAATATCTTCTTTTACCTTTATAGAATCCTTAATGATATTTTCGATGGACATATTACTTTTTTTTGCAAAAATAATAAAATTAAATCATAAAAATGCGGATATTTGCAAGCATTTTCAAATGAATAAATGTATTATTTAACAAAATATTTTTAAGATATGAAAGGAATTTATACAGTACTTTTGTTAATTATTTCAAACATCTTTATGACGTTTGCATGGTATGGTAATTTGAAGTTGTCGGAGATGAAAATCATGACAGACTGGCCTTTGATTTTGATAATTTTATGCAGTTGGGGCTTGGCATTCTTCGAATATTCATTTATGATTCCTGCAAACAGAATTGGTTCTGAAATAAACGGCGGTCCTTTCTCTTTGGTCCAGCTTAAAGTTATCCAGGAAGTTATCTCATTGACAGTCTTTATGATTATCAGTGTAACTATCTTCAAAAACGAGACATTAAGATGGAATCACTTGATTGGATTCGGTTTTTTGGTTTTGGCTGTTTATTTTATTTTCAAAAAATAGTTAAAAACACTTCTTTTTTTAAAAAAAAGATATATCTTTGAAAAAAATAAAAGTTAAGAGTTATGAAATTTTACGATATTGATTCTGTGTTTATTTCCGGAAAATATGCCGGAGAAACCTTAGCTGAAGTCTTTGAGAAAGACCCTAAGTACATTAACTATTGTCAAGAAAATGACGATGATTTTTATGTATCGCCAGAAGTCATGAAAGAATTGAGAACATTGGCTCGTGACCATAAATTGTTAACTCAGGATTTAGACAAAATGACAGACGATGAGTTAGCTGAATTTATGGAAGAAATGAACGATATTGATGTTTTCGATGAAAACAATTTCGACGATGATTTCGACTGGGACGCAGAAGATGACATTTTCGCCGAATTTGAAGATGAATATGACATTGAAGATGAAGATTATAATATCGAAGATTTTGAAGATCAGATGTTTTGACAATGAATGTAAAAAAAAGAGTCACAATTTAAATTGTGACTCTTTTTTTATATCTTCTCTGCAATTCCATATTGTTTCTTATTTGCTGAATTAGTCTGAATAAGTTCTGCGAGGAAACCTGTAAGGAAAAATTGACTTCCAATAATCATACATATCAATGCCAGATAGAACAATGGTCTGTCAGTCATTCCATAAACGGAGTTAAATAATTTTTGGAATGCGAGATATATACCCATTATGAAACCTGCAAGGAACAAAATTGTTCCAAGTCCGCCGAACAAGTGCATCGGACGTTTGCCGAATTTAGATATAAATGAAATTGTAAGTAAATCCAAATAACCTCTTACAAATCTGTTCATGCCAAATTTTGTAGTTCCGAATTTTCTTTTTTGGTGTTGAACGACTTTCTCGCCAATATGACCGAATCCTGCCGCTTTAGCGATAACAGGAATATAACGGTGCATTTCGCCATAAACCTCGATATTTTTTACAACATCGTTGCGGTAAGCTTTCAAGCCGCAATTGAAATCATTAAGTTTGATGCCGGTCATGAGTCGAGTTGTGAAGTTAAAGAACTTAGAAGGAATGTTTTTGGCGAATTTTGAGTCGTAGCGTTTTTTCTTCCAGCCAGACACGAGGTCATAGCCTTGGTTTTTAACCATATCGAAAAGTTCTGGGATTTCGTCAGGGCTATCTTGAAGATCGGCATCCATTGTGATGACAACATCGCCTTGTGCTATTTTGAAGCCTTCGTTAAGAGCTGGTGACTTGCCGTAATTTCTTCTGAAACGAAGAGCCTTTATGTTTTCATTGTTTTTTGATAATTCTTTGATTATATGCCATGAAGCATCTGTAGAGCCATCGTCAACAAATATGATTTCGTAAGTAAAACCATTTTCTTTCATCACACGTCTGATCCAAGACTCCAATTCAGGAAGTGATTCTTCTTCGTTGAGAAGAGGTATAACGATTGAAATATCCATTATTCTTTTATTTTTCTTTTTGCAAAGATAGCAATTATCAGTGAGTAAAATAAAGATAAAACAATATTTATTAAGAACATCGACAAAGATATTGCAGATGGCGACATCAGTCGTTGTAGCGTTTCGTTGTCGATGTTGCTAAAAAGATCTATTCTTGATTCTATTATTGACGAATAAGCAAGAAAAAGCGCAAGACTTAATATTATCGCTGATATTAAACTTGTCAGAAAAGACATTGAGCAAGCGGCTCCGTAAGAGAATTTTTTCCAGACAAATTTATGTTTAAAGAAAATTAGCGTTATAGTAGAGCCGAGTAAAGGTACCAGATAAATTAAAGAAAAGACAAAAGATTGCTGTACATAGAAAAACCAATATAAAATAAAATAAACCGTTGATGACAAGATGCCTGACAAGAATCCTGCTGATAATATTGTGAGCCAATATTGTTTTGGTGTGTATGTAGGTTCTATGAGCATAGTTATATAATAAAAAAAGGTAAGCTTGATATCGCACCGCTCAACCATATACCCTTGCTACCTTCCGGTCCTGGGGGATTCTACAGGAGCTGGTCGTATAAGACTTACCCACTGCAAAAATACAATTTTTTTCTTTAATTCAAACAATTTTTCAAGATTTTTTTCTTAAATAATTAAAGTGAAGATTTATAGTATTTTAGAATAAAAATGAATACAAGAATCGCTTGAATCCGTATGTTTTTAAGAGATTTCTATGAATAAAAAAATCCACGAAATAGCACAAATCTATCAATTATCCGTGCTGTTTCGTGGATGAAAGAAATTTGTTTTTAGAATTATATCTGTTTCATCAGGTTAACCATTTCGATAGCGGTTGTAACAGCTTCGAAGCCTTTGTTACCTGCTTTTGAACCAGCTCTTTCAACAGCTTGTTCGATATTGTCTGTTGTGAGAACGCCGAAGATGATTGGCACGCCAGTTTGCAAACCTGCTGCGGCTATTCCTTTAGTTGTCTCATTAGCAACCATATCAAAGTGAGGTGTAGCACCGCGGATGACTGCACCCAAACAAACGACTGCGTCATATTTCTTTGATTCAGCTAATTTCTTTGCTACCAATGGGATTTCAAAAGCGCCTGGAACCCAAGCCAAATCGATGTCTTTTTCATCACCGCCATGACGTTTGAAAGCGTCGATAGCGCCTCCTAATAATTTATTTGTAATAATTTCGTTGAAACGTCCTGCTACGATAGCAATCTTCTGACCTTCAGCAATTAATTTTCCTTCTAAAATATTCATTTTTATTTGTTTTATAGTTTATATTTCATAGTTTATATCAAACCACATACTCATAACTCTACACTTTATTTTTTTGGTGACTCTTTAACATGGAGCATGTGACCCATTTTCTTGTATTTGGTATAGAGATAGAAAGCGTCTTTTTCGTTGCATGTCATCTCGATTTCTTCTCGACCTACGATTTCTATTCCGTATGCATTCAAGCCTGTGATTTTCATAGGATTATTTGTCATAACGGTAATCTTAGTAATACCAAGGTCTGATAGGATAGAAGCTCCTGTTCCATAATCTCTAAGGTCGGCTGCAAAACCAAGAGCAAGATTTGCCTCTACAGTGTCCAAGCCTTCATCTTGAAGTTTGTATGCTTTCAGTTTGTTAATCAATCCTATACCTCTACCCTCTTGTTTCAGATAAAGTATCACGCCTCTGCCCTTCTCCTCAATTCTGCGCATTGCTTCATGAAGTTGGTCGCCGCAGTCGCAACGCAAAGAACCGAAAGCATCGCCGGTGAGACATTCTGAGTGAACGCGGCATAAAACTGGTTCCTCTCCTGTTACATCGCCTTTCACTAAAGCTATGTGATGGTCACCTGTAACTTTATCTATATAGCCGTGAGCGACGAAATTGCCATATTTT
This sequence comes from Bacteroidales bacterium, assembly GCA_017630195.1. Classification (GTDB taxonomy): domain Bacteria; phylum Bacteroidota; class Bacteroidia; order Bacteroidales; family F082; genus Limimorpha. The sequence continues at coordinate 7,597 of JAGBVS010000021.1, read as the reverse complement.
GTAGGCATTTCTGCTACTGTAATCTTCTCAACCAATGATTCGGTTTTTCTTCTGTATCTAATCAAATCAGAGATTGATGTTATTTTAAGATTATGTTCTTTAGCAAATTCGAGAAGTTCTGTAGTTCTCATCATTGTTCCGTCTTCACGCATTATTTCGCAGCACAGACCACATTCTTTAAGTCCGGCTATTTTCATGAAATCTACAGTTGCTTCAGTGTGACCGTCGCGTTTGAAAACACCGCCTTCACGAGCTTCGAGCGGGAACATGTGGCCTGGACGTCTGAAATCTTCAGGTTTAGCGTCGTCTTCAACACATTTTATCGCTGTAATTGAACGTTCTACAGCAGAAATGCCTGTTGTGGTGTCAACGTGGTCGATGGAGACTGTGAAAGCAGTACAGTGATTATCAGTGTTTTCTGTAACCATCTGATTGAGTTTCAACTTGTGAGTAAGTTCTTTGCTCATTGGCATACAAATCAAACCTTTGGCGTATGAAGCCATGAAGTTGACGTTTTCCACTGTAGCAAATTCTGCTGCACAAATCAAATCGCCTTCATTTTCTCTATCAGGATCATCAATGACAATAATCATCTTGCCGTTTCTGAGATCTTCGATAGCCTCTTCGATAGTGTTAAATCTGTTATCTCTTTCCATATTTATATTTTTAATTATTTTCAAAAACCGTTAGATTCCAAGAAATCCAAACTTATACCTTTATTATCTTCTTTGTTAAATATCCTTTTGACATATTTTCCTATAACGTCATTTTCAAGATTGACAGTATCGCCTATCTTTTTCGACGTTAAGGTTGTTTCACCTTGAGTATGTTCAATTATTGAAACAGAAAACGATGAAGAATCGACATCTGTGACTGTCAGTGAGATACCGTCGATAGCTATTGAACCTTTTTTAACAATCAATTCTAATATTGATGAAGATGTCGAGAATGACATTCTTATCGCCTTATCGTCATAATATTTTTTTATGATTGTTCCGATGCCGTCAATATGGCCGGAAACGATATGACCTCCAAAACGACCGTTAGCAGCGAGAGCGCGTTCGAGATTTACCAAATCGTTGACTTTAAGGTTTTTGAAATTAGTCATCATCATTGTTTCTGGCATAACATCAACAGTGAATGAATTAGCATCGAAAGTTGTGACTGTCAAGCATATTCCGTTAGTTGAGATGCTATCGCCAATATGCATGTCAGACATAATCTTATTGGCCGCAACAGTAAGTTTGATGCTGTTTGCCTGTCGTACTATCGACTTTATCTTTCCTATTTCTTCAATTATTCCCGTAAACATAAATTAAACCTCAAAAACTCAAAATCTCAGAATTTTTCTGTTGACTTTATTTTACCTTTTATTAATATATCATTTTCTATCTGTTCTATTTCAACCTTATTGAAGGTAATGGCATCTTTCATCAACTCGATGCCTTTTCCACCTATCGGCGATTTAGAATGCTCACCACCAATTATTTTAGGAGCTATAAAGGCGTAAACCTCATCAACACAGCCTGCTTGCAGGAAAGCAGCGTTGAGACAAGAACCGCCTTCAAGTAAAAGAGAATCAATGCCTTTTTGACCTAATTTAGTCATTAAGTCATTTATATCTACATGATTATCTTTTTCTTCGCAAATCAAAGTCTCTACATTTAATGAATGTAATTTTTCAATATTATCATGAGAAGCAGACTTTGTATGAACCAGTATTGTCTTATATTCTTTGGCTGTCTTAACAATCTGACTCTCTGTGGAAATAGAAGCTTTGCTATCAACGATGATTCTTATTGGCTGATGAAAATTTTGCTTTTGGCTATTTGCTGTTGGCTGTTGAATTTCAAGACGGCAATTCAGCATTGGGTCGTCGGTTTTCACGGTTCCGATTCCAGCTACTATTCCCATCATTTCGGATCTTAGTTTATGAACTAATTTCCTTGATTTCTCATTGGTTATCCATTTAGAATCGCCGGTATAAGTTGCTATTTTTCCATCTAAAGTCATTGCAGTTTTAAGCAGAACATAAGGACGTTTTGTCTTAATATATTTTAAGAAAACCTTATTGAGTTCTTTAATGCTTTCTTCTTCAACGCCTGTGACAACTTCAATTCCAGCCTTTTCAAGAATTTCTACACCTTTTCTATTAACAAGCGGATTAGGGTCAAGAAGGCCGACGACAACTTTTTTTATACCTTTTTCTATAATAATATCGGTGCAAGGAGGTGTTTTTCCATGATGACAGCAAGGTTCAAGCGTTACATAAAGTGTTGCACCATTACAATCAGATTTACAATTTGTTAAAGCATTACGTTCAGCATGGAATCCGCCATAATATTCGTGGTAACCTTCCGCAATAATGGTGTTGTCTTTTACGACGACACATCCAACCATAGGATTAGGATTGACAAAGCCAGAACCTTGTCTTGCTAATTCAATGGCACGTTGCATATATTCTATATCTTGTTTTTTATATGGCATAAAAAAATCCCTAAAATCATTAATTAGACTTCAGGGCAAAACAAAACACTTATAAAAATAATCTTCTACCATCCGGACTATCACCGTCGGTTTCGGAATTTCACCGAATCAGTTCCCAAAGGAAGTCGCGGACTGTCACCGCCGGAAAGGAATTTCACCTTGCCCTGAAGATTGTTCTGCAAATATACATTATTTTTTAAGAGAAACATCCATTGAACAAAAATTATTTTCTGACGTTAATGCGAAAAAAATAATATTATGAATGCTAAAATTTTCATCATTATGTTACTCGCAAACATTTTTGCTTCAACAAAGATTGACAATGAGCCTGTTGCCATTGAATTAAACAAATATCTCGGCAAATGGTACGAGATTGCACGTTTTGATCACAGTTTTGAACGTGATATGCAGAATGTTACAGCCGAATACAAGTTGCAACCTAATGGCACTATCAAGGTTATTAATTCCGGTTATCGAGATGGAGTTTATAGAGTTGCAGACGGCAAGGCTAAGACTACCGACACTTCAGGATTGCTGAGAGTTTCTTTCTTTATGAATTTTTACTCAGACTATCGAGTGCTGATGGTTGACAAGAATTATGAATATGCTTTAGTGGGAAGCAGTTCGCCTAAATACCTTTGGATTTTATCGAGAACACCTCACTTAGACGAAACGACATTGCAAAAAATTATCGATGTCGCAGAACAGAAAGGCTACGACACCGACAATCTTATTTATGTAAAACAATAATTTATCTAAGGCTCAATATAAAATCGCGCATTTCAGATTCTTTTTTCTCAGCACATTCAAACAATCTCCATTGCGCTTTAGTGCGGTCGAGATTATGCTCAGGATATTGAATCTTGTAATATGTATCACCGTTTATATAATCCGCTAAGAATCTGACTGTCTGCATGTAAGGGAACAGCTTTGCTGCATACGGCAGATTCTCTTTTTCTATAGGAAGAAGGAAAGATTTGGTTCCTTCTAAATAGCCTTTTGTGAAAGCCTTGAAGATTTCCATATTAAAATCGATATTGTCGAGATTCTTGTCGTCTTCAGCACCGGTGTTGGCAGCAGAACGTAAGAAATCGCCGAAGTCGGAGAAGATGAAACTTGGCATGACAGTATCCAGGTCTATCACACACAACACATTGCCTTCTTTATCGAAGAGCATATTGTTGACTTTAGTGTCGCAGTGGCATATGCGTTTAGGTAATTTTCCTTCACGATAAAGTCGTTCTCCAAGGCACATGTCTTCTGCTCTTTTTTCAATTTCATCTAAATAATACTTAACTTCTTTGACTCGTCCAACTGCATCTTTTTCAACAGCTTCCTCGAGTTGCTTCAAGCGAAGCTCGAGGTTGTGGAAACTCGGAATGGTCTCACCTAATGTCACATCGATATCCGACAACATAGATTGAAATTCTCCGAAAGCCTTGCCAGCTGTATATGAATATTCAGGATTAACAGTCTGATAAGTATAAGAGTCAGAAATGAAAGCCATGAGACGCCAATATTTCTCGCCATCGAAATAAAACTTTTCATCGTCATTGGTTCGGATAAAACGCAAAACCTTACGATCAATGTCATCAACATTATTTTCTGTCAATTTCTTGCGAATATGTTCCGTAACCTTTTCTATGTTATCTTGAAGCAATTCGACGTCTTGGAAAATAGCGTTATTGATACGTTGGAGAACATATTTGGGTTTCTCCTCTCCTTCCACATATACTTTAAAGGTATCGTTGATAAGACCTTCGCCTAATGGTTTTACGTCAGTTATTGCGTTTTCAATCTTGAATTTTAATACTATATCTTTCATAATTTCAATGTCAATATTTTTTGTAAAAATAAAAAATTAAACAATATAAAATAATCCGCAGAAAAATATTATTTTTACAACGGAAAAATAAACGTTTTTAATATGAGAAAAAGAGTTTTATTAGGTTATTTATTAGTTATTTTTACAACATTATTTATAAGTTGTAGTAACGAAAAGAACGTTGCAAGCGACGTAAAGAAATTAGAATCAAAGAACTACGTCATTCAGGACAATATGATTGTATTTCCTGAGCCGGAAAGAATTGAGGGTCAGAAGAGTGTTTTACAACTTGCCGTTGACCCAATTCCTGTAGTTCGCATGGGATTTATCGGTCTTGGAATGCGTGGCGCTGACGCTGTTAACCGCATCTCAAACATTGAAGGTGTTGAATTTAAGGCTTTATGTGATTTGTTGCCAGAACGCGTTGAAGCCGTTCAAAACTGGGTGATTAAAGGAAAGAACTTGCCAGAATGCGCTGAATACAGCGGCGAAGAAGGATGGAAAGAACTTTGCGAACGCGACGACATTGACCTTGTATATATTTGTACAGACTGGGTTAACCATGTTCCTATGGCAGTTTATGCTATGCAACACGGCAAACACGTCGCTGTTGAAGTTCCTGCTGCTACATCTGTTGAAGAATGCTGGCAACTTGTTGACGTTGCTGAACAAACACAACGTCACTGCATGATGCTTGAAAACTGCTGCTATGACTTCTTTGAATTGACATGTCTTAATATGGCGCAACAAGGTCTTTTTGGCGAAGTCATTCATGCACAAGGCGCTTACATACATAATTTAGAGCCATTCTGGAATGAGTATCAAGGAAATTGGCGTTTAGACTTTAATCAAAAACATGCAGGTGACGTTTATGCTACACACGGACTCGGACCAGTCTGCCAAGTTCTTGACATACACCGTGGCGACAAGATGGAATATCTCGTTTCATTGTCAACACCTTCAATCAACGGTTTGAAGATAGCAAAAGAAAAAATGGGTTCTGAAACTTTTGCTAATGGCGACATGACATCAACTTTGATTAAGACAAACAGAGGCAAGACAATATTGATTCAACATAATGTTTACACTCCACGTCCTTACGACAGATTATATCAATTGACAGGCACAGAAGGTTTTGCGAACAAATATCCATATCAAGGATTTACATTGAAAGAAGAAAACGTGCCATCGGATGTTATTCCTGATCACGAAGATTTAGATTCACATGGTTTTGTTCCTAATGACATAAGAGATTCATTGATGGTTGCTTACAAACATCCTATTGCAAAAGACATTGAAGAAAAAGCAAAACAAGTAGGCGGTCATGGCGGTATGGATTTCATTATGGATTATAGATTAATCTATTGTTTGCAAAACGGTCTTCCATTAGACCAAGACGTATATGACGCAGCAGAATGGTCATGTCTTGGTGAGTTGACAGCAGCATCAATTGAAAACAACGGTTTGCCTGTTAAATTCCCTGATTTCACGAGAGGCGATTGGAATAAGGTTGACGGATACAAGCATGCTGTGAAATAGTTAGGATTTAGGAATTGATTGCCGCTGAGCGTTAGGGATTGGAGCGGCATCCTTTGCGAGCGGAGACGGATGTTAGAAGCGGAGGCGGATTTTGGGGACGGAGGCGGATTTGGGAAGCGGAGGCGGATTTTGGAGGCGAGCAAAGATATAGCGGAAAGCCCGACGGCGAAGCCGGAACGCCCAAAGAGAAAATGTCTAAAGGCTAATGACGAAAGATAAAAGTCTGAAAAATAAAAGAAAAACAAATCGTCAACACATGATGGTTGGCGCAAAATATTAACAATTAAAAAATTAACGTTATGAATAAAAAATTTGCATGTCCTATTTGCGGTTATGTTCACGAAGGTGAAAACGCACCAGAAATTTGTCCACAATGTAAACAAAAAGTTCAATGGAACGTACTTGAAGAAGGTGCAGCTTTGAACTTTGTTACAGAACACGTCATCGGTATTGCTAAAGGTACTGGCGAAGATATGATTAAAGACTTAAACGCACATTTCATGGGAGAAGCAACAGAAGTCGGTATGTATTTGGCAATGAGCCGTCAAGCAGATCGTGAAGGTTATCCAGAAATCGCTGAAGCTTTCAAACGTTATGCATGGGAAGAAGCAGAACATTGCGCAAAATTCGCTGAATTGTTAGGCGATGTTGTTTGGGACACTAAGACAAACTTGGAAAAACGTATGCAAGCAGAATGCGGCGCTTGTGAAGACAAGATGCGTATAGCACGTATAGCTAAAGAACGTAACTTGGATGCAATCCACGACACAGTTCACGAAATGGCAAAAGACGAAGCACGTCACGGCAAAGGTTTTGAAGGCTTGTTCAACAGATACTTCAAGAAATAAAAAATATATTTCTTATAATGAGGCCGACTAAAAAATTATCTGCCTCAAAAAGTTGGACTTATTAAAAAATAGTTTACGTATAAGAGTTCGGTATTGCGCCGGACTCTTTTCTTTTAATTAGAGGGTTGTTGACTACCCTACTCCGGACGTGATACGAAGATGGTACGACTGAGGTTATACTCCAAGTCCCGTGAGGGACGGCAGTTCATAGGCAGGTATGGAGAGCGGAGCTCGGAATGCCTGCAACACATGCGCGGGATAATATCAAAGTGCTGTAGGCACGACAGAGGTTGATTCCTTTCTATTTTTTTCCGCAAAAAAGAGAAACAGAAAAAGCTCGCCGCTGCGGATAAATACGCTAAAATTATGATTCTTTCGCTAAACAAAAAGAACTCGCTGCGCTCAGACAGCTTTTTGTTCTTAACGCTTATGGTTAAGTTCTCTCCTATTTCAACAGATGTCTGTTATTACTGTTTTCCAGAATATTCATCTGATGAATGGCGATTTTGTTAAGTTTTTCCGATCTGTCGCCTTGTGGAATGCCTTCGTTAATCAAGACAGAGTTGATGTTTTCCATATTTGATATGCATATAAGCTCATTTATGGTGGCATAGTCTCTGATGTTATCTTTCAACTCTGGATTGTTTTCTCTCCATTCTTTGGCTGTCATTCCAAATATTGCGACATTCAGCACGTCTGCTTCTTCCGCATTTCAACTGACACCCAACTTGCGAATTTGAATGCGATGTCTCTCTGTGCGTAGGTTCCGCCACCTGCACCGTTTTTTTGTAATTATACCAATTGCCCCCGTAAGTTCTATCCAGCGGCTTGGACTCATTGTAAAAGAGTTGTTTCCAGCTTCGCTAAAAAGAGGGTCGAATTCGACCCCTTTAAACAT
>JAGBVS010000152.1 GCA_017630195.1 Bacteroidales bacterium | reverse complement strand
GACTTAATAGAAATTTACAATAAACTTATCAAGGAATTAGAGATAAGCGCTAACAAGCTGATGCGCTCGGAACGAGAGACCGCCTGGAGAGAGATGGCACGCCAGGTGGCGCACGAAATCAAGAATCCGCTCACGCCGATGAAACTCAACATTCAATTCCTGCAGATGGCATGGGATGAGAAAAATCCCGACATCGACAGAAAATTAAGAGAGACGACGAAATCGATTCTTGAACAGATTGACATACTTTCCAATATTGCGACGGCATTTTCAGATTATGCAAAACTGCCTAAGAAAAACATAGAGACATTCAATCTGAAAGAAATGATTGTCAATACAATAAACCTTTACAACAATAACGATAACATCAAGATTGACATTATTGAAGAAAACGAAAGCGATTACGTCATCAATTCCGACAAGAACAATTTAAGCATCGTTTTCGGAAACATTCTGAAGAACGCCATCCAAGCCATCGGCAAGAAAGAAAACGGACGCATTGAATTTAGGATAACGGATAATGGAGGCAGATATAGAATTGAGATAAGCGACAACGGATGCGGAATAGGCGAGGAGGAGAAGAAGAAAATCTTCATGCCTAACTTCACCACGAAATCCAGCGGAATGGGAGTGGGGCTTTCCATCGTTTACGATATTTTGGAGACATTAGGAGGCAACATCACTTTCGAAAGCGAAATCGGAAAAGGAACAACGTTTATAGTAGGAATTCAGGGTTTGAGGGATTAGAGGTGTAGAGGGATTAGAGGTGCAGAGGGATTAGAGGTGTAGAGGGATTAGAGGTGCAGAGGGATTAGAGGTGTAGAGGGATTAGAGGTGCAGAGGGATTAGAGGTGCAGAGGGATTAGAGGGTCTCGCATAGAGGCGCACGGACGTGCGACTTTGGATTTCAGGAGTTCTGGCTTTTAGGAGTTCAGGATCTGAGGATTTTCTGAGGTTATAGAATTCATGATTTGAGGGAAGGATATATGATATAAAAAGAATAACGTCCAAGAGACGTTATTCTTTAATTTCGTTGTTGATTATAAGTGACTTCTATAAGTTTAGAACTTCATTATCACATTAATCTTACACTCGCTGCTCAATGTTTTCTTGACAGGACATGTCTCCGCAGCTCTTTCTAATAATGTCTTTTCTTTGTCGGTGTATTCTTGTGCGAAATTTACAATGATATTAATTTCGCCGATTCTGCGAGGTGCGTCAGCCATAACCTTGTCAACTTCAATGCTCATGCCCTCTAAATTGATGCCTTTGTTTTGTGCAGTATAACCCATCATTGCCATCATACATGCTGCTAATGATGTTGCTGTTAAATCGACAGGTGAGAAACCTTCGCCATGACCGTCAACATTAATCTTGACTCCTGAAGGATTGTGTGTAAATTCACTGCTTAAATTTCCTAAGTATTTTCCAGAAATAGTTGCCATTTTTTTGAGTTTTTTTTAGTTAATAGTAGTTTTTTATTTTTCTTAATTATAATACAAAGATACGTATTTTTGTTGTAACGATGTATGTTATTTTTTATAGAAAAAATCGATGAGCTTATCGATAAAAAATATTATCTTTACCAGCTAAATTAAATAAGGTTTCTATGAAAAGATTTTTTGCAAAAATTAGTTTTATAATCGTCGCATTTATGACATTTACTTTCGTTTCATGCATTGGCGATGATTATCCGAGTGAAGGTTACTTTCAGGTTGCAGACAATGTTTATTATACTAACGAGGCACATTTGAAAGACCTGGGTTATGATGCGGCAAATGGAGTGTATCAATTGCGTCTCACGATGGACAACACCTCGCATAACGATTTTCACTCTATTAACATTTTACTCTATTCTGAAGTTAACAACTATCTGCCAAGTGGTGTTTATAGACCTTATCTTTACGATGGCAATTTCAAACATACATTCAAACGCGGTGCTTGGACAATAGGTGACAATATTGAAAACGTGTTTTTAAAAGGTAAGATTCAAGTTACTAAGACTAATGACATCTACAAAATCAATATCGACTGTGAAGATATTGAAGGAAGAAGTATAACCGGAGTATATGACGGTGAGATACAAGTCGTTCAATAATTGAGGGATTTAAAGTGTATTTCCATAAATCGTTTTGAGAATGATTTATGATTTTATTTTGAGAAGATTTTCTTTTCTTAAAAAAGCATCGTGAGCCTGCTTAGGTACTGACGTTCATTCGGAACTATTTATTCAAAAAAAACTTGTAGTCTTGTAGTCTTGTGGTCTTGTAGTCTTTTTTTCTTATATTTGCAGATTGTAAAAATTTAACAATATGAGAAGATTGATTTACAGCTTAATAATTGCATTATTCGTTTGCAATTATACTTTTGCTCAAAACAGCATTATCGAGAAAGAATTACAAGAAGTCATGAACGAGAAAAGCGATGAGATGATTAGCATCAATATCGTTTTCAAATCACAAATTGATACCGAAACGCTGAGAAATAGAGTCGCTGACATCGACAGCAAGACAGCAAAACGCGAGGCCACGATAAAAGAGCTCAAGTTATTTTCAGAGAAATCGCAGCAGGAAGTTCTTTCAATCATAAGAAATGAAGAAAGAAACGGTAAATCATCACATATCAAAAGTCACTGGCTTTCTAACTCCATCACTTGCAACGCAACTAAAGAAGTCATTTATTTATTATCACAAAGAGACGACATTTTCATCATAGGTCATAATGCTGATAAAAACGTCATTTTAGCTAACAACAATGAGCAGTCAGCGGAAAGCGATAAGCAGTCCGAAGCAGAAATCACATCTAACGTTACACAAGTCAACGCTCCTGAAGTATGGGAACAAGGTTATACCGGCGAGGGCGTTTTGGTAGCCATCTTGGACTCAGGCGTCAATTACGAACACCCTGACATCGCCGATCATCTCTGGGACGGAGGCGCACAATATCCAAACCACGGATACAACTCATTCGACGATAATATCGAAACTATGGATGATAGCGGTCACGGAACACACTGTGCAGGAATCATCTGCGGCGACGGAACAGGAGGCAAACAAACAGGTATCGCTCCGGAAGCCACTCTGATGTGCATCAAAGCTATCAACAATGGTAATGCCAACGTCAACTCAATCATCTCAGGCATGGAATTCGCCGTTGAACACGGAGCACAAGTCTTGAGCATGTCGTTAGGCATCGCCAACTCATCCATATCAGAAAGAACAATGTTACGTCAGACCTGCGTTAACACATTGGAAGCAGGCGTCATCGCCTCAGTAGCTTGCGGCAACGAAGGCAGCTCAGCATCCAATACAATTCCTAACAACGTACGCGTACCAGGCAGCTGCCCTGCACCTTGGATTCATCCCGACCAACAAGTCAATCCTGGTGAGACATCATGCGTGGTTTCCGTAGGCGCTGTAACCAACAACGACGCTGTTGCAGGCATCTCTTCACGCGGTCCTGTCACCTGGCAGAACACCTCATACGGCGACTATCCTTACAACCCAGGCATCGGATTGATTCGCCCAGACATCTGCGCTCCAGGCGTTGATATAGTATCACTCAATAGCGCAAACAACGGTTATGTAAAAAAGACTGGAACATCACAAGCAGCACCATGCGTAGCAGGCGTGATGTGCCTCATGCTCTCAAAAGACAACACATTGACACCGGCAGAGATAAGCATGATTCTCGAGACAACAGCAATGAAGTTGGAAGAAAACAAAAACAACGACAGCGGCTCAGGTAGAGTAGATGCCCTCGCAGCAGTGAATGGCATTGACATGGGACCGATAAAATATATCAGCTTCTCTATCAACGACGAAAATGGCAACAATACCATAAATCCTGGAGAAGAGATAACATTAAATGTAGTCGTTGACAACACATCTTCAGAAAGTTATAACGGCATAACAGCAGTATTGACTTGCAAAAACGAATGGATTAACTTCACAAATCCTAATGCCGAAATCGGAAATATAGGCACAACAGAATTCACATCTATCGACGGACAATTCCGTTTCATTTTAGACGAAGAAGCAGAAAGCAAGACACCTCTCTATTTCGATTTAGAGTTTTATCAAGGAAATGAAAAGATTTCTACCACACGATTCTCTTCAATTATTTACGATAACGCTGTAAGATATTCGTCATTCATCGTCAAGAACGACGACAACGGCAACGGCACATTAGAGGCTGGCGAGACAGCAGATTTAGGAGTGATGCTCATCAACGCAGGTAATGAGATAGCCGTGGATTTAAAAGGCACTTTATCGAGCAGCAGCAACCTCGTCACCATAAACGAAAACGAAACTACATTCAATTCTATAGCCCCAAATGGAAATGCAACAGCATATTTCAATGTCACATTAGCAGGCAACGCAGGCAGCAGCCTCGACATTCCTTTCGAAATAGAAGTGAAAGACAAATACGACAGAACTCATAACTTCAGCATGAATTACGTAAGCACATGCGACATCGTTTATGCTTTAACCGATGAATTCGGCGACGGCTGGAACGGAGCTAAGATACTCGTACACTACAGCGACGGCTCTGAATCAGACACCTATACCATCACAAGCGGAACATCAGCAACATTTACAAAGACATTGAACTCAGGCGTAAACGTTTCTTTAGAATGGAAGAAAGGCGGCGTCGATAACGAATGTATCTATTCTATCAATTACGCCAACGGCACAGAGATTTTCAGCGGCAAAGGACGCCAAGACGGAGTCTTCTTCAACTGGAACTACGACTGCTCATGTCAGAATATAATGTTCCAAAATGGTGAAGGAGTCAGCAATTTTGAAATCATAATGCATAATTATTCCGTCGAATTGAAATGGGAAGCTCCTGAGACACAAGACGTGCTTTATTACGAATTATATCGCGACGATATGCTTATCGAAGTGACAGAAGAACTTTCATTCATCGATGAAAATTTAAGCAGCGGAACTTATTTCTATAACGTGAGACCTGTCTATGAAAATATGTACGGAGAACTCGTTGGCGATGTTGTCACTTTCAACGTTAACACAGAAGAAATCAACGCAACAAATGCCGATGTCTATCCTAATCCATCCAACGACAAATTTATAGTGAGATGCGAAAGAATGACAAACATCGTTGTTTTCAACATTTTAGGAAATAAAATCATAGAAAGAAATATCGACAGCGATTCTTTTGAAATCGACGGACTTGAAAACGGAATATATTTCGTTAATATAGAAACAGAAAACGGCAGTGCTGTCAGAAAGATCGTTAAATATTAAAAAATATTAACATGAAGAATCCTATCAAGGCATTAGCTGGACAGACAGTGATATACGGTCTCGGAACAATTGTTCCGAGACTGCTTAATTATCTTCTTACACCTTTCTACGTAAGAGTCTTCGTCTCCGGCGAATACGGACAGATTTCAGAACTCTATGCCTGGATTGCCTTGTTTCTTGCGATATTGACATTCGGAATGGAGACGACTTTCTTCCGTTTCTCACAAAAAGAAAACAGCAGCAAAGTATTCAACAATGCAGAAAGCATCGTCCTTCTCATCACGTTCGTCTTCCTCGTCTTATACGGCATTTTCTATAAGTCGTTCGCTCAGCTGATTCACTACGAATTTAATTCATATTACGTCCTTCTCATCGGAATTATAGTAGCGATTGATGCAATAGCAGCTATTCCTTTCGCCATGCTCAGAAAAGAAGAGAAAGCAGGTCGTTTCAGTCTGATAAAAACCGTCAACGTTCTGTCGAACATACTTCTTAACATTTTATTCTTGGTCGTCATTCCAGAGAAATCGATGGCGATTGCGGAATGGATTTTCGGAGAACAGACATCGCTGCTCATCTGGGTTTTCATCTCAAATATTTTAGCAAGTCTTATCAACCTGATATTATTATCGCCACAGCTTTCCAAGTTGAAAATCGGTTTCGACAAAGAACTTGTAAAATCGATGCTGAAATATTCCTTCCCGATTTTATTGATAAGCTTAGTCGGCATGGTCAACGAGGTAGCAGATAAAATCTTAATCAAATATCTCGTCACTATTCCTGAAGAAAGCGTCTTGGCAAGCATGAATATGACAGGGCAGGAGTACGCCATGCAACAGCTCGGCATCTATTCTGCCAACTTCAAACTCGGCGTTCTCATGACCATATTCATACAGATGTTCCGCTTCGCCTCGGAACCGTTCTTCTTCGGTCACGCCAAAGACCGCAACGCTCCTTCTTTGTACGCTAAAGTAATGACATATTTCGTGATATTCTGCCTCCTCATATTCCTATGCGTGATGTTTTATATGGACATCTTACAACATTTCGTAGGAAGAAGCGGCAGCGACTATCGCGAAGGATTAGTCATCGTCCCGATAATACTAATTGCCAATATGCTTTACGGCATCGTCTTCAATCTTTCAATATGGTTCAAGCTGTCAGACAAGACATATTACGGAACCATCATCGCGATTATAGGCTCTATCGTGACACTCACATGTTTCTTCGTCCTGATTCCAAGAATAGGATATTTAGGAGCAGCGATAGCACACCTCGCATGTTACATCGTCATGATGCTTGTGTCGTACTTCTGGGGACAGAAAAACTTCCCTATACCATATCAGATTGGAAGAATCGCAATTTATTGTGCGCTCGCCGCAATATTATATTTCATAAGCAGTTTATTTAATGACTTCAACATCATTTTGAAACTAAGTCTCAACACTATAATGATTCTGTTGTTTATGACTGTTGTTTTCATCATGGAAAGAAAGAACCCACTTAAAATAGAATAACAATTAAAAAACAAGATAAAAATGGAAGTAAAAATCATCAACAAATCAGACAATCAATTACCAGCATACGAAACAGTTAACTCGGCAGGCATGGATTTAAGAGCATATTTGCCAGAAGGTCCTATCGTTCTTAAACCAATGCAAAGAACATTAGTTCCAACAGGACTCTTCATGGAGATTCCAGAAGGCTATGAAGGACAGGTGAGACCACGCAGCGGCTTGGCTATCAAGAACGGCATCACAGTCTTGAACACTCCAGGAACCATCGACGCCGACTACAGAGGCGAGGTTAAAATCATACTCATCAACTTATCAGACACCGACTTCACCATCAACAGCGGAGAGAGAGTGGCACAAATCGTCTTCGCCAAATGCGAACAAATGGAAGTCGTCAACGTTGAGACATTAAGCGAGACAGAACGCGGAGCCGGCGGTTTCGGACATACAGGAAAATAAAGACAACAAGACTATGAGTCAATAAGTCCATGTGCTTTGTTCTGCCTATAGACCCATTGACTTATAGACTTATAGACTCATTGACTCATCGACTTATAGACTACAAATATATGCGTAGAATCTTATTCATAATATTATCATTGTTGTTAGCTGATTCTGTTGCTTTGGCACAGGATACGATACAGCCAAAGAAAAGTCTTGCACAGAATGCCGAGTATTTCTCCAAAGGCATTGAATACAAGTACAACGAAGACTATGATGCCGCTATAGATTTCTTCGAGTTAGCGTTGCTCGCATTTCCACAAGATCATGCGAGCATGTATGAACTCAGCGCTCTCTATGTCATCAAAGGACGACAAGACAAAGGTTTCGAGATGATACAACAAGCCGTTGAACTCGACAGCCTCAACAAATGGTATAAGATTCGACTTGCCGATTTCCACAAACAAAATCAGGATTACTATTCGTTTATCAATATTTACGATAAGCTTCTTGAAAACGAACCTAATAACTTAGAATATTTAGAAGTCTATATCGACGCTCAGCTTCATGTCGGCAACTATGAAAAAGTGATAGAGAAACTCGATGTATATGAAGAAAATATAGGCGTAAATGAATACATCTCCTTGCAGAAGATTGAGATTTACAATCTCTTGGAGAAAAAAGACAAGATTCTTTATGAGTTAGAGAAACTTTCGGAAGCATATCCTTACAACACACACTATATGGCGATGTTAGCAGAGGCATATATGCAAAACGGCCGCAAAAAAGAAGCGTTTCCTGTATATCTCAAAGTAAAACAACTCGACCCGAAAAATCCATATATCAACATCTCATTGATGGAATATTATCAGGACCAAGGCGAACTCGACAAAGCTTTCGAGGAGTTTATTTTATCGATAAAAAACAAGAATTTAGATTATAACACCAAAGCTCAGATTTATGAATATTGGTTCAACGACAAGGAAGATAACGAGAAAGTCGTTAAAGAAGCAGAGCAAGCTGGCAACGCATTCATTGAGACTCACCCTGACAAAGAATTAGGTTATTATGTCATAGGAACGGTTTATTTCAATGATGAGGTTTATGATAAGGCTCAGAGTTATTATTTAGACGCTATCGCGAGAGACAGCAGCAGTTTCATGGCTTGGTATCAGCTTATTTTCACCGATGTTGAACTGAATATGCCTCATACCTTATACGAGCACTCCAAAACAGCGATGCGTTTCTATCCTGAACAGCCAATATTCTATCTTTTCAACGGCCTCGCTCTCATCGATAAAAAAGAATATGAACTATCTATAAAAGTGTTTGAAAGAGGCAGAAAAATGTCGGCAGACAAGAAACTCACCGCATCATTCGACACTTACATAGCCGACGTATATCATGAATTAGGCAATAAGGAAAAAATGTATGAATATTATGACAAAGTACTTAGAAACGACCCGGAAAACGTTTATGTACTGAACAACTATGCATATTTCCTTTCCTTAGACGGAATAAGATTGGACGAAGCTCTTAAAATGTCGGCCATAACTATAGAAAAAGAACCTAAAAACACCACTTATCTCGACACTTACGCTTGGGTTCTGTACAAACTCGGACGTTATAAGGACGCAAAAAAATGGATGGAGAAAGTATTGTCGTACGAAAAAATACCTCAAGGCATCAACTACGAACATTATGGCGATATTTTGTATAAATTAGGCGACACAGAAAAAGCCGTTAATAATTGGAAAAAAGCTAAAAGACGTGGCGACACATCAGATTTAATTGACAAAAAAATAAAAGACGAGAAGATTTATGAATAATAAAGACTACAAGACCACAAGACTACAAGACTACAAGTTGAGGCTGCTGACATTTGTCTTTAGCCTTTTGTCATTAGTCTTTTTTGTAAGTTCTTGTTCAACAAATAAAGAAACATCATCTATCAAAATGATGTCGGCTAATCATATCATAAGAGAAATTGAAGACAACCAATTTGATTTCGACAATCTTGAAGCAAGAATCGGAGTAAGCGTAAAAGGCGACAATAAATTAGGACTGAAAGGTCAGATGAGAATGCAGAATGATAGCGTAATATGGATTTCTTTGTCGCTCAAAGTCGGAATTGAAGTCGGAAGAATTATGATAACACCTGACTCAATAAAATACATCAACAGAAACACAAGAACTTACTTTGCAGAAAGTCTTGATTATTTCGAGAACAAACTGCCAATCGAGCCATCAATACAATTTATACAAGATTTGCTGACTGGCAACGACACCCAAATAAAACGTAGCGACAAATATAGAGTCACAATAGAAAATGGCAAATACAAACTTGAAACAACAAAGAAAATAAAAAATACTGAAGACAATAAAGATGTTTCATTGCTGACAAAAGATGTCTGGGTCATGCCTGAAACATTTAAAATAAGCGAATACGAAATAAAAGAATTGGGCTTGAACGAAAGAAAACTCCAAATCAAATACGATGAGTATAAAAATATCAACGGAAAACTTATGCCTTCTAAAATCATTTTTGAAGCAGATGAAAACTATAAGTTTAGTGTTGAGATAAATTATTCGGATATAAAAACAGGAGAAGAGAAATTGGATTTTCCTTTTAATGTTTCACCAAAATTTGAACAGATATTTTTATGGTAAAGAATAACAAGATATTACTTTCTTTATTATTCTTTTTCCTTATATCAGTTTCAGGAAGAAGTCAAAGCAGCGTACAATCGTTGGAAAAGAAAATCCAGTCGATACAGAAAGATATTAAATTGGCGGAGAAACTGCTGAAAGAGACTTCAAAAGATAAAGAAACAACAATAAATCAGGTTACTTTATTACAGGCTCAAATCAATCAGAGAGAGAGTCTTATCAAGACATATCAGAATCAAGTCAATGCCATTAATAAAGATATTCAGAATAATAAAAAAGAAATATCTGCATTAGAGGCAGAACTCGCCTTGTATAGAAAAGAATATTCCAATTTATTGGTTATAAGTTACAGAAATAAAGGAAAAGCAAATAATTTGCTATTTATTTTCTCGTCTGAAGATTTCAATCAGGCTATGAGAAGAATGCGTTATATTCAGGAATTGAACGGTTTGGTTAAAGAAAAAATCGAAGAAATCGATTCAACTCAAATAAAAATCAACATACAGCTCGAAAAGAATGAGAGAAATAAAAAAGAAATTGAGAAAATTTTGAGTGAAGAGAAGAAGGAGAAAGCCACATTGCTGAAAGAGCGCGACAATTTGAACAAAGACATCGCTTCATTAAAGAAAAAAGAAAGTCAGATTCAAAAAGACATAAAGAAAAAAGAAAACGAGACTAAAGAACTTAAAAAACAGATTGAGAATATAATAGCGGAAGAAATACGCAAGGCCAAGGAAAGGGAAGAAGCATCCAAGAAAAATAACGTCAAATCTGTTGATTATAGTCTCTCTTCCAATTTTGCGCAAAACAAAGGCAAACTGCCATATCCTGTTGAACAAGGCATCATAACAGGCAAATATGGACTTAGTCAACATCCTACACAGAAAAAGGTGACCGTCAACAACAACGGCATCGACATCAGCACTACAAAAGGAGCTAAAGCAAGAAGTGTTTTTGATGGAGAAATATGCTTTATAACAAGTCAAGGAGGCAACAATGTCATTTTAATTCGACATGGTTTATATTTCACATTATATTCAAATCTCGAGAAAGTATTTGTAAAAGTAGGTGATAAAGTCAGCACCGGACAGGAAATAGGCCGCATACACACTAATGTCAGCGACGGAAAAACCATATTACATTTTGAGATTTGGCAAGAAAACAAAACCACAGTCAATCCGGCATTATGGATTAAAAAATAAACTTCGAACTATGAAAAAGACAAGATTTATAATATTGATTTTAACATTTATGTTTTTGTTAACATCATGTTCACAGGCATACTACAAGCCAACAAATGTTCCAAAGAACAAGAAGAGATGCAGCTCTTGTTACAGATGGTAAAAAAATAGAGACGCAAATATGCGTCTCTACTTGTAGTCTTATAGTCTTATAGTCTTGTTGACTTATATAAATCAGTCACCTAATGTAGCTACCATAACAGCTTTGATAGTGTGCATACGGTTTTCTGCTTCGTCGAATACGATTGAATTTTCTGATTCGAAAACTTCTTCAGTAACTTCAACGCCATCGAGACCGAATTGTTTGTAAACGTCACGACCAACTTGTGTTTCTAAGTTGTGGTAAGCTGGCAAGCAGTGCATGAATTTACATTTTGGATTGCCTGTCATCTTCATCATTTCGCCGTTTACTTGGTAAGGTTTTAACAAGCTGATACGTTCTGCCCATACTTCAGCTGGTTCACCCATTGATACCCATACGTCTGTGTATAAGAAGTCACAACCTTT
>JAGBVS010000151.1 GCA_017630195.1 Bacteroidales bacterium | reverse complement strand
TATATTAGACCTATATTAGTCATATAGCAAAAAGAAAAGGCGCTGATAATCAACGCCTTTATAATCAATAGTAATGTTTTGTAATTGTTGCTAATATCGGGTTACTTTCCGATGCAAAATATTTTTTTAATGCCCATCCACAACCTTGCAAGTGCCTGAAACATAGTATATTACAAAGTTTTACCGAAGGACAAAAGTTCGTTCGGGGGGACAGACTGGGGACTGCATTTCTGCAAAGAAACTAATATAATCTGCAAAAATGCACTTTTTTTAGATTTTTTAGCATATTTGCATTTCGTTGCATGGTAAAATGGCCTTTAATTTGAGCTGAAATTGCACCTGCGATAGCTATTAAATTTAGTGGTTTAGTTTAGTCCAATGTATATATAGAATAGAAGTAAACTAAACTGCCTTCATCGCCAAATCTAAGAGGTCTGTTATAGAAGTGTCTTTACACTCTTTAAAAATGAGCTTTGTCCCTCTCATTTGCAGATGTTATGTGTTTCTTTATATCCGTCTACCTTTTAGTAGGAGTTTCTGAGAAGTGCCAAATATACTCTTTTTGCTTCTCAAAAGAAGAGAAATTAAATCAGATTCTGTTCATTTTTCTTTTGTCAAGCAATCAAATTTCTGAAAGCATCTGGTCTAATTTGTCCAAAGCATTATGATAGCTTTCTTCTTCCGTTTTTGTAAGTTTCAAGTCGGTCAAGATAGTCGGATCATCAGATTCTGTTTTGGACGTAACTTCTGACATTAACGGTGCTGTAGATTGTGATTCTACAGATTTTGTATTGTCAGATAGTATATGAATTCTTTTCAGTTCATTAAGATATTCGGTTACTTTTTCAAGTATAGACTCTGCCTGAAGTCTGTTTTGACTATTAGCAATACGAGCTTCTGGAGTATCATCATTTGTCAGGTATAATCCAAGGAACTTTCTCTTGCGACCTTCGAATTTATCATTTCCAAGATAGATGATGTTGGAGCCGAAGTTGCAGTCAAGGAAAATCGATAGACGATTATCCTTTATCTTCCTATATCCTATGTGAATTGAAATTGTATTGATGTTGTTGATTACACATCTTGAAGCGTTAACCATCAATTGTTCAGAAACGGTATTTGAAGATTTGGCCAACGAACTAGGCAATTCAATAGGTTCGTCCTTTGATTTCTTTACAATTGGCTGTAGACCATTTTTCTTTAAGACTTCAAGCTCCGCCTTTTTCTTTTCCAAAATCTCCCTTGCTAACTCCATAGTTTTCTCATTAGCCAATTTGTCTTCAGGGGAATTTTCTGGAATTAAATAAAGACCAAGATGCTCTCTCACTCTTTCACCACGCTGCTCGTTTGATAGGTATTCAACATTACCGTTGTAATAGTCAAGTATCAACGAGAAACGGCCTCCTTGAAGTGGCTTCTTTCGTAGCTTGACTGTGAAGCGATATGTCTTTCCCTTTTCATTCATAAATGGTATCTTGTCTAAATTGTCCTCAAAGGTAGTGATAATCCTTCACTGAACATTGAGTTAACCTGATTTTTTCCTCATTTTAGCTGATTTAGCCAAGGCATTAAGAGTTTCTTTCTTTTAAAAGCATTACCTTTGCAATCCTTTTTTGAATTTTATAAATAATCAGATAGAGAACTATGACAAAAGCAGAAATTGTCAGCGAAATCGCTGCAAAGACAGGTTTGGAGAAGCAGGTTGTATTAACTGTTGTAGAAGGTATGATGGATACCATTAAAACCTCAATGATCAATGGAAATGAAGTGTTCCTTCGTGGATTCGGTAGCTTTATCATTAAGCACAGAGCTGAAAAGACTGCACGAAACATTTCTAAGAATACAACAATCATTATCCCTGCTCACAACATTCCGGCATTCAAGCCTGCCAAGGAATTTATGGAGAAAGTTAAATAATGATTATATAATTATATAAGTATATAAATCTATAATTATATTGCATTTTTGAAATGGTATATAGGAGGTTAGCTCAATATCGGAATGACTAACCTTCTATTTTTTTTATTATATAATCCAAAATTGGAGGGACTGAAGTAAAATGTTCAAACCCTCCAATTCTCGTGCTTCTTTTCCGATTAAAGCTGTTTCACAAAAGAACTTTAATAGAAAATCTTAGCCTGTTAATATGCATATTCACTTATATAACAGTTATAAGTCCCTTTTTGTTTTCTTTAACTTGTATTTTTTTGAACAAATGTAATGCCAATCTTGTTATACGAGGTTTGTCATTTCTATGAGATTATATCAACGACCTGATTGGTGAGTTCAGTTGCAAATGTAGAACCAATGATTTTCTAGTTTCAAGGTCATGTCTTCGATTTATTTCGAAATCTCTACACGCCAGTAGTCGGTAGTATTTCTTATAAAACCTTGCACAAGTATCATTGCTCCATTTCAAGCAACAGAATTCATCCTTCAGGTCAGTCAGATGATAAATGAGGGAAAAGTAAAACTTAAAATTTTAGTGCTATGTATG
>JAGBVS010000020.1 GCA_017630195.1 Bacteroidales bacterium | reverse complement strand
ATTATCACAATCGCTTTACTTACAACACCGCTATATATTCCAAAACTGATTGAAAAGCCGTTGCAAAAGGCACAGTCTGAGACAATAAAAGCGGTAGAAAATGCACTTGCAAAAGCAACAGACTTGTTGTCTGGTTTTGAAATTATTAAAAACTATTCAACAGAGAAAAAAATTATCTCTAAGTTCAAGTCGGTCAACGATACGGCGATGGATAAATGTTTACAGGAATCACAACTGGATGCAGTTGCTCAACTGATAACCACCTTGATTTCCTATTTATCATATTTCATCGTTCTTGCATATTCTGCTTGGCTTGTTTGGAAAGGCGATTTTTCCGCGGGTGACTTTTTTGTTGCTATCGGAATGATTGACCAACTGTCTTATCCCTTGATTTCGTTGGCGGGTATCACTCGACAACTCATTGCGATAAAACCGACATGTCAAAAAATGAACGAGTTCCTTAAAGACACAATGCCAGTTCAAGAGGTTGATACAGACTACTTCTTTAAGGATAGAATTAAATTTCAGAATGTACATTTTGCATACAGTTCAGCAACACCAATTCTAAATGGTTTAGATTTGACCATTGAAAAAGGGAAACGCTATTTGTTGCAAGGTCCAAGCGGATGTGGAAAAACTACGGCGGTTAATCTGTTGTTGCGGTATTATGATGTAAATAGTGGTGAAATCTATATTGATGACAACAGAATTGATACCTTCAACAGCACATACGGTTTTATGACCGTAGTTCGACAAGAAGCAACCTTGTTCAATGATACATTGAGAAACAATTTAACGATGTATCAAAATGTTACTGATGCAGATATTTTGTCTGCCTTAAATTCTGTCGGATTAGAAAAATTTGCTTCAACAGATATGCTAAACAGTGTTGTGTCCGAGGATGGAAGCAATTTCTCCGGTGGAGAAAAGAAACGAATTTGTCTTGCCCGTGCACTTTTACGGCATACAGATATCTTA
Organism: Bacteroidales bacterium; assembly: GCA_017630195.1. Taxonomy (GTDB): domain Bacteria; phylum Bacteroidota; class Bacteroidia; order Bacteroidales; family F082; genus Limimorpha. Next base: position 568 of record JAGBVS010000020.1, on the reverse strand, counting down.
ATATTGGACGAACCGCTTGCAAATTTAGATACAGAAACCGCTGAAAGAATTGAGGAGTTGTTATTATCCATTAAAGACAAAACACTTATTATCGTTTCGCATCAATTTAGTCAAGAAAAGATATCCGCATTTGATGCGGTGTTGGACTTCTCTTAGGTGTTAAATGCCCCGATGAGTTGGTGCAAATTTGGTGCAACACTTTACGCAACGATACTCACGATATTCACGATATCGCACGAAATCACACGATAAAGCTACGATATCAAACGATATTACACGATATTCACGATATCAAACGGCGTTGTTAAAACTCCAAGAGATAAGTTCTTATTTCTACGGACTATATACAAAAAGCTCTGCGTTATGCAGGGCTTTTGCGTTCTATAGGCTGGATCTTTTAAGAATTGTGCTATCCTATTTACTTGTTGCGTATTTTATGATATAATTACTTTGTATAGTTATCTAATGTAGAAACTTTAATTTGACGAGGTTAGTAAGATGGTAGATATGACTGTTTGGATGCCAAACTTCTTGCATACATTAAATAAGACTTTTGACAATCGTGTTT
>JAGBVS010000150.1 GCA_017630195.1 Bacteroidales bacterium | reverse complement strand
ACAGCTCTTCCTCCAAGAAGGCGTCAGTTCAGCAGAAGTCATTGAAAAAGCTCGTACTTTAGGACGTGAGTTCGTCATCCAAGCTAAAGGAACAGTAATAGAAAGAGAATCAAAGAATCCAAATATCCCAACAGGAGAAATCGAGATACAACTCAACGAGTTGAACATCTTGAATGCAAGTAAGACTCCTCCTTTCACAATCGAAGACAAATCAGACGGCGGCGACGACCTCCGTATGAAATATCGTTACTTAGACTTACGTCGTAATCCTTTGAAGAACAACCTCATCTTACGTCATAACGTTGCTATTGAGACAAGAAGCTATTTGTCAGAACAAGGATTTATCGAAGTAGAGACACCATGTCTCATCAAGTCAACACCTGAAGGAGCACGCGACTTCGTCGTTCCATCACGTATGAATCCAGGCGAGTTCTACGCTCTTCCACAATCACCACAACAATTCAAGCAATTATTGATGGTTGCCGGTTTCGACAAATATTTCCAAATCGTACGTTGTTTCCGTGATGAAGACCTTCGTGCTGACCGTCAGCCAGAGTTCACACAAATCGACTGCGAAATGTCATTCGTAGAACAAGAAGACGTTTTGAACACATTCGAAGGTTTGACAAAACATCTCTTCAAGAAAGTCAAGGGATTGGAATTCGACAAATTCCCACGTATGACATGGCACGACGCTATGAAATATTACGGTAGCGACAAACCAGACATCCGCTTCGACATGAGATTCGTTGAACTCACCGACTTAGCACAAGGCAAAGGTTTCCCTGTATTCGACGACTCAGAAATCGTTGTTGCAATCAACGCTAAAGGCTGTGCATCATACACACGCAAGCAAATCGACGCATTGACAGACTTCGTCAAGAGACCACAAGTAGGCGCTAAAGGTTTGGTTTACGTTAAATATAACGAAGACGGCAGCATCAAGTCATCAGTAGATAAGTTCTACACTCCAGAAGATTTGAAGACATGGTTAGACCGCTGTGGCGCTGAAGCTGGCGACATGTTGCTCATCTTATGCGGCAAGACAATGGAAGCAAGAGAACAAATGAACTGCTTGCGTCTTGAAATGGGTAACCAACTCGGACTTCGTAACCCAGACGACTACAAACCATTATGGGTTATCGACTTCCCACTTTTGGAATGGGACGAAGAAACACAAAGATACTACGCAAAACACCACCCATTCACAGCACCTAAACCAGAAGACGAATATCTTTTGGACGAAGAACCAAGCAGATGGGCTGAAATCAGAGCTAACGCTTACGACATCGTATTGAACGGCGTTGAAATAGGCGGCGGTTCTGTTCGTATCTTCAACCGTGACTTACAAAACAAGATGTTCCGCACTTTAGGCTTCACCGACGAAAGCGCACAAGCACAGTTCGGCTTCTTGATGAACGCTTTCGAATACGGAGCACCACCACACGCAGGTTTGGCATTCGGCTTCGACAGACTTTGCTCATTGTTCGGCGGACAAGAAAGCATCCGCGACTTCATCGCATTCCCTAAGAACAATATGGGTCGCGACGTCATGACAGAGTCACCTTCAACAATTGCCGATGCTCAACTTGAAGAATTACAGATTAAATTAGATTTGAAACAATAAAAAACATGTAGAGACGCACAGTCGTGCGTCTCTTATTATAAATACCAATCAATATGAAACGTGCATTAGTATTAACAGGCGGCGGCGACTGTCCAGGATTGAACGCCGTGATAAGAGCCATCGTGAAGAGAGCTTCACAGGAGAAAGACTGGGAAGTGCTCGGCAGCATACAAGCATTCAACGGAGTGTTATGGGAACCATCAGAGATAGTTCGTTTAACTCCTGAAAGCGTGAGAGGCATACACTTCAGAGGCGGCACCATTTTAGAGACAACAAACAAAGGCGGCCCGTTCTCATGGCCAGTAAAGAACAACGACGGCACATGGACAACTGTTGACCGCTCTGACGAGATGATAAGAAAGCTCCAATATATGGGCATCGACTGTGTCATCAATATCGGCGGCGACGGTTCACAGAGAATCTCCAAGAAATTATTCGACAAAGGATTAAACATCATCGGTGTTCCTAAGACTATAGACAACGACTTATCTATGACCGACAGCACCTTCGGTTTCCAGACCGCTGTCGAGATAGCCACTGAGTCGGTAGATAAACTCGTCACTACAGCGGCAAGTCATAACAGAGTCTTTGTGTTGGAGGTGATGGGTCGCGACGCCGGATGGATTGCGTTGAACGCAGCAGTAGCTGGTGGAGCAGAGGTATGTCTCCTTCCAGAATTTCCTTACGATATTGAAAAAGTTAAAGAAAAATTAGAAAGCAGATTCGTCAACGACAGAGGATTTGCTGTTGTGGTGATATCAGAAGGCGCAAAACCTAAAGACGGACAACAGGTCTTTGAAGTAAGCAAAGAAGTTGGTTACGAGAACGTGAAACTCGGCGGTATCGGACAGAAGTTCATCGAGCAGATGAAAGCAGCAGGTTTCAAACACGATATGCGTGAGACAACATTAGGTCACCTCCAAAGAGGCGGTGTGCCAGTGGCATACGACAGAGTGCTCGCATCACAATTCGGCGTCAAGGCATTCGAAATGGTTCTCAACCAAGAATATGGCAAGATGGTGGCATACCGTCATCCTAACATCATCTCTGTACCATTGGAAGACGCGGTTGCAAAAATGAACTTCGTCACAATGGACAACGACTTGGTAAAGACCGCCATGGGACTTGGAATATCATTAGGAATTTAAAGTTGCATAGTCACAAAGATGCAAAGACGCAGAGAACACACTTTGCGTCTTTGCGTCTTTATATCTTTGAGTCTTTAAAGTATATTCATTCTATTCGCATCTTGCTTTAGAAATACGAAAAACATCAAACTAAACATAAGAAGGCTGGAGCCTCCGTAACTGAGGAATGGCAATGGGATTCCGATAACAGGAAGCAATCCTATTGTCATACCGATGTTTACCATCAGATGGAAAAATATTATCGACGCTATGGCATAACCATAAATTCTGCTGAACGGTGAACGCTGCCTTTCCGCCAAAAATATTATCCTTATCAATAAAGCGAGATATAGCGACAGCAGCACAAATGAACCTATAAAACCAAACTCCTCTCCTATTGTACAGAAAATAAAGTCGGTGTGCTGTTCTGGAACAAAATTATATTTCGTCATAGTTCCTTGAAGATAACCTTTACCAGCAAATCCTCCTGAACCAATAGCAATCTTTGATTGATGAAGATTATATCCGACACCGTAAATATCCTTTTCTATACCTAATATAATATTGATACGCGTTCTCTGATGTTGCTTTAAAATGTCGTAAAAGAAAAAATCAACGGAAAATATAAACACTGCCGACACTGCGAAAACCGCTATAAGTTTCAATATATTTTTCTTCGTTCTTTCAATAAGGAAAACTATCGCAACGGAGACAACAGCAACGCCTATAAGAACGTACCACTTTGAAAAATATAGAGTTAAAAGAAACAACACAATTGCTACAAAACCAATTATCAATATCTTTCCCGACATTCCCTCGCGATAAAAAACAAGAATAAAGACAAGAAATACCAAAGACGAACCAGCGTCACCCTGCATCAAGACGAGCATCATCGGGAAAAGAACCAGTCCATATGCTATCGCTTGTGTCTTCATTTTAGAAAAATCGGTGTTGACACCTCCGAGATAATGAGCTAATGCCAAGGCTGTTCCAAACTTAGCAAATTCGGAAGGCTGGAACGAAAAGCCGCCAAACTGAATCCACGATTTAGAACCTGCGATAGTACTTCCTCCCACCAATACATACAACAAAAGAAGTATTGAAAATCCGTAAATTACGTATGCGAATGTATTGAAGAACTTAGCATCGATGAGCAATATCAACAATCCTAAAAAGACGCTTACTCCAGCGAAAAGAAACTGTTTTCCATAATGCTGCGACAAATCAAACAAACTTGGATGAGCCTCATTGAAAGCGGCGGCATATATGGCAGAAACGCCAATAACAACGAGAGCGCAATACATTGCGAGCAACCACCAGTCAATCTTACCTATTATATTATTTCGTGTTGTCATATTTTTGCTTTCGGCAGACAACTGACTACAGTCATGACGATAGTCTTTCGCTTTAGCCTTTTGTCATTGCCATTTTTATTCTAAAAATCTTTTTTCCTTATTAGTATTTTTAATATAGCCGCGCAGATATTTCTCTATCATAAGACTTGCTATCGGGGCAGCCCATTGTGAGCCGAAGCCTGCATTTTCCACAACCACTGCAATAGCTATCTGCGGATTATCGGCTGGAGCAAAACCCATGAACAAAGAATGGTCATCGCCATGAGGATTCTCAGCTGTCCCGGTCTTTCCTGCTACCTGAATACTGTCTATTTGAGACATACGTGCCGTACCATGTTCGCCTTCAAAAACACGGCACATCCCGATTTTAACATCCTTGAAATGCTTTGGCTTTATATCAATAATTCTTTTTGTTGTCAAGGCAGAATCTATCGGAGTATCATCGCTGAATGATTTGATAAGATGCGGAGGATAATAGAATCCCTCATTACCTATAGCCGCTGCCATATTTGCAAGTTGTAGCGGAGTAACGAGAATCTCACCTTGACCGATACTCAAAGAACGGATTGTCAACGCATTCCATGAACCTCTATATAATTTCTCATAGTAAGAGCTTTTAGGAATATTACCTGCCAGCTCAGACGGAATATCAGTTTTAAAAGTGCTGCCCAAGCCGAAACTTACAACCATATCATACCAATAAGAATAAGCTTCTTTCGACGAGGAAAAACGCGATGAAGCAAACATTTCCCTAAATGTCTCCCAGAAATATGGATTGCATGAATTTTCTATAGCTTCATAGAGAGCTACCGGACTATTATGAGAGTGCGTACAACGAATAGGCTGACTTTCTTTACCATAACAAGGGAATGCAGACTTAGGAGTCACCACACCACTTTGCAAAACAATCAAACCATTAATCATTTTGAAAGTAGAGCCAGGAGGATAAATTCCGCTTGTTGCACGATTGACAAGAGGTTTCAAAGAATCGTTAAGCAATTTTTTATAGTTTTCGCCACGCACTCTTCCCACCAATTCATTAGGGTCGTATGCTGGACTCGACACCATCGCAAGTATCTGACCTGTAGATGGTTCGATAGCTACTATAGAACCGGTTTTGTCTTTTAGAAGTCGCTCGCCATATAATTGAAGTTCGGCATCCAAACCGAGATAAATATCCTTTCCGGCAACAGGAAGAGTATCAAACTGGCCATCCATGAAACTTTCTTTCTCACGATTATGGACATCAACCACTATTATTTTCAGACCTTTATCACCTCTGAGTTCTTTCTCATAAAAATATTCAACGCCCGATTTCCCTATGTAATCACCTGTCTTATAATAAGAATCTTTTTCCAAATCTTTCTTGCTGACTTCGCCAATATTCCCCAAAGTATGAGCAGCTACCGGATACGGATAGTTTCGCACTGAACGTGTCTGGAAATAAAAACCAGGATATTTGTGAAGATTTTCTGCAATTTTGCCATATTCCTCTTTTGTTATTTGAGCCAAGAACACAGAAGGACTAAACGTCGAATAACGTCTTGCTTTTGCCATCCGCTCCTGAAAAAATTCTCTCGTAATATCTAATGAAGAACAAAAATCAAGAGTATCAAGATTTTTCACCTGACGAGGAATCACCATCAAATCATAGATAGCCTCATTATAAACCATAAGCCTACCATTCCTATCATAAACTTTTCCTCGAGCAGGATATTGAGTAATATAACGCAATGTATTGTTATCGGAAGAATGCTTGTAAGACTGATCCACGACCTGTATCATGAACAGTTTAATTAACAGAACCAAAACCACGACAGAAAATATCGCAATAACAACATATTTTCGAGACGAAAAATTAGCCCTGTTCTTTATCATTTTTCCTCTATTTTTACTAATAAAAATTAACGTAACAAAATTACAAAAAAACTACAAATAAATTCCGTTTGAATGGAAAAAAGTATTAAATTCGCAGACTGTATTTTAGGTTATTTATATATTGACTTTATGCGTAATTTTTTCATTATTATTTCATCTTTTCTATTCATCACATCATGCGTCAGCAAAAACGACAACAATGTGATTTATAAGGAATTTAGCAATAATGAATGGTCTCGTTTCGATTATCTTGAAGGAAAGATTGATGTCAAGAATGCCCCTGTAAAGTATGACCTCGTAATGGAAGTATTGGTTTCAGAAATATATCCAAGTTCATACGAAAATCATAGGGACAATTGCACATTAGAATTCAACATGACAATCAAAAATCCTAACAATGGCGGAGCTCGTTCAAAAAATTACAAATACACTCTGAAAGACAAAGAAGGAAATTGGAAATCAGACAAACAAGGTGAATATTATGTGTTTAAGCTTCCTATCATTTCTGAAATGACATTCGGTGAAGAAGGAACATACGACATTAAAATCGAAAACAAATATTCAAGAGAACCATTAGAAGGAATTAAAAGCATAACTTTAAAATATAACAATTCGAAATAGTAAACTTTATATTATGAGAAGATTAAGTATAATTTGTGCCATGTTTATCATGGTTGTATCAATGGTTACATCATGTGTACCACAGAAGAAGATTTTATATCTTCAAAGCGAACAATTGTCGAACGACAGTGTAATGGTATCAGACGAATACCTTAACAAACGTCATTTTGACTACAAAGTTCAACCAGGCGACAACTTACAGATTAGAATTGCAAGCCTTGACACCAAGTCAGCATCATTTTTCAACAACATGAACTCGGTTGGTGCAGTAGGCACCTCCGGGTCACAATATTCAAGCGGTAACCCAGCTATCTACATCAGCGGTTATATCGTAAATGAAAATGGTTTTATCGATGTCCCTATCGTAGGAGAACTTCAAGTTAAAGACTTAACCATAGAAGAAATACAAGGCAAAATCCAAGAAATTGTCAACGAATATCTCAATGAAACAATAGTTTATGTTAAATTAGGTTTATTCAATTTGACAATTTTAGGAGAAGTTTACAAACCAGGTTTATATCAAGTATATCAATCAGATATAAACATTTTCCAAGCTATTGCATTAGCTGGCAACGCAACTGATTACGCAAATAAATCAAATGTAAAAATCGTACATCAAACTCCTAACGGTTCAAAGGTCACTAAAGTTAATTTAAATGATGCAGATATCTTATCTTCACCTGAGTTTTACCTCAAACCAAACGATATTATCTACATAGAGCCATTGAAGATGAAGCAATATGGTTTCACAAGCATACCTTACGGTACAATTATCTCTGCTATATCATTATTAGTAACATGCTTCACATTTGTTGCAGTTTATTTAAAATAACATTGAAAATTAATTCAAAATGAACAATACAGATTTACAAAACACTCCTCAATACATGGAGGAAGAAAGCATTGATTTAAAAAACATAATCATTAAGGTTATTAGCTATTGGTACTTATTTGCTATAGGTATCGTAGTTGCATTGGTCGCAGGATTCTTCTATAACAGATATACTCCTAAAGTATATCAAGTGTCTGCATCTGTCTTTATCAAAGAAGACAAAATGACTATTGACCCAACATCAATGATGACAGGTCTTACATTCAAGAGCAATAACAATATTGATAACGAAATAGGTATCTTGCAATCATTCTCTCTTAAAGAAAGAACATTGAAAGAACTGAACTTCTTCAACGTATCATATTATAATATCGGCCGTTTTACAACAACAGAATTATACACTAAAACTCCATTCTACGTAGAAGTCGATTACGATACATTGCAAACAACAGGTATCAGATACGACATCGAGTTTTTAGACAATGGAAAATATCGCATAAAAACAAATGAAAAACGCTGTACATTATACGATTATACTAAAGATGAGAGTTTAGGTTTAGTAAATATCGCTGAAACAGACAACGTTTATAACTTAGGCGAATGGGTTCATAACGGATATAACAGATTCCGCGTTGTATTAAACAGCAATTTTAATCCAGAAAAAAACGGAAACAATAAATATTGCTTTATTATAAAGAATATCCTTACCCTTGCAAGTGAGATGAGCAATGTTTCTATTGCACAAACAACTAAAAACTCATCTATCTTAAAACTTACTATCCAAGGTGGAAACTCTCAAAAAATCACAGACTACCTTAACCAATTGTTAGAAGAGTATTTAGAAAGAAACCTCGAACAAAAGAACTTGGTTTCAGAAAACACTGTGATATTCATTGACGAACAATTAATAGGTATTCAGGATTCTTTAAGCAAAGCTGAACATGACCTTCAAACATTCCAAGAAGGCAACGATTTCATGGATTTGAGCGCCCAATCAAGAGAAATGTTTAACTATTTGAAACAAATAGAAAAACGTAAAGCTGAATTAGAATTGAGCATCAAATATTATAAGAATCTTCAAGACTATATCAAGAAAAATATAGATGACATCGATAAACTTATTGTACCAAGTGCAATGGGTATTCAAGACCAAACACTTAACTTGCTTGCAGCTGAATTAGTTAAGTTATCATCAGAAAAATCTAAAATATTATCTGTATCAAAAGAGAAAAACCCTAACGTTCAAACAATAAACGAACAAATTATACAAACTAAAAAACAATTGCTTGAAAACATTGACAACATGATTAGTAATACATACGTTACTATCGATGAATTAAACAAGCAAATAAGCGTTTATGATGAACAGATAAAACAACTTCCAACTACACAACGCAAGTACTTAGGATACGAACGTAAATTCTCATTGAACGATGACTTATATAAATTCTTAATGCAAAAGAGAGCTGAAGCACAAATCGTTATGGCAAGTAATAGCCCTGACAACAGCATCATTGACCAAGCTCGTATATCTTCAGCAAGATTGATAGCTCCTCGTTCAAGTATGATATATTTGGTTTGTTTTGTATTAGGATGCGCTATCCCTGCTGCATTCATCTTCCTTAAAGAACTCTTAAACACTAAGATTCTTGAAAAGAAAGATATTGAAAAAATTACCAAATTACCTATCATCGGACAAATTCCATTAACAGATAACAAGAAAGGTACTTCCAGTTCAACATTTGTTATTGATTCACCTAAATCTCCTGTATCAGAAGCATTTAGATCTATTAGAACTAATATAGAATACATTGTACAAGGAAAAGAAAAATGTACATTCTCTGTAATCTCTGACTCACAAGGTATAGGTAAAACATACATATCAATCAATATGGCATCAATCTACGCCATGTATGGAAAGAAAACCGTCTTAATTGGTATGGACTTACGTAAACCTCGTATTTATCAAGAGTTTGGCATCAGCAACAAATTAGGTGTTAGTACATATTTATCAGGAAAAGCATCATTGGATGAGGTTATTCAACCATCTGGAAAATTACCTAACCTTGACATTATCACAGCAGGTAGCATTCCTCCAAACCCAGCAGAATTAATCGCATCAGAACGTTGCAACGAATTCTTCAAAGAATTAAAAGAAAGATATGATTACATCATCATCGACACACCTCCATTAATGTGGGTAACAGATGCATTGTTATTGATGAAACACGTTGACACAGCTATTTATGTAGTACGTCAAGATGTTTCTAACAAGAGAATATTTGAAGCCGTTATCAAAGACTTGGAAGAAAGAAAATACAATGTCAGCTTGATAGTTAACGGTATCAATTACCAAGGCGCTTACGGCTATCGTTATAGCTATGATTACGGCGGATACGGTTATGGTTATGGCTACGGATTTGGCTATGGCTACAGAAACAGATACGGCTATAACAACGGTTATTACGATGAAGATCACGGCAACCGTAAACGTAAATAACAAACGTTAATTTTTAATGACTGATATAAAGGAAAATAAGAAATGGTTTGCTGTCTATGTAAAATCAAGATGTGAGAAAAAAGTCTCCAAACAACTTGATGACATAGGCATCGAATCATTTCTTCCTTTAATAACAAGAATGAAACAATGGAGCGACCGCAAGAAAAAAGTGGAAGAACCATTGTTTCGTTCTTATATATTCGTCAATATTACACTTGCTGATTACTACAATGTACTGAATGTTGCAAACGTAGTAAAATTTATCACTTTTGAAAAGAAACCTGTCGTAGTTCCAGAGAACCAAATTACTGCAATAAAAAAATACATCTGCGACACCGATTTACACGAAATAGAATGCGATGACATTGATTTGAAAGAAGGTGAATTGGTAAGAATAAAAACCGGGCAGATGAAAGACCTTATCGGAAGATTCATTAAAATAAAAGGCAAACATCGTATCATAATAGATATTGAGGCCGTAGGTCAATCATTACCTATTAATATATCTCGATCAAACGTAGAACGAATTCAACAACAAACTAATTAATATTTTTCGCCTTTTTCCAAGTCTTCTTTTGTTAATGATTTCTTATCCATTTGATGCCAGAAGTATGCGATATATGCTACAACAAATGGAATAATCAACGACACTATTGCCATCGTTTTTAGCGTAAACTCGCTTGAACAACTGTTCGACAATGTCAATGAACATTGAATGTCGGCAATTGATGGATAATAAGCAGTTCCATTATAACCAGCTATCATAAATATCGCCATAACAGCCAAGACAGCTCCCGGTCCTGTAATCCAGACTCCTCTGTTGAATTCTTTTTTAATCAATGTCATAACGACACCTGTCACCAACAATACCGCTCCTAACAAGAACATTATCAATACGACCGGCATCTGTATTAAATTATGGATATATTTGCCTTTTTCCATTGTGACAACGCCTTCTGCATCGACAGCAAAACCTTCCATAGTGATAAATTGAACAAGAACAAGAACGAGCATTAGGAGAAAACCACCAAAACATATCATAAGACTACGACGTAAATTAGCTCGTAAATCTTTGTCATCAATATTGTTAATCATATATAATGCGCCGAGGCATACTGCCAAAAACATCACCATGAGACCAAACTCCACGTTGAAGGGATTTGTTACTGCTTCCAATCCGTGCCATTCGTTAGCCCAGCGGCTTATGACAGGAGAAGCAATTTCACCAACAGCGCTCTTCTTTACCACAAAGTCGGAACCTGTAAAGAACGTTCCTACTGCAGTACCTATTAATAAAGGTGCGAGGCAACCATTGAGTGTTAAAAATATTCTGAAAGTCTTTTTTCCTAATATATTGCCTGCCTTACTTTGGAATTCGTATGACACCGCTTGAAACACAAATGTTATCAATATTAAAATCCAGACCCAATATGCGCCTCCGAAACTGGTGCTATAGAAAAGCGGAAATGATGCAAAGAAAGCACCGCCGAATGTGACGAGAGTAGTGAATGTGAGCTCCCATTTACGGCCCGTAGAATTGACGATAAGCTGACGTTGGTCTTCGTTTTTACCAGCAAAGAATATCAATGCATTGCCACCTTGAACGAAAAGCAAAAACACTAATAATCCGCCTAAGAGAGCGATAAGAAACCACCAATATTGCTGTAAAAATTCGTATGTAATCATAATTGTTCCTCCTTATTATTCTTCTGTTTCTGGACCTTGTTTGATAGCTTTTAATATGATACGCATTTCGATGGCAAGGAATAATGTGAATATCGCCACGAAGATGAAAAATGTCGTTTGTACCGCACCAACGCTGACGCTTGACACAGCGGCTTTTACAGGAAGTAAGCCTTCTATTGTCCATGGCTGACGACCTGCTTCTGCTACAATCCATCCGGCTTGTCCGCAGAAATAAACCAAAGGTATTGAGAGAAGAGAAACCCATTGCAACCATTTCATATTGACGAGTCGGCCTTTCCATTCCATCCATAAGACTACAATCATGAGAAGAAGCAAGAAGCTACCGAAATACACCATGACACGGAACGACCAATAAATCAAAGGCACGTTTGGCACAAGTTCTTCCTGACTTTCAATATAGCCATAACCAAAATATTCAACGTTTTCATCCAATAATTGACGAGCCTTAGCAGCAGTTTGCGGGTCAACTTCCTTCAATTTTGTATAATCGGAAAAAGCAGCCAAAGCAATCTTGCCTTTTTCCATTTTTTCCTCTGCTGAGAGATAAACATCGCCGTCGGGAGTTGTGTAGCCTTCAAGGATATTATTGATACCTGGCACATAACCATCGATGTCGTGAGTAGCAAGAATCGAGAGCATTCCCGGGATTTCAACGCCTGGCACTATAGAGAAAGGAGCACGAGTACCGCCTTCTTCAAGGCCTTCTGCAGCAGCAAGTTTCATTGGCTGATATTTGCCGACGTGGATACCAGAACTGTCGCCGCTGAGCATCACAGCGAAAGTACCTACTATACCTACTATTGCCGCCACTCTGATACTTGCGAGTGCGAAGCGTGTCTCACGTTTTTTGAGAAGATACCAACAACTGATTCCTATAACAAATATAGCACCTGTCATCCATCCGCTGAAAACTGCATGGAAGAATTTAGAAACAGCTACAGGATTAAGGACGAGCGCCCAGAAATCTACCATCTCATGACGAACGGTGTCGGGGTTAAACTCCATTCCTACTGGATGTTGCATCCATGAGTTGGCGATGAGAATCCAAAGAGCTGATATAGCAGAGCCGATGGCAACGAACCAAGTAGAAGCGAGGTGCAGTTTCTTGCTAATCTTCTCCCATCCGAAGAACATCACAGCGAAGAATGTCGCTTCCATGAAAAAAGCGAAGATACCTTCTATGGCGAGAGGAGCGCCGAAGATGTCGCCCACAAACCAGGAATAATTACTCCAATTAGTACCAAATTCAAATTCTAAAATGATACCTGTAGCAATGCCAACAGCGAAATTGATGGCGAAAAGTTTCATCCAGAACTTTGCGGTCTGTTTCCAAAACTCATCTTTCTTAATAACATAAAGAGTTTCCATAACCGCCATAATGACAGCGAGTCCCAGAGTGAGCGGGACGAAAATCCAGTGATAGGCAGCAGTAAGAGCAAACTGCGCCCTTGACCAACCTACTAATGCGCTTTCTACCATAATATCATTTTTTGTTGTTATCTAATTATTTTTATCATGAGACGCAGCAATTGCATATCTTTATTTCTTTGGTGCAATTGATATGTCTCTACATTCATTCCTAACTCCTAATTAATTGCGTTCTCACGTATTCGCTTTTCTGTTCGTCGGTCTTGCCAGCCATTACAGGTTTAAAGAAGAAGACTCTCAAGATAGCGAAAAGAATAACAGCTTTAAGAATTATCAACAGCCACAGAGGTTTTCCCCATGTCATATTCTTAAAGCCGTCGGCATAGAAATTCCATATAGAAAGAATCAATTTTTTCATGCAATAAAATTCTTATTTTCTTTTAGCACTTAATATCTTACCGATATATACGTGATGTATTCCTGCAGGGAAATTTTCGTAACGTTTTCGAGGCAGCTCCTCAAATCCAGCGGAGTCAAACTGATCGCGGTATATTATCTCGCATTCAAACACTTCTTTAGCTTCTGTGTAATAAGGTGCTCCATTTTCTGTATAAGCAACGTGCAAGCCAAGAGTCTCTGCCTTGTCGCCATCACGACCACTATGAGAACCCATAAATGCCAAGATGTCTTTATCTTTCTCATCGAACGACATCACTGTGAAGTATTTATGTTTTTCCATAAACTCTTTTGTATAACGAGAAGGAGCCACATATACTGTCATTGTGTTGACATCGTGATACCACACATTTCCCATAGAGCCCCATCCTATCGTCATTGCATTATGTTTCTCTTTGTCGCCTACGCAGAGAAGCACGCCATCACCTTTGAACCAAGAAAAAGGACTACCTTTAAATTCTTTTTCATAGTCAAAATCGGTGAATGAAGGATTTTGTTCTTCTACATTTTGCGCTGAAGCATTGACGTTGTTATAGAAGTTATAAGAGATTTTATTTGGATCCCATTTGTCTTTTGGTTGATTGTCTCTCTCAGGATAACCTATGACAATAGTATTGAGAGGCAATACATTTTCCGGAAGTTGTAATATTTTAGAGACAGCATCACAGCGTTCTTTAATAGGATAAGTACCGGTCCACACTGCGCCAAGATCCATCGCATTAGCTGCGAGAAGAATATTTTGAGTAACGGCAGAACAATCTTGTACCCAATATTCACTTGCTATTCCTTCGAGAGCTCTATCGAGGTCGCCGCATACAACAATTGCCAAAGGAGCGTGAGCTGCCATTCCTGCATTAGGATTAGCCTCTGCCAAGGCCTCTAACTGTTGTTTATCAGTAACGACGACAAAATGCCAAGGTTGTTTGTTGACAGCAGAAGGAGCAGACATTCCGGCACGCAGCAGTTTCTCTATTTTTTCATCTTCAACGGCTTTGTCGAGATAAGCACGCACTGATACTCGTGTTGCGATATTTTCCAACACTATAGATTCTTTGTTGCCAGATTTCTGATTTGATGTACATGATGACGCCATAATAAATGTAAAGATTAGAAGTACGATACAATAAATTCTTGTTGCTTTCATAGTAAGTATTTTTTTACAAATATAATAAAGTTTTAGTATTACTACAAAACTATTAAAAATCAATTATAAAATATAAGAAATCTATCAATCTTGTTTAGCATCTGAATCTGAGTTAATATTATAATACTCATTCCATTGTTTCAAGACTTCTTGCCAGTCTTCCACTTCGCCGTTGGCGATGGCTTCCGCCTGATTGAGAGTCTGTTCGTACTGTTGTTTCTCGGCATAACGCAGTTTCATCGCTTCTATTGTCGCTTCATCGAGAATTTGGATTCTGCGACGGCGTACGCACTCGTCGAGGTCGAGCGGACCGAAAGGCTGACCCGGAACATTGAAGTCGGAGATGTTGAAGTTAAAGACCGTGCGCAAGGTATGACGCACCATTTTTTGTCCGGAGCGATTGCCAGCCACCTTACGGTTCAAGAGTTTACGAATGATATCTATCTCGCGTTGTGAAAATTTATTTCTGCCCATGGTATTTATTTAAATTTGTAGAGACGTCACCATTGTGGCGTCTAATTAATTATAACAATGCATCTACAATTCTACTGCATGTCAAGCCATCGCCGTATGGATTGACAGCTTGACTCATTTTTTTATAATAACTTTCGTCTTCTAATAATGTAGAAACTTCTGTAACTATCTTGTCGTAGTTTGTTCCAACAAGTTTCACCGTTCCTGCCTCCAATGCTTCAGGACGTTCTGTCGTGTCGCGCATTACTAAAACAGGTTTGCCTAAACCTGGAGCTTCTTCCTGAATGCCGCCACTGTCTGTCAATACTATTGTAGATTTTTCCATCAGATATACGAACGACAGATATTCCAAAGGCTCAATGAAGAACATATTGCCAAGATTCGATAAATCTTCTCCGAATACTTCATGAATTGGTCTGCGAACATTAGGGTTCAAGTGCATCGGATATACGAAATCAACATCAGGATATTTTTTTGTCAAGTTCTTGATAGCAGTACACATATTGATAAATCCATCACCGAAGTTCTCACGTCTGTGAGCAGTGATCAGAACTAACTTCTTGCCATTTCCCAAACGACTGACATCATAACCAGCATTGCATAATAATTCTCTTAATTCGTGATTTAACGCTTTGTCATACTTGATTTTATCGACAACCCAATACAATGCGTCAATTACGGAATTTCCGGTGACTATGATTGATTCATCAGAGACATTTTCATTTAATAAGTTCTGACGGCTTAATTGTGTCGGTGAGAAGTGATATGTTGCAATGCGTCCTGTTATCAGACGGTTCATCTCTTCAGGCCATGGGCTGTAGATGTTATGTGTACGGAGTCCCGCTTCGACATGACCTACAGGAATCTGCTGATAGAAAGCAGCCAAGGCTGCAGCTGTACTTGTTGTTGTGTCTCCATGAACCAGAACCACATCAGGCTGAGCTTCTTTGAGAACATCGCGCATGCCGACTAGAACGCGTGCTGTAACATCATATAAATCCTGACCTTGTTTCATGATGTTAAGGTCGTAATGAGGTTTTATTTCAAAGAGGTTCAGCACCTGGTCAAGCATTTCACGATGCTGGCCTGTCACGCAGACTATGGTTTGAAAATCGTTAGGATATTTTTCGAACTCCTTTACAAGCGGAGCCATCTTGATAGCTTCAGGACGGGTTCCGAAGACGAGCATTATTTTTTTCATCTATTTCTTCTATTTAATCTTATATGCCTAATCTCTTCTAAAAATATCTCTAGTATATACTTTCTCTTTCACATCATCCAAACAAGCATCGTACCTGTTGGCAACAATCACTTGGGATTGCGATTTAAAAGCTTCAAGATTATTAACGACCTTGCTTCCGAAGAATGTAGTTCCGTCTTCTAATGTTGGTTCATATATGATGACTTCGGCTCCTTTTGCCTTAATGCGTTTCATGACGCCTTGAATAGAACTCTGACGGAAGTTGTCAGAAGTCGCCTTCATAGTGAGGCGATAGACTCCAACTACTGGGATTTCTAATTTATGATTGTCGATCCCCGATTTCTGATAATAGTTATTTTCACTATAATCGTACCAACCAGTTAGCTTCAAAACTTGGTCAGCGATGAAGTCCTTGCGTGTACGGTTGCTTTCCACAATAGCGCTCATCATATTCTGAGGCACATCCTGATAGTTGGCCAGAAGTTGCTTTGTGTCTTTAGGGAGACAATAGCCGCCATAACCGAATGAAGGATTGTTGTAATGAGTGCCGATACGTGGGTCGAGGCCAATGCCTTCGATGATAGCAGCAGAATCGAGGCCCTTCATCTCGGCGTATGTGTCGAGTTCGTTGATATAACTTACTCGCAAAGCCAGATATGTATTAGCGAAGAGTTTCACCGCTTCTGCTTCGGTCAAGCCCATGAACAACATAGGAATGCCTTTGTTTATTTCTTTATCATTTCCGATAGCTCCTTGTATCAATAAGCCAGCAAACACTTTAGCAACTTCATCCAAACGTGCATCACCTTCTGGACGACCGACGATAATTCTGCTTGGATAAAGATTATCGTACAAAGCCTTGCTTTCACGAAGGAACTCTGGAGAGAAAAGGATATTATCACTTCCTGTCTTCTTACGGATAGACTCTGTAAATCCTACCGGAATTGTACTCTTGATAATGATTATCGCTTCAGGATTATATTTCAAGACCAAGTCAATGACAGTCTCTACCGCTGAAGTGTCGAAGAAATTTTTCTTGCTGTCGTAGTTGGTTGGTGCAGCTACAATCACAAAGTCGGCATCTTTGTAAGCGTATTCCGCATCAAGAGTTGCGGTCAAGTCCAAATCTTTTTCTGCAAAATATTTCTCGATATATTCGTCCTGAATAGGTGACTGACGTCGATTTATCATCTCTACTTTTTCAGGGACAATATCGACAGCCACAACATGATTATGCTGCGCCAAAAGCGTAGCCATGCTAAGTCCAACATAACCTGTACCGGCAACTGCTATCTTCATAAATATAATTTTTAATTCAAAATGTTTAAGATGATTTTCATAAATTTATGATTCACCTTATGAATCTCATTTACGATTAAAGGGAATATATTTCCATATGCAAATATAGAAAAAAAGCGTCTATTTTAGCTCTCGAAAAAAATATTATTACCTTTCGTAAAAAACTGAAATCTAATGTACGCCAACAGACTTTGGAGTCGTTGGTCAATACGCTCAACTACATATATCTTCAAGACCAGAAACTAAAGCCATACGAGATTCCAGAAGATGACTATCAGATGGTAGCGGAAGAAGGAGAAGAATATGGGGAGTGAAAGTTCTTAAATTATTCTTTCAAAGCACTCTTCATTTTCATAAATTCTTAGTACTTTTGCCATGAGAACAAACAAAAACTAAGAATTATGTCACAAGAAAAAGCGCGTATTGTAAAATCGCATGATATTCGTATTGATAACGATTATGCCGATTGGATTGCAGAAGTAAAACATCGCTATCGTTCATCTCAGGTAAAGGCAGCCGTAAAAGTTAATGCAGAGAAACTTCTTTTCAACTGGCAACTTGGCAAGGACTTGGTACAGAAGAAAGCCGAAGAACGTTGGGGAGCAGGAGTTGTAGAACAAGTAAGCCTTGATTTGAAGCGAGAGTTTCCAGACAGCACAAACTTTTCACTGCGCAATTTATGGTATATGAAACAGTGGTATCTGTTCTATGCCGAGAATCTAGATAAACTGAAACAACTTGTTTCAGTAATGCTACCATACGACAATTATGACTTAAAAATAAAACAAATAGCAGATGAAGAAAAACTGAAACAATCTGTTTCAGAATTTCCCCTACCTTTTGCCTGCGTACCATGGGGACATCATGTTCGTATTGTCCAGCATTCAAAAACTATTGAAGAGGCCTTGTTCTATGTGGTTTACACCATTCGAGAAGGCATTAGCCGCGATATATTGACGCGAGTGATGAAGGATGATATTTACAAAAAACAAGGTGCTATCCCGAACAATTTTTCACAACACTTGACTCCACAATTGGCACATATGGCGCAATATGTGGTAAAGGAAAATTATGATTTCGGCTTCGCCACTGTGGCTCACGAAACCTACAACGAAAGCGAATTAGAGAAAGCCCTTCACGATAACATTACTGCACTGCTACTTGAAATGGGCAACGGCTTTGCATTTATCGGCAAACAGAAAGAAATAATTGTTGGCGGCAGAACAAGAAGAATCGACCTACTTTTCTACCATATTCGGTTGCGTTGCTACATAGTATGCGAACTGAAGGCAAGATCGTTTGAACCAGAGTTTGCAGGTAAATTAAACTACTATGTAAATGTTGTTGACGAGGTCCTGAAACAGCCCGACGACAACCCAACTATAGGTCTTTTAGTATGTTCTAACATGAATAGAGCTGACGTCCAATGGTCGTTCAAAGGCATCTCTACTCCGATGGGAGTCGCGACATATAACAATATACGAATCAAAGACGCATTGCCAAGTCAAGAACAATTAGCTGATAGAGTACGACTTCTGCAAAAGGAATTACAAGAAACCAAACGGCTGATGAAGAGATGAAACGTTTAAATAATGCATTTGGTATAGGCATAATATTAATGCAAGCAAACGATTACAAGATTCTTTATTCTGCTCGTAAAAAAGAACTGGAATATAACACTATTGAGAAATTATGCAACCTTAACCCTGATTTCAGTACATTTATTGCCAAATTGTCAAAAGTTATAAATGCATCAAAAGAATATACAAGCGATGCAAGATTAAGCTTTGAAAAAAATTGCGACAAAATATTCGAATCAGACGAAGAAATAGAAAACTATTGTAAAGAACATAATATTCCATTCTAATCTAAAAAACAAATTAATTGTTGTTTGACCTTTTCTTTTGAAGTCAACAGACTACGGACAACTGTCAATAGTCTGTGTCAGTGTTTGAGTTCAGAATCATACATTCACTACTTTCACCACGATACCTTTTTGTTTTCCTTTTTTTATAGTATCTAAAGTTCCTCTGGAAGAAGGCGTTACGAAAGCTAGGACATAATCTGCGTTTTGAACTATCAGCGTGTTTCTTTGGAGTGGCGCTCCGCGACCATAACGCTCGTAGTCAGGGAGAAACTCCATCAGAGGTATTTTGTTGAGGGCGGCGTATTTTCTTGCAAGAGTGTCGGCACCTTTCGCTCCGCCCGACACAATCAGATCAATTT
>JAGBVS010000149.1 GCA_017630195.1 Bacteroidales bacterium | reverse complement strand
TAGGTGTAATGGCCAGTTTTATTGTAAGATTATTTATATCTCCAGACAGA
Source organism: Bacteroidales bacterium (assembly GCA_017630195.1). GTDB lineage: Bacteria > Bacteroidota > Bacteroidia > Bacteroidales > F082 > Limimorpha. The sequence goes on along the minus strand of JAGBVS010000149.1, from coordinate 10,629 downwards.
TATTTACTAAACCATTCTGTTAATGACTTACACTTTTTTGTCATTTATCTTATTTTTTTGTCAATACTTTTATTATCAGTTGCTATTTATGCAGGAATTTATCGTAAGAGTTATTTAAACAAAATTGGCGAAGCATACAGAATATTAAGAGCATCGACAATATTCTTTATGGGGAATGCTTTCTTCCTTATAATATTAGATTTCGACAATATTGGTTGGATGATTTTTATGTTTGCAAGCATTATAAATTTGGTATCTCACTGTTTGAAGGACAAACGTGAAATCATAAAACCAGACGAAAAATAATTTAATTATTAAAGACCAGATAATAAATCAAAGTGCCGAAGATACGACAGAAGAAAAACACATGTATAGCAGGCGTTCCGTTTCACTTCACCGCCTGCATAGGAACTTTCCTTTCAGGACTTTTTTGAATTGAAAATCGAAATTTTCTCGCAGAGGCGCAAACGACCGCAAAGTAACTCTCTGCGTTGCTCTGCGTCTCTGCGAGAAGTAAAATCACATCGGCAGTCTCAGCAGACATAGCTCATAGTTCGTTGTTCGATACTCATCGCCCCACTGCGTTAGGGATTGGAGCGGCATCCTTTTGGAGACGGAAGCTGGAGACGGAGGCGGAAGCTGGAGGCGGAAAAAGATATAGCGGAAAGCCCGACGGCGGAGCCGGAACGCCCAAGAAAAGATACTGAGGTGCTGAGGTGTTCAAAAAAAAACATTCCTAATTCCTAATTAAATAGACGCTTCAATGTGTGTTTATTTTATAGGAATCATTGAAACGTCTACATCACTCCATTACCACATTACTCATCACTAAAAAAACTTGTAGTCTTGTAGTCTTGTTGACTTGTAGTCTTCTAATCATCTCCCAGATTTTTCAGCATCGGCACGAATTTAAAGTCGCCATATTCTTCTCTTTTGAGGCTGCCGTCTTCTTGTTTAGTGAGTCGCAGCATAGTCTGGCTGCTCTCATTTTCCGACAAAGGTATCACCATCATGCCGTCAGTTTTCAGCTGGTCGATGAGAGTCTGAGGAATTTCCGGAGCTGCAGCTGTTATCAAAATTCTATCGAAAGGTCCGTAAGTCGGGAGGCCTTTATATCCGTCGCCGAGGAACGTCATAATACGATAAGGGAATTTTGCGAGAAACGGTTTTGTCTTGGCGTAAAGTTTCCTTTGGCGTTCGATAGTAAACACTTTAGCGCCCATTTCTGCGAGCACGCAAGCCTGATAACCTGAGCCAGTTCCAATTTCCAAGACCTTCATACTCTTTTTAATTTCCAAAAGACTCGACTGGAAAGCAACAGTGAAAGGTTGAGAAATAGTCTGTCCCGATCCTATAGGGAAAGCCTTATCCTGATAAGCAAATTCCAAAAATGAAGAATCGAGGAAGACATGACGAGGCACGTTGTTGATTGCATTAAGGACATTCTCATCGCTAATACCCTTATTCTTAATCTCTTCCACCAGATTTCTCCGCATTCCTTTATGTCTGTAATTATCTTCCTGCATCGCCTTAATTTTATGTCACAAAATTACAAAAAAACCTTATATTTGCGAAAAAATATTCCAATGTTGAAGATAGGAGTTTTGGGTGCGGGACACCTCGGAAAAATACATATCAACTGCATAAAACAATTATCAGTTTACGAGTTCGTAGGCTTTTATGACCAAGACAAAAACACAGCTAAAAAAGTTGCTGAAGACTTGCAAGTAAAATGTTTCTCATCGATAGAAGAGCTCATCGATTTGGTTGATGTCGTTGACATCGTCACTCCTACTGTCTCGCATTTTGAATGTGCATCATTAGCGTTGAAGAAAGGCAAACATGTTTTCATCGAGAAGCCTATCGTCGCTACCGTTGACGAGGCTAACCGTCTTATTAAATTAGCTGAAGGTGCAGGCGTCAAGGTTCAGGTTGGACATGTGGAGCGATTCAACCCAGCATACATCGCTGCGCGTCCATATATCAACGCTCCAGTGTTCATCGAGGCACATCGTCTTGCGTTATTCAATCCGCGTGGCACCGACGTGCCTGTCGTCCTCGACCTTATGGTTCACGACATCGACATCATTTTAGACGTGATAAAATCACCTATCAAGAATGTCAGCGTAAGCGGCGTTTCTATCGTTAGCCCGACACCCGACATCACCAACGCCCGCATCGAATTTGAAAACGGCTCTGTGGCAAATCTCACAGCAAGCCGTATCTCATTGAAAAACATGCGCCGTCATCGTATATTCCAAAAAGACGCTTACATAACAGTTGACTTCCTTGACAAAAAAACCGATATTGTGAGAATCAACGACATAGAAGGTGATGTCAGTCCGCTCGCAATGACGATAGACCTCGCCGACGGCTCAAGCAAACAGATAACGATAGAACAGCCAGAAGTGACGCCAATCAATGCGATAATGACAGAATTAGAAAGTTTCCACAATGCCATCATCAACAACACGGAACCGCCTGTGACAATACACGACGGCGTTCAAGCTCTTAAAGTATGTCATTTGATTCTTGATGAAATTGTTAAACATCAGCAAATAGTACAAAATCATTTAAAATAAGCAATATATCACAACTTGTAACGTTCAATTTAAAATATAAATCATGAAAGTTTTGCGTTATATATTTTCTTTATTTATTGCATCAATGTTTGCATTGATGACATTCAGTTCATGTAATAATTTTGAAGGAAGCCAGGAAATACCTGCCTACATACATGTTGACACATTTTTATTGACAACGAATTACGAGATAGAAGGCGCTGCGTCACATAAAATAACAGACGTTTGGTTATATATAGACAACAACCTTCAAGGTTGCTACGAAATGCCTGCAACCATTCCTGTCTTAGAAAGAGGGAAACACAAAATCACCATATATCCAGGCATAAAACTCAACGGAATCAGTTCCACAAGAACCATAAATCCTTTCTATAAACCTTATATTATCGAAGAATTAGAACTCGAAGAGAAAGTTATCGATACTATTCATCCTTCCACAACTTACTATTCAAAAGACGAAAGCACATTAGAATTCGCTTTTAAAGATGACTTTGAAAGACAAATTTTTGTAGAAGACAGCAACGGCAGCGATACAGCGATTATCAGAACCGACAGAGACGCACCTGAAAGATGGGACGACGAATTCAACAACTCTCATTATTCAGGCTACGTATGGCTCGGCGATACAATCAATAATTTCTGTTTCACTTCCACTGAATTACGCGATCTTCCTAATCAAGGTAACAGCATTTTCTTAGAGATTGATTACAAATGTACTGAAGTATTTGAGGTAGGTTTATATGCAAAAATCAGTCAGATGGAAATCATCCCTTTAGTCTATGTCAATCCATCTCCAACATGGAACAAGATCTACATCAACATCGGACCATCAATCACCGACACCAAGGATGCAGAATATTTCAAATTCTATATCGCTGGCATGATTGATAAAAATTCGGAAGCTGAATATTATTTTGATAACTTAAAACTTGTATATCGTGACTAAAAAAAACAATAAGAAAAAACAGACATTAAAATATGTTATCGCCGATTGGCTCTGCGCTTTGATAGCATGGAGTTTGTTTTTCTCATACAGAAAATTAACAGAAGACTCTAACTTCTTCACTGACTTCAAGTTAATTTTAAACGACACTAATTTCATTGTCGGAATCATTTCAATACCAATATTCTGGTTAGCATTATATACAATATCCGGATACTATAACAATGTATTCAGCAAATCACGACTTAAAGAATTAGGACAAACATTTTTCGTCACACTCATAGGCGTTGTCATTTTATTCTTTGCCACCATCCTCAACGATGTCATCGTTTCATATAAGTCGTATTATGCATCATTCATAATACTTTTCGGACTTCAATTCACGTTCACATATATCTGCCGTTTGATAATAACAACAAGAACTGCAAGAAAAATACATAGAAAAGAAATAGGTTTCAACACTCTCATTATGGGTAGCAACGACAATGCTTGTGCTATTTATGAAGAAATTGAAAATCAAGTATATTCATCCGGAAATATTTTCGTCGGTTTCGTCAACGTCTTCGACTACAAAGAATATAAAGTAGAGAAATACCTTCCACATCTCGGTTATTACAAAGACGTTGCAAAAATAATCAAAGAACATGACATTGAAGAAGTTATCATTGCCATCGAACGTTCTGAGATAGAAACCATCGATAAGATATTAGTTCTTTTAGAAAGCCTTGATGTTGTTGTTAAGATTATTCCTATCATGCAGGACATAATCTTCGGCAGCGTAAAACAAGAAGCTATTTGGCATGCGCCGCTCATCAGAGTAACACCTGAATTGATGCCTGTATGGCAACAAGTCGCCAAGCGAGTATTCGACATCGTTGCATCATTGATGGTGATAATCATCTTCTCCCCTTTATATATCTTCACTGCTATCATGGTGAAATGCTCATCGCCAGGACCTATTTTCTACCGTCAGGAACGTATAGGAAAACACGGCGAGCCTTTCAATATGCTCAAGTTCAGAAGTATGTACGTCGATGCTGAGAAGATGGGACCACAGCTTTCAAAAGACAACGACCCTCGTATCACACCATGGGGACTTTTCATGCGTAAAACAAGATTAGATGAGATACCACAATTTTTCACTGTATTAGGCGGCAAAATGTCGATAGTAGGTTATCGTCCAGAACGTCAGTTCTACATCGACCAGATTGTACAGAGAGCGCCGCATTATATCATGCTTCTCAAGATAAAGCCAGGCATCACCAGCTGGGGCGAAGTGAAATTCGGTTATGCCTCCAATGTAGATGAAATGGTAGAACGTCTCAAATACGACATTTTATACATAGAAAACATGAACCTTGCCCTCGACATCAAGATTCTGATTTATACAGTCTTGATTGTCGTTCAAGGAAGAGGAAAGTGATGTAGCGACTATGATCAGTTGTATAAAGGCTAAAGATTAAAGACCAGATATTAATAATAGTGCCGAAGGTACGACAGAAAAGTCAAACGCAATTCTGTCGCGCATTCGGCGCTTTGATTTTTATAAAATATTGTTTTGCAGGGGTACTTTTTTAAAGACGCTACGGAGCGACGTCTCTACAGGGACGCTGCAACTCCAAGATTTTTTTAATTCTAAAGTTTCTCGCAAAGGCGCAAAGTGTCGCAAAGTAATTCTCTGCGTTGCTCTGCGTCTCTGCGAGAAGAAAATTCACTTCGGCAAACTCAGCATCCTATGCTCATGGCTCGTGGCTCGATGCTCATCGCCACCTTGCGTTAGGGATTGGAGCGGCATCCTTTGCGAGCGGAGTCGGATATTGGAGTCGGAGACGGATGTTCAAGACGAATACGGAATTTGGAAACGAGATAGTGTAGCAGCGAGCAAAGATATAGCGGAAAGCCCGACGGCGGAGCGAAGCGGAGACGGAACGCCCAAAGAAAGAAGACTACAAGTCAACAAGACTACATGACTACAAGTTGTTGGGGTGATGTGGTTTTAACAGAAAAAAATTTCGTGAATATTCGTGCGATTTCGTGGATGGAGGATTTGAGGGATTTAGGGATTTAGGAATAGAGGTGCAGAGGGATTAGAGGGGCAGAGGGATTAAAGGGGCAGAGGGATTAGAGGGAATAGAGGGGTTTTTCACATCACTACATCACTATAAAAAGTTCAACAGCCAAAGTTCAACGGCCAAAGCACTTCTGAGTTTCTGAGATTCTGAATTTCTTGTATTTTAAAAAAGGTATAATAGACAAAAAAAGAGAGACGCAGCAAAATTCAAAGAATTTTGATACGTCTCTACTTGTAGTCTTGTAGTCTTATTATTTCGCGAAGCTAACAGCTCTTGTTTCTCTGATGACAGTGATTTTAATTTGACCTGGATAAGTCATCTCTGTCTGGATTTGTTTAGAGAGGTCGAATGAGATGCGGTCGGCTTCTGTATCGCTTACTTTATCAGCAGCAACGATGACACGCAATTCGCGGCCTGCTTGGATAGCGTAAGTCTTGACGACGCCAGGGAATGCCATTGCCATTTCTTCGAGTTTGTTAAGACGTTGGATGTAAGCCTCAACGACTTCACGGCGAGCGCCTGGACGAGCGCCTGAGATAGCGTCACACACTTGAACGATAGGAGCGATAAGAGTCTCCATTTCAATTTCATCGTGGTGAGCACCGATAGCGTTGCATACGTCAGCTTTTTCTTTATATTTCTCAGCTGTCTTCATACCTAAGATTGCGTGTGGCAATTCTTCGTCGTTTTCAGCCACTTTACCGATATCGTGGAGGAGACCGGCACGTTTAGCTGTCTTAGGATTAAGACCGAGTTCAGCAGCCATTGAAGAACTGAGTTTAGCTACTTCAATAGAGTGTTGCAATAAGTTTTGACCGTAAGATGAACGATATTTCATACGACCTATCATTCTGATGAGTTCAGGGCTGAGGTTATGGATACCGAGGTCGATGACAGTACGTTTACCTGTTTCGATGATTTCTTGTTCAACTTGTTTCTCAACTTTCTTAACGACTTCTTCGATACGAGCTGGGTGGATACGACCATCTGTAACGAGTTTTTGTAAAGAAAGGCGAGCTATTTCACGGCGGATTGGGTCGAAGCCAGAGAGCAAGATAGCGTCAGGGCTGTCGTCGATGATGATTTCAACGCCTGTAAGAGATTCCAAAGTACGGATGTTTCTACCTTCACGTCCGATGATACGACCTTTTATTTCGTCGTTTTCAATATTAAATACTGATACTGTATTTTCGATAGCGTGTTCTGCTGCTGTACGTTGAATTGTCTCAAGAACGATTTTCTTAGCTTCTTGGTTAGCCGACATCTTAGCTTCTTCGACTATTTCTCTTGAGATGACCATAGCTTCAGATACAGCCTCATCTTTCATCATTTCCTTAAGTTGTTCTTTAGCTTCTAAAGCTGAGAGACCGGAGATTGACTCGAGGAGTTTCTTTTGTTCGTCTTGGATTTTATCCAATTCAGCTTGACGTTTGTGGAGATTTTCTTGTTGAGCGCTAACGCTTTGTTGTTGGCTTTTCACTTCGTTAGCCTTCTTGCGGAGTTCTTCTTCGCGTTGGTTAGCTTGTTGTTGTTGTTGTTGAACGCGTGATTCGAGTTTTTGGATTTCGCGTTTGCGTTCATTAGTTTCCTTCTCGTATTCGGCTTTCATCTGTAAGAATTTCTCTTTAGCCTGAAGGATTTTGTCTTTTTTGATTACTTCTGCTTTTTCTTTAGCTTCTTCTAAAAGTTCATTGCTTTTTTTTGTGAGGGCGTTGCGCATCACTGTTGAAGATAATAACACGCCGATACCACCGCCTACTACGAGAGCAGCCACTCCTAATAGAATGTATGCTGCTGTGTGACTTAATGTTAGTAAAATCATTTTTTAAATTCGATTAGACTCGAAAACGGAAAGAGAAAAAAATCTGCCTGCCCCGGGATAGTAAACCCGAAAAGTCACGTTTATGGCTGCCACGATACGCAAACGTCCACTGGCGTTAAAGCACCTTTGCAGGTTGAGGCCTGTTTTTGTACCCATGAGCAAACCGGAATTATGGTAAATTAATTGTTAGGTTTACATCAAGCGACGGACAGACAGATATATCTTTTCAAAGAACATCATTTAGATTCTATGTTTTCACTTAATAAAACACTAATCTCATCGAGTTTCTGTTCCAAACATTGATCTTTATATGCGGCATCCGATTCATACTTCACATTAAGAGTTGCCAGCTGCAAGCATACCATCGACAATAAGTCCTGATAATCTTTATAATCGTATGCCTGCTTATATAACTGAACTCTTTCATTGAGCATCGTTACTGCCTTCATCACTTTTTCTTCATCAGCTTTATCTATAGTCAGACGATAAGTACGTTCTGCGATTTTTACGCTTATCTTAATTTCATTATCGTTCATCTTCGCCTGATTTTATATATATTACTGCTCAGCATTCAACATTGCAACACACCTATCGATTTCCTTAACAAGTGCCTTTATTAACTGCCTACTTTCTCCTACCTCTTTATCGTTATCGAGTACGTTAACAATAACTAATTTATTTATTTTATCCTTCAACTCTGAATTCTCCGTCATGAGCATCTCAATTTCCAATTGCAAATCCTCATTCCTTTGAACTAACTTACTATTCTCTTCTTCAAGCTGATTCTTTAGCGCAATAAGCTTTCTTATCTTTAACTCTATTTCCGAAAGTGTTACACTTAAATCTGCCATTTCAAATAGTATTCTTCAGAATTTGCTACAAAGATAATGAAAAAAAATATTTTAACGAACACTTTTTTTATCATTCTATAAAAAACTTTTTCATCAACGAAAAAAGCTTTTACACTTTATCTTTTCACTTTATAAACCACCGCTGTCCTGCTTACATTATATATATTCATAAACACTTGATTATCCCTTTGTTCAGATGGAAAGATTGTATCCTTGTCGATATTCTCAAAACCACCGAACGCTCTGTCGTCAGTGCTGAATATTATTTCGTAATCGCCCGTGTTTTTAACGTTTATTTCATAGTCGCTGATAGATTTCGTTCCCCAATTGAAGACAAACATCAGATTATTTCTCTCAAAAACTATCGTTTTGTTTTCTTCGTCGGCATCCATAAGCCATGCAGGTTCTGAGTTCATAATGTCGTTTTCCTTAACAAACATTAACATTTCCTTATCGAAATCACTCATGAAATGATACTTCAGATTCTCGTCATCTGCCAACGACCACTGACGACGTGCGTGCTTATAGCTCCAGTCATTATCCTTACGAGGGAAGTCGATCCATTCCGGATGGCCGAACTCATTTCCCATAAAATTCAGCCATGCATTGCCGCCAAGACAGATGGTGAAAAGTCGTATCATCTTATGCAACGCTATGCCTCTATCGACGACAATACTAGGAGTCATCTTCGACATCGAGCTATACATCTCCTTATCCATCAGTCGGAATGCCAATGTCTTATCTCCCACTAAAGCCTGGTCGTGCGATTCTGCGTAGGCTATCGTCTTCACATTATAAAGTCTGTTCGTCATGGTGAAGAAAAATTCGTGCATATTCCAGTCTTCCTCTTTTTGGTCTTTAAGCACCTTAATCCAGAAATCAGGGAGACCCATGCCGAGACGATAGTCGAAGCCAATGCCTCCGTCTGCTACAGGAGCGCATATTCCAGGCATACCGCTAACGTCTTCCGCGATAGTGATATAATCTTTATTAAGCTGATGTATCAATGTATTTGCAAGCTGGAGATATGTCACAGCATCATCATTAACATTATCACCGAAATAATCTGTCTGAGTCTCAAAAGTGGCACCGATGCCATGATTCTTATACAACATCGATGTCACGCCGTCGAAGCGGAATCCGTCGAAGCCGAACTCCTCGAGCCAGAATCTTACATTGGAAAGAAGCAGTCGTAATGTCTCGGTCTTTCCATAGTTAAACAGTTTGGAATCCCATTGAGGATGATGGCCTTCATGACCGCCAACGAGATATTGCGTCTCTGTTCCATCGAAGAGATTGATGCCCTCGTAAGTGTTTTTCACAGTATGAGAATGGACTAAGTCCATGATAACCATTATTCCCATCTCATGTGCTTTATCAATCAAATCCTTAAGATCTTCTGGCGTACCGAAGCGCGAGCTCGCCGCGAAGAAATTAGACACATGATAACCAAAAGAACCATAATAAGGATGCTCAGCAACTGCCATCAGTTGTATCGCATTATATCCCAATCTCTTAATTCTAGGCAATATATTCTCGGCGAACTCTTTATAAGTGCCGACGTCTTCTTTCTCCTGCCCCATTCCAATATGCGACTCATATATAAATAATGAGGAATTAGGAATTATGAATGTGGAATTTTTCTTATTACTATCTGTTGTCCGTTTTCCAATCCAGAATTGTCCTGCGAAGTCTTTATTATCCTCATTTTGAATGACTCTTTTGATATAGACAGGGATGCGTTCCTGTTCTCCAATGCTCGACTGCACCAAGACCTTAAGGAGACTTCCGTGTGTGAGACGGTTCTTATATTGTGAGTCAGAAAGGAAGATACTCCACACGCCATCTTCTTCTCTTTCAAGAGGATTGGCATATCTGTCCCAGTTGTTGAAATCGCCGAAGAGCGACAGATAATGAGCTGCTGGCGCCCACTCGCGGTACCACCAGCCTCGGCGCAAGCTGTCGTACGTAAAACCGAAGAACTCATGCGCCGAGGCGAATGACTTCAGGCTTCCATATTGACTTTCAATATATTTCAATTTTGACTCATAACGCTGATAGCGAGCCTCCACCTCATCGGCGACAGGTTCCAGCCATGAATCGTTTTCTACAAGTTTCATCATAATTTCAAAATTTTAATTCCACAAGGTTCAAGTGTCATCGCAATACCACGAGTGCTGACCTCATCAAAATTATATTCTATCTTCTCGCCAGTAAAGACATCAGTTGCTGTGAGCTGTTGACCATTGGCTATTGGTCTTAACCCCATATATTCCACTGCGTCTTCAGAGATTTTCACCTCACAGTAGCGGCTTTCGTTTTGATTAAAATTGACAACTACTAGCAGTCTGTCTTCATC
>JAGBVS010000019.1 GCA_017630195.1 Bacteroidales bacterium | reverse complement strand
GGGGGAAAATTTTGAGCGCCGATTTTTTGGGGGAGGGGGGTCTAAAATTTTGGTCGGTTTTCTGGGCGAAATTTATTTTAGAAGTGATTTTTTCTGACGGGCGGTTTGCCCCAGATTTTTTCGGCTGGGCGCTTTAGCAATTTAAAGCGTTAATGCGGTGACACTTCACAGCGGTAAAGTGGTGACGCGGTGACACGGTGATGCGGTGACAAGGTGACACGGTAGCGCGGTGACACTTCAACGTGTTAAAGTGTGGCATGTTTCACGTGAAACGTGAGAACGCCACTGTACTAGAGAAGTAGCACAGTGGCTTGTACGCTTTATACTGAATAATAGCGCAACTCATGTTCGCAACCCCACTTACCAGAACCGTAGTCATGCCGGAATTTTGCTATATGCTGTGCGCTTGTGCTAGTGTAGCCGTATTCATAGCGCAATACGTCGACACAAGTGTCACTAGATTTTTCAATGCACGCTATGAACGTGCCGTATGATTTTAACAAGTAATAGTTCGTAGTCTCATAGACCCACGCTGTACAACTTCTAAGGCGGTTTTTTGATATTGCTTTGAACTCATAAAACCAACGCCCATTATCTGAATATAATTCAGCGCACGCTTTTTCCCATATTGCCAGTGCTTTTTCGTTGATTAAAATTTGTTCCTGTTTTCTCATGGTCTTTTTCTCCTCTCATTTTGTCACTTTCGATAGTGTCAAGAAAATCCTGTTTTGACAGCGCAAACGTTTTGCTGTAAAACTTGCTTTTCCTATCTTTGATTGTACGTCTAAGTTGTTCATTAGTCATGTTCATAGTCTCCATTCCCGAAGTGTTGCCATTCCAGTTTCAATACAGCGAAAGCATTAAAACCATTCCAACACAGCCCACGTACTATATCCTCCGCCCATTCCTTATTAACGTAAACCGCTTGTGCGTTGTCTCTCCAGTATGCTACATGGTGTTCAACTAAGTCGGTTACGTATGACAGGCTACTATCCGCGTGCTGTATTGCTACGGCGTACATGGTTCTTTTTGCCATTTAGATCACCTCTTTTCATATATTGTATATTATATATTATACTCTTGTTTCCGTATATTGCAATAGTTTTTTGAAAAAAATTATTTTTTATTTTTTTGAAAAAAGTGTTGACGTTGTTTCCGTAATATGCTATACTGTTTACATAAGGTACTAGAAAACAGAACAGGAGAGGAGGGAAGAGATATGAGAAGTATTGAAATAAGCGGTAGACACTACGTTTTAAGTTCATTGACATTGTTATCTTATGACAGTTATGTTGAAAATTATGGTTATAGTGAACGCAACGAAAACTACTGGAATGAACTCATGAACGCTTTCAATACTATTACAAGAGAGGTGATTTTTAAGCGTTATGAGAGCATAAGAATGGCGATAATTAAAATTAACGAAAAGAACGCTTTTGTAGTAGAAACCGCAAACGATTCCGCTGTTAAAACATATTTATTATTACAAGTGTAACAGTTATATCACATCGCTGAACTATCGGCTACACGGGTAGAAAAGAGGTTAAAATGAACAAATTCAAATTAAGAAAAAGAGAGGTAGAAATATTAGAAAGAATATATTCTATTTTAGAGGGCGAAGAAAGAGAGGCAAAACAAGAGTACGCTTTCCAGTATAAGACGGGCAACCCTAAAACAGATTGGAGAACTGGTGAAGTAAAAACCGACAAAGACGGTAATATCATTTATGAGGAAGTCTGGGACTATCAAGACAAGGAAGTATTAAGCGAGGACGACGAAATAACGCTTTTCGCTATCGACCACATCAGAGAACACATTGAAAAAATGTTATAATAAACCGCTGTGCTATCGGCTATACGGGCAGAAAAGAGGTTAAAATGAGAGAAAAATTCATCACCAGAACTATTGAAGAAACGACATTAAGAAGTGAATACTTGAGAAAGGATAGCAAGGAATTTTTTAGAATTGAACACAGCGTTTATGGACGTCCTGATACTAGCGAGTTAGAAAAAATAGCAATGGATGCACTGGAATGTACGCCCGAATATTGCGATATATCTAGTATCTGTATACATGTGGACACTGAGATAATCGATACACACG
>JAGBVS010000148.1 GCA_017630195.1 Bacteroidales bacterium | reverse complement strand
TGGTGACATGGTTTCGGGGTAAACCTTACGGGCTGCAAAACCAAATATACCGACGTTTGAGGGCTGCTCGTCCGAGTCGGGAGGGTAGGTCGCTTGAGACTGCCGGCAACGTCAGTCCTAGAGAAATGACAATCACCTTGGAAACAAGGAACAGAATCCCGCTTATGCTTTTTTTGTTTTTTTTGGCCGTTTTTTACGGTCAAAAAAAACAATTTTTTCTTACCTTTGTCGTTTACTATTTATTGTCAATTTTATTATAAATAATTATGAAATACATCTTGAAAAATTTCATTCTCATCGCTTTATTCATACTCACAAGTATTTCTGCTTCAGCGCAGAAAGGCATAAATCAATATGAACCTGAAGCCACTTTCGAAAGAGGGCTGATGCTCTTTGAAAACAAACACTACGCATCTGCATTGGAATGTTTTGAATTTTATATTTCAACAGCTGACGACAAAAACGATCAAAACGTAATTACAGCCAAATATTACGAAGCCGTTTCTTCATTATTATTAGGCAACAGCAAAGGCGAGACTAAAATCATCGCCTTCGTGAAGGAGAATCCTACAAGTCTTATGGCAAACCATGCCAATTTCTTGTACGCCAACAATTTGTTCAAAGAAAAGAAATACCGTAACGCAATAAAGATATATAAAAACATCAACAAGGAAAGTCTCAATAACGAAGAACAACACGAATGCAGCTTCAAGGAAGCTTATTGTTATTACCAAACAAATGAAGTATCAAAGGCTGCACCTATCTTTAAAAATTTAGCCAACACCAACAATCAATACCGCGACGATGCACGTTACTATTACGCACACATTTTATATATTAACAATAAACATGACGAGGCCGTAAAATATTTTAACATCTTGACTAAAAGCAACAAATACAAAGATATAGCCAACACTTACATACTTCAAATCAATTTCGACAAAGGCAATTATTCCGAAGTATCACAAAAAGGAGACGACATTTTAAACATGTCCAAGAAAAAACGCAAGGCAGACATCGCCTTGATGTTAGCAGAATCGTGGCATCAACAAGGCGATTATGCAAAAAGTCTTGAATATTACAACATTGCATTAAAAAACTCAAATCGCAAATTACCAAGAGAAGTTGAGTTTAAAATCGGTTTCTGCAAAATGAAGACCAGCGATTACTACGGCGCAATCGAACATTTCGCAAAAGTAACAGACGAAAAAGACGAATTAGGACAATACGGTTCATACTATATGGCTCAGTGCTACACTTTTACAAAACAAGACAAGTTTGCAAGAAACACTTTCTACAAAGCGTACAAGATGAACTTCAACGACACTTTGAGCGAGAATGCGCTTTTAAATTACGCAGCTCTTAGTTTCATTCCAGGCATCGACCCTTTCAAAGAAACTGTAAACGTACTCAACGATTATATCAAAAACAACCAAAACTCAAATAATATCAGCAACTTACAAGATATTGTAATTCACCTTCTTCTCAACTCAAACGATTATAGCAACGCTTTAAAAACAATTGACGAATATTCCAACATAAGTTCAGAACTTGAAAATATACAGTCGCAGCTCACTTATAACCTTGGCATTCAATATTACGAAGACAAAAACTATAAGGAAGCCATAAAATATTTCAGAAAGTCGGCCGAAAACAAAAACATAGACACCAAAATAAAAGCAGAAGCCCTTTTCTGGTTGGCGGACTCTTACTACCAAAACAAAGAAGAAGCTAATGCAGCAAAGACATATCAAACTTTCATCAATGCACCGGCAGCAAGCAGCACAGAGGTTTACCCTCTCGCCTACTACAATTTAGGTTATTTATATCTTAACCAAAGTGACTTCGAAAACGCATCTGCAAGATTTAAAGAGTTCATCAACACTGACAAGTCATCCGACAAAGAACGTCAGGGCGACTCATGGTCAAGAATTGGCGACTGCTACTTCATCCAACGTCAATACAACAATGCCATAACAGCTTACAGCAATGCAATGAAAACAAGCAGCAAAAACATAGATTACGCTTATTATCAACAAGCTATGGGTTACGGCGCATTAGGAAAAACCAACGAAAAAATCAGCTGCTTGAACATCATAACAAGCAAATATCCTAAATCACCATTCTACGACAAAGCCTTGTACGAAATAGGAATGGCTTATCTCGGAACTCAAGACAAACGCTCCGCAATAGCGTCATTCGATAAGATTGTCAATGAGAAACCACGCTCCACATACGCAAGAAAAGCCCTCATGAAAACTGGCATGATTTATTACAACAACAACGAAAACGACAAAGCTCTTGAAAGACTTAAAAGCATTGTTGCTCAATATCCTAACACCGATGAATCGAGAGAGGCCCTTAACATAATAAGCGACATATACCGCGACAACAACGACATTCAAGCTTATTTCAAATATTTAGAAAAAAACAATCTCGAAACAATAAGCATCGACAAGCAAGATTCATTGTCATTCAAGACAATAGAAGAATTTTACTCAAAAAGAAATTATGCTGAAACCATCAAAGGCGTTAATCAATATTTAGAAAACTATCCTAATGGAGCTTACTTGTTAAAAGTTCATTACTACGCCATGAAATCATTAGAAAACAGCGACGACAAAAACGATTTAAGAACACATATAGAATATATCATAAATCAAGCTGACAACGATTACACCGACAACGCACTTCTTTTAATAGCGAGAATGGATTATGACGAATCTAATTACTCATCTTCCGCCGCACATTACGAAAGACTCATCAAAATCACTGAAAACCAGCAAATTCTGATGGAAGCTACAGAAGGCTGCATGAAGAGCTATTATTTCAACAACGAATACGATAAAGCCATCGAAAAAGCCAACCAACTTGTAGCAATGCAAGATGTATCTGTAAACCAAAAAAATCAAGCCGATTATATTCTTGGCAAATCATATTTCGACAAGAAAGACCATACAGAAGCTTTGAAATATTTTGAAATATGCACAATTATTGACAATACAGAAACAGGAGCCGAATGTGGCTATTACTCAGCAGTTTGCCTTTACAATTCAAACAAATACGATGAAGCTGAAGAAAAAGTGTTCTATGTCTCCGACAATTACAGCTCTTACTTATATTGGACCGCAAGAGCATTTATACTCCTCAGCGATGTATATGTCGCAAAAGACAACGCTTTCCAAGCAAAGGAAACATTGAAAAGCGTGATTGAAAACTATCCTGAAGACGAAGACAATTACAACGAAGTGATAGAAGAGGCACAAAACAAATTAAACTTAATCAACAAAGAATAAAACGAATAAGGAGAGCTATATAATGAAAAACACAAATATTTTCGTTGCCTTGATACTGCTTTTCACAAGCACATTATTAAATGCACAATCACACAATGAAGAAATAACTATCGAAGGTTCATACATTCCCAAAATTCAAAAATCGGAACGTTTGACCAAGAGACCAGAGATGCCTAAACGTGAATTTAGCATACCTGATTACAAAGTCAGCACACAAGACTTTTTCTATAATTACAAAGTCGAATTAGAACCAATCAGTCCACTGCAATATATTAATAATCAGAAACAAGAAATAACAAACAACTTCATCAAGGCTGGTTTCGGAACAAGATTATCACCAGATTTCCTGTTCTGCCATTATTCAGACATATCGAAGAAGACAAGTCTTGGAATCGGCATCATGCATAATTCAACATGGCTCGACATGAAAGATTACGTCAATTCCAAATACATGAACAATGCTTTCAACGTCACAATGAGCAACCGTTTTTCAGGATTCCAGCTTCATTCACACATCGACTATCATTATGATATGTATTATTTAAACAACGACACTTTGAATTTTAACACAGACTCCAACCTTGAAGGAAAGAGGAACATACATTCTTTAAACGTGAAATTGTTAGCTAACAATAATCAGACGAGTTACAAATCATTGTACGATGAGTTTTTGTTAGATTATTCATATTCCGGAATTCAAGGAGGAGTACAAGAAAACTACATAAAATTCAATGCACACTTGGAACATTCCAATTCATGGTTCAGGAAAAGCAACGACATCCAAACATTGTCGATAGACGTAAGCGCCGACATCGACAACATTAGTCAAAGTCTTTTCTTGATTGCAGCCAATCCTTATCTCGCTTTTGACGGAAACTACTACAACCTTCACATAGGTCTCCGCGTTGACGCAAAGACCAACAGCACCAGCATGGGAGGCATCTACCCCGACATCAAGGGAAGCTTATACCTCTTTGACAGAAACTTCGAGTTTTACGCAGGACTCGGCGGAGAAACAAAAATCAACACATTGAAGGAGATACTCGCAGAGAATCCATTTATAGTAAGCGACTTAACAAACTTAGGCGAGTTCGATTACGAAAAGACATGGCTATCATTCCAAGGCGGATTGAAATTCAAGGCATTGAATATGATAAACGGACATTTAGGAGTAAGATACAGAATTATCGACAACAAAGTATTTTATGTTAGTTCATTAACTCAGCCTAATGCATTCGACATCATCTTAAACAATTGTCATGTATTCAACTTTAACGCTGACATACATGTAAAAATCAATAACGAGATAAAAATAGTCGGCGACTTTGCATATAACAATTATGATTTCATCAAAGGATACGACACCGACGACGCTCCTATCACAAGAGCACACGCATGGTATATGCCAAAAGCAGAGTTCACTTTAAGAGGAGTTTACAAATACAACCAAAACTGGAATTTCAACATAGCATCATACGTGGAGGGCGGACGTTACGCATTGATAAATTACAATGAAATCAAAAAAATGAAACCTATTGTCGATATTCAGTTAGGATGCGACTACAACTTAAACGAAGACATCTCATTCTATGCAGAAATCAAGAATTTGATTCATAACAAATATCAGATGTATTACGGTTATCCATCATACGGATTCCAAGCGTTTTTAGGATTTAAATACAGGTTTTTATAAAGGAAAATAAACATCTTTTTTTTCAATATTTTTTTATCGTGTATTGTTAAAAATACACGATTTTTTTATTATCTTTGCGCATACATATTAATAAGAAAAAGAATCTTTTATTAGAGAATAAAATGGCAGAAGAAATTAAAAATGTTGCAGAAAGCAATTATGGTGCTAGCAACATTCAGGTTTTAGAAGGTTTAGAAGCAGTACGTAAACGTCCTGCGATGTATATCGGCGACGTTAACGTAAGAGGTTTACACCATTTGGTATATGAAGTTGTTGACAACTCCATCGATGAAGCGATGGCAGGTTATTGCGACACTATAGATATTAAGATTTTAGCAGACAACTCAATTCGCGTAGCCGACAACGGTCGTGGTATTCCAACAGGATGGCACGAAAAAGAACAACGCTCAGCATTGGAAGTGGTTCTCACCGTCTTGCATGCCGGCGGTAAATTCGACAAAGGCTCATATAAGGTATCTGGCGGTCTGCACGGCGTCGGTGTCAGCTGTGTCAACGCATTGTCAAAGAAACTCATCGCTGAGATTCACCGCGAAGGAAAGATATTCAAACAAGAATATGAATACGGCAAACCTATAACTTCTGTTGAAGTAGTGGGCGAAGCATCAGACACCGGAACCATCATCACTTTCACTCCGGACGATTCCATATTCCTCACCAATATTTACGACTACGAGACATTGGCTAAACGTATGCGCGAACTTACATATCTCAACAGAGGTATCGCCATCACATTGACAGACGAACGTGAAGCTAATGAAGACATGAGCATCGCTCCTAAAAGTGAGACATTCCATTCTGAAAACGGTCTCGCCGACTTCATCGACTATTTAGACAAGAACCGTGAGAAACTCACACCAGAGCCAATTACCATCGCTGGCGAAAGCGATAACGTTCCTGTTGAGATAGCATTGGAATATAACACATCATTCTCAGAAAACTTACATTCATACGTAAATAACATCAACACTCACGAAGGCGGCAGCCATTTGTCTGGTTTCCGTCGTGGCTTGACACGTACGCTCAAGTCATACGCTGAGAAACAAGGCATGTTCGCCAAGTTGAAATTTGAAATCAACGGCGACGACTTCCGCGAAGGCTTGACAGCCATCATCTCTGTCAAGGTTCCGGAACCTCAATTCGAAGGACAGACAAAGACAAAACTTGGCAATAGCGAAGTTATGGGCATCGTTGACAAAATCGTCAGCGACCGTCTCAACAACTATTTGGAAGAGCATCCAAAAGAAGCAAAGATGATTGTTGACAAAGTCGTCTTGGCAGCTACAGCACGTCATGCCGCCCGTAAAGCGAGAGAACTCGTGCAACGCAAAGGCGCATTGTCAGGCTCAGGACTTCCAGGCAAACTCGCCGACTGTTCCGACAGAGACCCAGAAAAAGCAGAATTATATCTCGTTGAGGGTGACTCAGCGGGCGGTTCAGCAAAACAAGGCCGCGACCGTTCATTCCAAGCCATCCTTCCTTTGAGAGGTAAAATCCTCAACGTGGAAAAAGCGATGCCACACAGAATCTTCGAAAGCGATGAAATCAAAAACATCTATACCGCTTTGGGTGTTACAATAGGCACAGAAGACGACAGCAAGGCATTGAACATAGAAAAACTCAGATATCACAAGATTATCATCATGACCGATGCCGACGTGGACGGAAGCCACATCTCAACATTGATCTTGACATTCTTCTTCCGCTATATGCCAGAACTTATCAATAAAGGTTATGTCTATATCGCAACACCTCCTTTATATTTAATAAGGAAAGGCAAGACAGAACGTTACTGCTGGACAGAAGACGAACGCGCTCAGATAACAAGAGAATTGTCGTCTGACGGCACCGACAAAGGCTTACACATACAACGTTACAAAGGTCTCGGTGAAATGAATCCTGAACAGCTTTGGGACACAACAATGAATCCTGAAAACAGAACATTACGCCGTATCACAATAGAAAACGGCGCCGAAGCCGACTATATCTTCTCAATGCTCATGGGCGATGAAGTCGGTCCACGCCGCGAATTTATAGAACAAAACGCCACATACGCCAATATTGACGCATAACAAATAAATACTATAGTTATGGATAACAACGACAACAAATTAGACATCTTAACAAAAAAGATTTACGAAGAAGGTATCGAAAAAGCACAACACGACGCTAACGATATTCTCGAAAAAGCTAAAAAAGATGCCGAAAATATCATTAAAGAAGCTGAAGCTAAAGCTAACAGCATCGTAGAAAAAGCTAACAACGACGCAGCTAATCTGAAACAAAAAACAGAAGCTGAGTTAGGCATGAGCGTTAAACAAACTATCGCATCTTTAAAGCAACAGTTAACGAACCTTATTTCTAATAAGGTTGCCGTTGATATGACAACAACAGCTTTCAAAGATGAAGACTTCGTCCGCGAACTCATGTGTAAAATAATAGAAAAATGGAGCGCAGAAGGCAACGTAAATCTTAATGTCTTAATGAACAATAAAGAAAAAGAAGAATTTGAAAAATACCTTCTTGCAAAACATAAGAACTTGTTAGACAACAAGCTTACACTTGTTACAAATACAAGTCAGAAAGACGGTTTCGTAGTTCAGCCAAAAGACGGCAGCTACAAAATAACATTCTCTGAAAAAGTATTTGAAGAATTCTTCAATTCATACATAAAAGAATATTCTAAGAAATTATTATTTTCTTAATTTATAATTAGATATATCTGGATTCAGATATATCTTTTTAATTTATTGTTAATTATAACATAAAGACAATGAACATTGCAGGAGGAAATTATTATTGCCTGATAGCAGGACTACCAGAAATTAGTCCCGACGACAAAAAATTGAGTCTCTCAGTGCAAGAATTGCGCAGTTATCTTAACGACTATCTTACAAAGGAAGAGATAGATGTAATTAATCTTTTCTTCTACCCTAACGATAACGCTCAGATATTGCGTCTTTTACAGAAACAAGAGCCAGATCCTACTCTACAGACGGTTTTCACAGCCTCTCAGTTAGAAGACGAAATTAACGACCCAATGTTCGTACCTTCTTATATTAAGGAATATCTTCTCGACCTAAACAAAGAAGACAAAGAGAAAAACAACCGTCTCCCTGAAGTGGAACTGAGCGAGAGATATTGGAATTTCATGCTTTCTCAAAAAGAAAGACTCGTGAAAAAATATGCAGAGTTTTCATTGAATATCAAAAACTTGATTACAGCGATAAACTGTCGCAAATATCAAATAGATATAGAAAAAGAAGTCATTGGCAATTCATATTTCGTGAATCAATTAAAGACATCACGAGCCAAAGACTTTGAATTATCCGACGATTATCCATACGTTGACAAGATTTTGGCATTATTTGAAAAAGACAGTACAGCCGAAAGAGAATATAAAATAGACATGCTTTATTGGGAATTTCTCGATGAGATGACAGGACACAAATATTTTACATTCGACAACGTATTGGCTTTCATGCTCAAACTGATGATTTTAGAAAGATGGAGCAATATGACAACAGAACAAGGAAAGAAGATTTTCCGCGAGTTGTTGGACCGTTTCAAGACAGAATTTCAGTTTGCTAAAGAATTTGATATATAATAATAAAAACATATAACATGAATAAGACAATAGGAAAAGTAGTAAGTATCATCTCCAACTTGGTTTTGGTTCGCATCGAAGGCGATGTATTCCAAAACGAGATTTGTTTCATCTATTTAGGTGAAGAGAAGTTGATGGCTGAAGTTATTAAGATTATTGGCGACATAGCATACGTTCAGGTTTTCGAAAGCACACGCGGACTTAAACCAGGTTCTAAGGTAGAGTTTGAAGGACACATGTTGGAAGTTGAACTCGGTCCTGGCTTGCTCTCAAAGAACTTCGACGGACTTCAGAACGACCTCGACAAGATGGACGGTGTCTTCTTGAAGAGAGGCCTCTACACACCAGCTCTCGAAAGCGACAAGAAATGGGCTTTCACTCCTTTGGCAAAAGCAGGCGACAAAGTCATTGCAGGCGACTGGCTTGGCAATGTGAAGGAAAACTGGCTCGACCACAAGATAATGGTGCCTTTCAAATTTGAAGGTGAATATACAGTGGCATCAGTCGCATCAGAAGGCGAATACACCATCAACGATGTCGTAGCTACATTGAAAGATAAAGAAGGTGAGATTCACAACGTTACTATGGTACAGAAATGGCCTGTGAAACTTGCCGTCAAAGCATATAAAAGCAAACCACGTCCATTCCGTCTGTTAGAGACAGGAGTTCGTGTCATCGACACCATGAACCCAATCCTCGAAGGCGGTACCGGTTTCATCCCTGGACCATTCGGCACAGGCAAGACCGTTCTTCAACACTCATTGGCAAAATACGCTGATGCCGACATCATCATCATGGCGGCCTGCGGTGAACGCGCTAATGAAGTTGTGGAAATCTTCGCTGAGTTCCCTCACCTCGAAGACCCTCGCACCGGACGTTCATTATACGAAAGAACAACAATCATCGCTAACACATCCAATATGCCTGTTGCAGCTCGTGAAGCTTCTGTTTATACAGCTATGACAATCGGTGAATATTACCGTGCGATGGGATTGAAAGTGTTCTTATTGGCTGACTCCACATCACGTTGGGCACAGGCGCTCCGTGAGATGTCGAATCGTTTGGAAGAGCTTCCAGGACAAGACGCCTTCCCTATGGACTTGTCAGCAATCATAGCCGGCTTCTATGCACGCGCAGGAATCGTTTATCTCAACAACGGAGTAACAGGTTCTGTAACATTCATCGGTACTGTATCACCAGCCGGCGGTAACTTGAAAGAGCCTGTAACAGAATCAACAAAGAAAGCAGCACGCTGTTTCTACGCATTATCACAAAACCGTGCCGACTCGAAACGTTATCCAGCTATCGACACTATAGACTCTTATTCCAAATATCTCGAATATCCTGAATTTATCGATTATTCAAAAGAAAAGCTTGATGAGAACTGGGTTGAAATAGTTAGCGAAGCACGCAACATTCTGATTCGCGGTAAAGAAACAGAAGAACAAATCAACATTCTCGGTGACGACAGTGTGCCAATCGATTACCATGTCACTTTATGGAAATCAGAATTAATTGACTTCGTCATTCTTCAACAAGATGCATTTGACAAAATCGACGCTTCAACATCATTGGAACGTCAAGAATATATGTTGAAGAAAATCATCGGCATAACACGTTCTGAATTTGACTTTGAAAGTTTCGAAGAAGTTGGTATTTATTTCAAGAGACTCATCAACACTTTCAGACAGTTGAACTACACCGTCTTCAAGTCAGAAGAGTTTTACAACACTGAAAAAGAAGCCGATGCTATTCTTGAAGAAAGAATTATCAAATAATTGAAAATAAAAAATAACATATATCATGAGTGCATTTCAAAAAGTTTATACAAAGATCAGTCAGGTCACGAAGGCAACATGTAGTTTGAAGGCTACCGGTGTCGGTTTCGATGAACTCGCATATATACACGGTCGTTTGGCACAGGTTGTTAAAATCTGGGGCGACGAAATCACTTTGCAGGTCTTCTCTGGAACGGAAGGCATCCCTACAAATGCCGAGGTAATTTTCTTAGGCAAGGCCCCTACCCTCAAAGTCAGCGACGAATTATGCGGACGTTTCTTCAACGCTTTCGGCCAGCCAATCGACGGAGGTCCTGAAGTAGATGGAGAAGAACGCGAAATCGGCGGCCCTTCAGTAAACCCTGTACAACGTAAGCAACCTTCAGAACTCATCGCTACCGGTATAGCCGGCATCGACTTAAACAACACTTTGGTCTCCGGACAGAAGATTCCTTTCTTTGCCGACCCTGACCAACCTTTTAACCAAGTGATGGCTAATGTTGCGATGAAGGCACAGACTGACCGTATCATCCTCGGCGGTATGGGTCTCACCAACGACGACTATTTATATTTCAAGAACTTATTCGAAAATGCTGGTATCTTAGACCATATCGTTTCTTTCGTTAACACAACAGAAGCTCCTCCGGTAGAACGACTCCTCGTTCCTGACATGGCGCTTACAGCAGCTGAGTATTTCGCTGTAGATAAAAACGAAAAGGTATTGGTTCTCTTGACCGACATGACATTATATGCCGACGCCTTGAGTATCGTTTCCAACCGTATGGACCAAATCCCATCTAAAGACTCAATGCCTGGTTCTCTCTATTCAGACTTGGCTAAGATTTATGAAAAAGCGGTACAGTTCCCAAGCGGCGGCTCAATCACTATCATCGCTGTAACAACATTGTCGGGCGGCGACATCACTCACGCTATCCCTGACAACACAGGTTACATCACCGAAGGTCAGCTCTTCTTACGTAAAGACACTGAAATCGGCAAGGTTATCGTTGACCCATTCCGCAGCTTGTCACGTTTGAAACAATTAGTTATCGGTAAGAAAACTCGGGCCGACCACCCTCAGGTAATGAACGCTTGTATCCGTTTGTACGCCGACGCTGCCAACGCTCGCACCAAACTTGAAAACGGTTTCGACTTGACAGACTACGACAACCGCGTTCTTGAATTTGCAAAAGAATATTCCAACGACTTGCTCGCTATCGACGTTGACCTCAAAATAGAACAAATGCTCGATACTGCATGGAACCTCTTCGGTAAATACTTCAACAAATCTGAAGTATCTATCAAGAAAGAATTCATGGATCAATATTGGAATGGTAAAGAAGAATAATTGCCAATAAATTAAAATCATGAGATTATGGCAATAAAATTTCAATATAACAAAACATCGCTTCAACAATTGGAGAAACAGTTGAAGATACGAATGCGCACATTGCCGACAATCAAAAGCAAAGAGTCGGCATTGCGTCTCGAGGTGAAACGCTCGAAAGAAAAAGTCGAGGAGTTTGACGAAAAACTCGAGAGTATCTTGCAACAGTCGGGCGACATCTTACGCTTATGGGGCGAATTTAATCCCGACCTCATCAGCGTGGAAGACGTGAAATTCAGCGTCAAAAAGATTGCCGGCGTCAACACTCCAGTGTATGAAGGAGCAACTTATAAAGTAAAAGAATTTAGCGTATTCAATATGCCATCTTGGATTTTAGACGGCATCGAATATATGAAGTCGCTAATCGACATCACATTGGAACGCGAATTCTGGGTCCGTAAAATGGAGCTGCTCAGCAAAGCGAGAAAGAAGACAACTCAGAAAGTCAACCTTTATGAAAAGGTGCAGATTCCTGGCTTCGAAAATGCTATCCGTAAAATAAAACGTGTTATGGAAGACGAAGAAAACCTCGCTAAAGCAGCTCAAAAGATAGTTAAAACGCGTCAAGAAAAGGAGGTAGCTTTATGATTACACCTATGACAAAATTGACGATGTTAATTTATCATCGCGATTACAAACAATTCCTCATCGACCTCCGCGAACACGGCGTCGTTCACGTCCATGCTAAAAAACAAACTCTGCAAGACGAGAACATGAAAGCCAAAATGGCAGAAATGAAGCATATCTCTAATACTATTAAACTATTAGAAAAAGTCAACAAGTCAACAAGTCAACAAGTCAACAAGTTGATGGACTTGAATAACGCAGAGTTGATTGCTTTCATCGATGCTAAGTTTGCAGAAATTGATTCTATTCAACAGCAAATAGCTTCTTTACAAAAAGATGATAACGTCTATAATGTATGGGGCAATTTCCCTGAAGAAGAGATAAAGAAAATCCAAAGTAACAACTGGGATTTGAGATTCTTCAGCGTGCCTAACAGCAAATATGACGAAAAATGGGAACAAGAATTCAACGCATTCTTGATTAACGAAATATCTGGCTTCAAATATTTCACAACCCTGACTTCTAAAGATAAAGAAGTAAACATCGACGCTGAGAAATATCACTTCCCTTCAATGTCAAAATCAGAGATAACAGCTCAGATTGAAGAGTTGAATTCAAAATTGAATGAGACAAAAGAATATCTCTCCGACATTACTGAAGAGGCCATCGCTAAGCTTAACGAATATAAGAGATTTGTCATCAATGATGCCAACTTCTATAAAGTGAGCGAAGCAGCCGAAAAATTAGCCGACGATAAGATTATGTTGTTGGAAGGCTGGGTTCCTACCGAAATAGAAAAAGACACAATAGCATGGCTTGAAAACAAGGAAATATATTTCGAAGCTAAAGAACCTGAGAAAAATGTCGATAACCCTCCTATCAAACTCAAGAACCGACGTTTTGCAAGATTGTTCGAGATGATTGGCAACATGTATTCCATCCCTACTTATTGGGAATTAGACATGACACCATTCTTCGCTCCTTTCTTCGTAATGTTCTTCGGATTCTGTATGGGCGACCTCGGCTACGGCGCATTGATTTGCGTCATCACCTTAGCCTTGATTTTAAGCAAGAAACTTAAAGAAATGAACAGCATTTTATGGCTCGGTTTCTTCTTAGGATTTGGAACTGTCATCATGGGAACAATCAGCGGCACCTTCTTCGGAGTGCCATTGTTAGACGTTGAAGGCATACCAGTCCTCGACAAACTCAAAACCATCATGTTCAAATCTGAAGGCATTTATTCTGCATTCTACGTATCATTAATAATAGGTGTATTCCAAATCTTATTTGGCATGTGTCTAAAAATCATCAACATGACCAAGTTATACGGATTCGGTGCAGCGGTATCTACAATAGGATGGGTAGTATTATTACTCGGCGGCATCGTCAGCTTCCTGATTGACGGCATCGGTGTTCCGTTCTATATCTGCATGGGTGTTGGAGCAGTCCTCATCTATTTATTGAACGGACCTATCAACTCATTCGCAGCGCCATTCAAGAACATTGGCTCAGGTTTATGGGATACTTACAACATGGCGACAGGACTCCTCGGCGACGTTCTTTCTTACATCAGATTATTCGCCTTAGGCTTGTCAGGTTCAATCTTAGGATTGGTATTTAATGATTTAGCAATGAACATGAAACCGGACATTCCTGTAGTCGGAACAATAGTAATGGTTTTAATATTAGTTTTCGGTCACACCATGAACATAGCTTTGTCGGCATTGAGTGCTTTCGTTCACCCTATGCGTCTGACATTCGTTGAATTCTACAAGAACTCAGGATTCGTTGGTGGAGCAAAAGAGTATAGTCCATTTAAGAAAAATTAGGAATTAACAATTTGCCCTGAAAGGGCTAAATAGATACAAGGTAGGCAGGATGCCTATTGATAAAGAAAATTAAAATAAAAAATTAACAAATAAAAAAATTAACATTATGACAACAGCATTAGTATTAGCTTATGTAGGTATCGCTCTTATGATTGGTTTATGCGGTATCGGTAGTGCCCTCGGCGTAACATACGGTGGTAACGCAACAGTAGGTGCAATGAAAAAGAATGACGAAGCT
>JAGBVS010000147.1 GCA_017630195.1 Bacteroidales bacterium | reverse complement strand
TAAAAACTTTTAACTAAAAAAAATCTTCATTTAAGACTTTTATATTAAATATTTTCATAATTTTGACGTTCAAACTTAATTCTGATATTTTTAATCAAAAAAAGTCAACATAAATTATCATGAAGAATAACATTGTTCCAGTTGAAGTAGCTCAAAAAGTATTCAGCGACAGCAACCTTCCTTGTATCGGCAAAGCCGGTATCCGTGAAATCAACAAGCTTGCGAGAGATCTTGAAGCTGCAAGCGGTGTAAAATTCATCCACATGGAAATGGGTAATCCAGGTCTTCCAGCAGCACAAGCAGGCATTGAGGCTCAAATCAAAGCTTTGCAAGATGGCGTAGCAGCAACATATCCTCCAATAGACGGAGTTCCTGCTGTAAAAAATGAGGCTTCTCGTTTTATTAAGAATTTCCTCGACCTTGATGTAGATGCTGCAAACTGTATTCCTACAGTAGGTTCTATGCAAGGTGGATTTGCTTCATTCATGATTTGTGGTCATGCCAATAAAGAAAAAAACACAATATTATTTATTGATCCAGGTTTCCCAGTTCATAAATTCCAAAACAAAGTATTAGGCATTCCTATGGAAAGTTTTGATATTTATGAATACCGTGGCGAGAAACTTCGTGAGAAATTAGAAAGTATCTTCGCGACAGGCAAAATCCATAGTGTTTTATATTCAAACCCTAACAACCCAACATGGGTTTGCTTGACAGACGAAGAACTTCGTATCATTGGCGAATTAGCCAACAAATATGATGTCATCGTACTTGAAGACCTTGCATATTTCGGAATGGACTTCCGTAAAGACTACAGTCATCCAGGCGCAGCTCCATATCAACCAACAGTTGGTAAATATACAGACAACTACATCTTGATGATATCAAGTTCAAAGGCATTCAGCTATGCAGGTGAACGTTGCGCCATATTAGGTATCAGCAACAAATTAGCTCAACGCAGATATCCAGATTTAAAAGAATTTTGTGGTCAAGAAATATTTTTAAGAGGTATTCTTTTCGGCGCATTACACCCACTTAGCTCAGGAACTTCACACTCAGCACAATATGCATTAGCTGGCGTTTTGAAAGCTGTCAACGACGGCACATACAACTACCGTGACGATGTTTTGGAATACGGTGAAAAAGCAAAGATGATGAAAGACGCATTCTTGGCAAACGGTTTCTACTTCACATACGACGAAGACTTAGGCGAGCCAATAGCAGACGGATTCTACTTCACATACTGTTATCCAGGATTCACAGGACCAGAGTTGTTAGAAGCAATGTTATATTATGGTATTTCAGCAATTTCATTAGACACATGCGGAAGCACACGCCAAGGCATCAGAGCATGTACATCATTGATTCAAAGAGATGAAATCCCAGTTTTGGCTGAAAGATTAAAACTTTTTGCTGAAGATCATCCTATCAAATAATATTTTTTGATTTTTTCTTTTTGATTTGAAAAAAAATATATACTTTTGTAAGTCTTGATAAAAAAGAATTAAGGAAACAATAAACATTATAAGTAACTTAAAACTAAACAATTATGGCAAGTTTCAAAGGAGCCATCGTAGTTAACACAGAACGTTGTAAAGGTTGTGGCGTATGCGCTGCAAACTGTCCAGTTGGTGTTATCAGCTTGGCAAAAGAAGTAAACGGTAAAGGTTACAATTACGCTTATATGGCGGAACCTGACAAATGTATCGGTTGTGCATCATGCGG
>JAGBVS010000146.1 GCA_017630195.1 Bacteroidales bacterium | reverse complement strand
CGAATGTGGTTATCCTGGCGAGCTTCTAGCAAAAGCTGAATATCACTGGAGCGACGACAACGAACTCACTCTTACTTTGAAAGCAGAAAGCAGCGAGCCAACAGTTGTCAACCTCACCAACCACGTTTATTTCAACTTGAAAGGCGAAGGCAACGGCAATATCTTAGACCATAATCTGAAACTTTACGCAAGCAACTATCTCCCTGCAACAGAAGAATTGATTACAACCGGCGAAATCGCTACAGTGAAAGACACTCCTATGGATTTCACCGAAGGCAAACTCATCGGACGTGACATCAAAGCCGACTTCCCTGCTTTGGTTAATGGCAAGGGTTACGACAGCTGCTGGGCTATCGACAATTATAATAAAGGTGTGATGAATCCTGCCGCTACATTAAGCAGCGAGGCTTCAGGCATCAAAGTCGATATCATGACAACACAGCCAGGCGTTCAGATTTATACCGGCAACTGGTTGAGCGGCTGCCCTGTAGGAAAATGCGGTAAGTCATACGAAGACTACGAAGGCGTTGCCTTAGAATGCCAAGCATTCCCAGATGCTCCTAACAAAGCCAACTTCCCTAACGCAGTATTACGTCCAGGTGAAGAATATAAAGAAGTAATTAAATTTAAGTTTTCAACATTATAAAAAATTAAAGAAATGGAAAAGAAACAAGGTAACTTTTTAGTAATCCTCGTGATGATTCTTTTGTTCGGTATGATTTCATTCGTAACAAACTTAGCATCACCAATGGGTGACATTTTGAAAAATCAGTTCAGCGTTGCTAACTGGATGGGTACATTAGGTGTTTTGGCTAACTTTATTGCTTACGCAGTGATGGGTATCCCTGCAGGTAATATGTTACAAAAACTCGGTTACAAGAAAACAGCTTTAGCTGCTGTAGCAGTCGGTTTCATCGGCGTTGGCATTCAGACAATCTCTGGCCTCATAGACAGCAGCACAGCTTTCGGAATCTACCTCCTCGGTGCTTTCATCGCAGGTTTCTCAATGTGTATGTTGAACATCGTTGTCAACCCAATGCTTAACAAACTCGGCGGTGGTGGCAATAGAGGTAACCAACTCGTACAAGTCGGCGGTTCATTCAACTCATTGATGGGTACAGCATGTATCTTCTTGACAGGTGTTTTCGTTCCTAGCATCGTTGACGCTAAAATCAGCCAAGTGTTCCCATTGATGTTCATAGCTTTAGGTATTTTTGCTTTAGCATTCGTCGTCATCTCATTGACTAAGATTCCAGAAAACCCTGTTCAAACAGTTGCTAAAGGTGCAAAATCACAATATGGACCAATGTCATTCCGTCACTTCGTATTTGGCGCTATCGCTATCTTCATCTATGTTGGTGTTGAAGTAGGTATTCCAAACGTATTGCAAAAATGGTTACAAAACGGAGGTTTGAATGTTGCTACAGGTGCTGAAGCTATCGCTGGTACAGTAACAGCAACATACTGGTTCTTAATGCTCGTTGGTCGTTTATTAGGTGCAGCTGTTGGAGCTAAGGTTTCAGCAAAAGCAATGTTATCAACAGTATCATTAGCAGGTTTGATTTTCGTTGTTTTGGCAATCTTCTTAAACCCATCAACAGTTGTTGGTCTTCCAGTATTCAAAGGCACAGAAGGCTTCGGCATCGCACAAGTTCCAGTCAACGCAGCGTTGTTAGTATTATGCGGTCTCTGCACATCAGTCATGTGGGGCGGCATTTTCAACTTAGCTGTTGAAGGTCTCGGCAAATACACAGAAAGAGCTTCTGGTATCTTCATGGCATTGGTATGCGGCGGCGGTATCTTGCCATTCGTACAAAACCTCGTCGTTGACTTGAGCGGCAACTACTTAGTAAGCTACTGGGTTGTTGCAGCAGGTCTCGCATTCTTGTTATTCTACGCATTAGTAGGATCAAAGAACGTCAACAAAGACATTCCTGTGGAATGATAAACCAAGGCTTTTGGCTGTTGGCCATTGGCTTTTAGAATAAGTTATAATTGGAGAGGAGAAGAGTTTTAGTTTCTCCTCTCCTTTTTTTGTTTAAGGATTGAGTTTGAGTTAAAGTATTGCAGCATATTTCCTTATGTTTTCAAGGCGTTGTACAAATGATGAGTCTTGTTTAGCTGTAAACATATTGTATTCAAGCTGAATTTTCATAAGCAATCCTGCGCTAATACCTAAAGCAGCTTCAAACAACATAGCTGTTTGTGTTGTAAGCGGCCTGCGACAATTCAAAATATCATTAAGGATTTTGTATGAAATACCCATTTGTTCAGCAAGTTTTGTTTGCTTAATATTACGATACTCCACTTCTTCTTTTAGCATTTCTCCTGGATGAATGGGACGTTGACATATATGATTACTCATTTCATTTTATTTATAATGGTTTGACAATTCCAAAATATTGCAAATAGTAATAATGGTTTCATAAGAAATTTGTTCAACAATGAATTCTATTCGATATTGGTCATTCACTCTGATTGAAGATAAACCAGCCTTATCTCCTTTCAAAACTTCATAATTAAGCGAATTGATTGGAAAAAGCTCTTCAATACAACTTGCTTTTTCGAGCATCTTTATACGAAGTTGGTATTTTGCTACAATTTGTGGTTGGAATCGATGTTTTTTATCCGATGTCTTACCTACTTCATATAATTCTCTAAGATATTCTTTTTCAAAGTTTATTTCCATATTTTGGTTATTTGTTCTGTTTGCAAAGATAATATTTTTTGATAAAATTCCACTATTAAAGTGGATTTTTGTGGAATTTTTATTTTTATGCAAAGCTACAGCCATCTTATCCTTTTGTCAAGTATTTGTAAAGGAAATATTTTGCTTTTAACAATTTTTAACATAAAATCTGTGAAATATTAAGAAATGATGTTAAGGATTTTTAAGAAGACAACGGACAACAGTCAACAGACAACAGACTTTGCCCACGATTCCAGAGCCTGTCGAAGGCAATTCCTCTGTGTTTCTTTGCGTCTTTGCGAGAGGTTTTTTTTAAGTCAACAAGACTACAAGACCACAAGACTACAAGTTTTAATTAGGAATTGAAAGTTGAAAACTGAAAGTTAATTTTCAATTTTCAGTTTTTAGTTTTCAATCGCCCCTTCGCGTTAGGGATTGGAGCGGCATCCTTTTGGAGCGGAGCGGAAAAAGATATAGCGGAAAGCCCGACGGCGTAGCCGAACGCCCAAAAAAGACTAAAGACAAAAGTCTAATGACTAAAGATTTTTTAGTTGAAAATGTACAGTCTGTTTAAGTCAACAGGCATTCATAGTTTCTTTAAGAGCAGGAAAATTTTTATTTACCAAGCACTCTCATATTTTTATATTATTTCGTACTTTTGTAGGACGTAATTTGTTTAGACTAATGAACCTTAATTCCAAGATATTATGGAGGCTTTTATATAATGAATTAACAAAATAAAACATATATCATGGAAAACTTCAGCGATAAACTAAAAGTGTTGTTACTGCAATATCTCCGTCAGGAAGGCGTGGTGGGCGAACGCTTCCCTATCTGCCCTGACGTAGAGGATAAATGGCAGGAAATGTTAGAGGCTTATATGCCTGACGGCGTGAGAGAATATAACGAATATCCTATGGTGTCTCTCGGCTGGATTATGTTCGTCGGAATGGCGATGGCTAAATTCTGGGATGTCGATTGGGAAACATACGGAGCTTTGAAGACTTTGTCTTTGTATGAAGGACTACGTAACAAACGCGGCTTCGATGAGATGGATGAATATATCCTCGAAGAAGTGCTTCAATTAGATGAAGAAGGCTGTAAGAAAACCACCGATATAGTAGCTGAATGCGCTTGTATCACAAATACTTTCTTGCGCAATCAAAATATCGAACCAGGAACAAAGGCAGCAGTCGAGGCTTATATCGAATGTCTGCACCAAATGTATCTCATGGGAATGGCTATGCAACTTAACGCAATGGGATATAAGATGCTGGGGCTTAATTAATGCTATGAGCAATGGGCTATGAGCAATGAGCCGTTAAATGCTTACAACTCAAAGCCCACAGCTCGTTGCTTTAAAATAATTTCAACTGTATCGTCATGTTGAATGTCATTCTATGCAATGGCGTGGTTCCGTGTTCTGCGACGGCGTTTTTGTGTTCCAATGTTGGGTAGCCTTTGTTCTTCTTCCAGTTATACATCGGATATTGCAGGTCGTATTCTTCCATCATGGCATCACGGGTTGTCTTGGCTAAAATGGATGCCGCTGCAATGGCTTGATACTTAGCGTCTCCGCCCACGATACACTGATGTTTTATGTCTTTATAAGGATTGAAGCGATTGCCGTCGATAAGCAGGAATTCTGGTTTTATATTCAGTTGATCAATAGCTCGATGCATAGCGAGAAACGAAGCGTTAAGGATGTTTATCTCATCTATTTCATTGTTATCGACAATGCCTATTCCGTAAGCTAAAGCTTCTTCTATAATTACGCTTCTTAGTTTATTACGCTGTTTCTCCGTCAGTTTCTTGGAGTCGTCGAGCATCGGATAATTTTTGTTTCTATCTAAGATGACAGCTGCTGCCACCACAGGGCCTGCTATACATCCGCGACCGGCCTCGTCACAGCCGGCTTCAATCAAACTTTCTGTATAATGCGCTATGAGATTCATATCATTACACCAAATAATGGCAAATATTGATTTATCAAAACTAATGTTGAAAATATTATCATAATGACATTAGCGATTCTCGATTTCTTAATGTCAGACAATATTATTGCATAAAACATGGCGAACATCATAAAAATCAACGCATTGTTCATGAGAGGCTTTTGTATGAATAATATGATGATTGCGAGTATTGTCAAGACAATCGACGCTCCTACCCTTTTTCTTACGTTTGTTCCCTTGTCAGAATTGCTGCTGCCATAAAATCTCAATAATGAAACAATAAATAATATTCCGCCGGTAAGCAATAATATTTTATTCGAAGTGCTTAATTCAAATGAAAATCTTATATTCCTGAAAAAATAAGAATATGAGTCTATAAGCATTTCGTAATTGCCAAACAAGAAACTTATTCCAAGCACTAAAGCACTGACTATCAGAAATCCTACTATTGGTATTAAAAGGTATCTTAATTCATTAAACCTAAATATCAAGAATGATGACAAAACCCATAATATCAAGAAGATGGAAGGATAATAAAACAAAGAAGCTATTCCTATGAAATAACCAATGTTCATCATATAATTTTCTGGAGCATCTGTCTGATATATAAGGAATAATGTGTGCATCGCCATCAATATGAACGGGCATGCGAAAACGAAAGGATAACATGAATGCAACTCTGGCGAACTACACATCATCATTACGAAAGTAAACGCTCCTACTGTGCTGTATTTTGAGACAAGTCGATTGGCAGAGAGCACTGAGTTGAAAAGAAAAACAGAAAGCAAATAGACCGTGAACGCCAATAAGTTAAGTACAATTGGAGAGAAATCGAATGCTTTGACTATTATATTATATAAAGGTGTATTGTATTCGCTCGGTATGAATGCCGACTTTGAGATGAAAGCCGGCAGCCATAACACAAGCGCTATTGCAACAACAACGATTTGTTGCGATATATAACTATGTTTGAAAAAGTTCAGCATTATATTAGAGATTCATCAAGTCAAGACCGATGTCGTGACGATAGTTGACGCCTTCAAACTTGATTTTTTCTACATTTTGATAAGCCTTAGCTCTTGCTTCTTCAATATTTTTTCCGTGAGCAGTCACTGCTATGACACGGCCGCCTGATGTCACTATTTCACCTTTGTCGTTGAATTTTGTGCCGGCATGAGCGATGATGCAGTCTGATAATTCTTCGAATCCTGTCATTACCATTCCTTTTTTGTAATCTTCAGGATAGCCGCCAGAGACGAGCATTACCGTCACAGAAGTGTTCTTTGATGTTTGATATTCAACTTCATTCAACTTGCCTTGGGCGCAAGCGTCGAGCAATGCTACTAAGTCGGAGTCGATGCGTGTCATGACGCCTTCGGTTTCAGGGTCGCCCATTCTTACGTTATATTCGATGACGTAAGGGTCGCCGTCAACGTTCATCAAACCGATGAAGATAAAACCTTTATAGTCGATGTTTTCTTCTTTGAGACCTTTTATTGTTGGTTTTATGATTCTGTTCTCTACCTTTTCAACGAATTCCGGTGTCACGAAAGGAACTGGAGAAACTGCGCCCATGCCGCCTGTGTTCAAGCCTGTGTCGCCGTCGCCGATGCGTTTGTAGTCTTTTGCTTCAGGAAGAACGATATAATGTTCTCCGTCAGTCAAGACGAACATAGAGACTTCGATACCTTTCAAGAATGTTTCGATAACGACTTTTGCAGAAGCAGAGCCAAACTTGCCAGAAAGCATGTCTTTCAATTCATTTTGAGCTTCTTCCAATGAGTCGATGATGAGAACGCCTTTACCTGCTGCGAGGCCGTCGGCTTTAAGAACATAAGGAGCTTTTTGTGTTGTGAGATATTGCAATCCATCTTCGAGATTAGCAGATGTCACTGTGAAACATGAAGCTGTTGGTACATTATATTTTTCCATGAAAGCCTTTGCAAATGCCTTGCTGCCTTCGAGTTGAGCGCCTTTTTGATCAGGACCAATAATCTTAATGTTTTTTAACTCTTCATCATTTTTGAAGAAATCGACGATGCCGTCCACGAGAGGCTGCTCCGGACCGACAACGACCATTTCGATGTTGAGTTTCAATACGTTTTCTTTTACGATATTGAAATCAGCGATGTTGATAGCGAGATTCTCGCCTATTGCGTTTGTTCCAGCATTACCTGGAGCGATATAAAGTTTGTTAACCAAGTCACTTTGAGCGAGCTTCCATGCGAAAGCATACTCACGACCACCTGAACCTAATACTAAGATATTCATATTTTTTTATTTAGTTTTTTTAATTATCTTTTTTTGTAATGAAGTTTTGAAGTAATGAAGTTTACAAACAATCACCACATCACTACATCACTACATTACTACATTACTACATCACTACATCACTGCAAACCTTCCACCATGTCTCCGCTGCCTTGTCCCAAGAGAAGTCTTGTCGTCTGATTCTTCCTTTTTCTATTAAATCGTTGCGCACTTCTTCATCTAAAATCTTTTCCATTGCTTCTGCTATAGATTCTTCTTTGAATGGGTCTACGAGCAGAGCTGCGTCTGCTGCCACTTCAGGCATTGACGTTACGTTAGACGTTATGACAGGAGTATCGCACTTGAAAGCCTCGACGATAGGAATGCCAAATCCTTCAAAATAAGAGACATAGACAGAAGCCAACGCTGACGCTGTGACGAGATGTAAATCTTCTGCCGACAATCGTCCGGTGAAAATCACATCGTTTTTATATGTCATTGATTCGTATGCATTTTTTATAGGCTCCGTCCACCATCTCTTGCTGCCGACAATGACGAGTTTTATGTCGTTGTTATTTCTTTTCTTAAATAAATCAAAAGAAGTGAAAAGACGGGCGAGATTCTTGCGTGGATGCAGAGAGCCTACGAACATGAAATAAGGTTTTCCTTCCGAATATTTATTTCTTATTTCATTTTTAATTTCTTCATTTACAGGAGAAAAAATTTCATTGGCTCCATTATAAGCCACGTTTATCTTCTCTGGATTGATTCCATAACATTCGCAGATGTCTTTTTTTGAAAATTCAGAAACAGTTATAATCTTATCTGCTTTCTTTGCGTATCTCGGGAAGAATTTCTTGTAATGCCAAAGATGAATTTTGGGGAAATCCTGCGGGAAATGCTCGAAGTTTAAGTCGTGGAAAACAGCTATTTGCTTAGTCTTGCTTCTCAGACTCAAATATCCGTCAGGAGACAAATATAAATCTGCTTTTATCTTACGAAGGTATCTTGCGACAGCGAATTCGAAGAACGCTATGTACAAGAAAGGATGACGTGCCGGAGGGATGAGAACTACCGGCTTCACATTATCGGCGAAGATAAATTTTGGGTCGGGTTCGCGGTCGAAGATGAAATGAAACTCCACCTCAGGATGAGATTTCACCATACGACGCAGACATTCGTAAGCCACCCAGCCGATGCCTTCAAGCTTGTCTTTGAGTAATAATCGTGTATTTACAGCTATTTTCAAAACTCAAATTTTATTTTCACAAAAATAATAATTTATTAAAATCTCAGAGATTCAAAAATCAAAATCTCATAATTATTTTTAGGACATTCCATTCCTAATTATTTTTAGGACATTCCATTCCTAATTATAAAGTCACACGTCCGTGTGCCTCTACGAGAGACCATGTAAAATTTCAAAATTTCAGAAACTCAAAATCCCTCATGCACTTAGTTCCTCAATTCCTAACTCCTAATTACTAACTCCAATAAGGATTCCCGACACCATCCAGTGGTTGAAGCTGCTTCCTTCATCGTCGCCTTGTGGTATTGCTATTGTGATTGTATGTTTTCCTGGCTTCAAGAATGACAAGTCGAAGTAAACTGGCTGTGTCGCTGTTCCAGGACACCATCCTGAGCGTGACAAATCTGATGACGACTGTCCGTTCCAGAAGTTACCAGAAACAGGATTCATTTCTCTGTAAGTAGCGCAGTCGCAGCGCCATGGTGTATGAGTGAACACTTTTTCTCCGTCGATGATGATGGTGTTTTCCTTTGGGTTGAACTCATCGCCTCCACCCCAGCCGCCGTGGCCTGTGCTGATATATCTTAAACGAAGGTCGCTGACATTTTCAGGAATTTCAAATTCAACGGTGAGGCTGTCTGTCTTGAACATACGACAATAATGCTGACCAGCCATCTCCATTACGTTACATGTGTTGAATAAAGGTAATGTCCAGTCGTCGTTATAACTTAAATCCCAGGAATAAGAACCTGGATAAGCGAGAATATCCATGCTTAACTTATGGCCGCCGCCATCGTAATTGCTGATGAAAGCACCGATCAAGACATCGCCGCAGAGATGTTTAGCGACATCAGTGACCTCTTGTTTGTAATAAGCCACATCAGACCATTCCAAACCGTCAATCTTGACTCTGTCGTTGAAATGATTGACACCGAATGGAGTGAAGAAACGCATGAGCTCAACTACAGGAAGGAAGTCGTCTTCCAACTTGATTGCTCTGTAAGTAATGTCTCTTCTAT
This sequence comes from Bacteroidales bacterium, assembly GCA_017630195.1. Lineage (GTDB taxonomy): Bacteria > Bacteroidota > Bacteroidia > Bacteroidales > F082 > Limimorpha. Next base: position 34,552 of record JAGBVS010000146.1, on the reverse strand, counting down.
CTGTATAAGAATGAAGTATTTGTATGCTGTCAATTAAAGCATCTATTAAACTCAATTTTCTGTCTGTTGGGATGACGAATATAGAGCCAGAGCGGTCGTAAGCATCGCCGTTAGACTGTTCTTCAACTTCAATGAAATAAGAATAATGTTCTGGAAGAGTGTCAAGATTTACTCTTTTTAAAATCAAAGTTCCGTAAGCGAAATGAATGACAGTGTCGTATGGTATTTCGCCTTTGAATTTTTCTATCTCAGCGAAATGAATCTGTTCTTTGTCGAAGATAGGAGTCTTGATGATGAGTTTGTCTTTAGAAATTTTGTCGATGTCTCTTGGTGCGACACGCTGACCCATATCAGCAGGTATAATTTCTTTTTTGATTTTTCTGTCTTTTTTAATATCTCTCAATTCGAACATTCTGTTGCCGTTTATGAGTTGGCGGACCATGACACCTTTGAGCACGCCTCTGCTTACAGACGGCATTGCGTTATATCCGAGAGATTCTGTCATCCAAATATCAATAGTATTGGAATTGATGCTTGTACGATATTTTTTGCAATCGTAGCCGTTGATTTTTTCGTTGCCTTCTTCGGTGAATTCGATATTAGATTTTAAAGGGAAAGATGCGAAGAAAGAATCGCCGTCGGCATATTTCATTTGGAAATAAGCGCTGTCGGTTTCATAATTAACGTAAGTGATGTCTTCAGATATTCCTGGAATCAATTTACCTTCATAAGTATTAACGTCTTGAAATTTAGTCTGATTTCCGTAGCGGCACAATTCCACGAAAGTTGTGTCACCGTTGTTTGAACCGAGCGAATAGATTTGATAAGTGAGACGCTGCTGTGCACTGGCTGTCAACAAGATAATTGTAAAGATAAATGATAAAAATAATTTTCTGCTCATAATTATAAATTTGTGCAAAGATAATGTTTTTGTATGTGTTTAACAATAAAAAAAAGTCGCCTAAAAAGACGACTTTTTGAATTAATTCATTGCTATAAAATCATAATAAATCAAGAATCTCAAAAAGATATTCTATGATAAATCCTCCTAGCACAATAGGTGCTACAACTGACACTAAGCAAAGTATAATTCCTATAATGGATTTTGTCAGGCTTTGAGACTGGATAATAGCAATAATACCACAAATGAGTCCTATTGGAGCTAATAAATATATTAAGTAATTGACTATTGGTATTATAGAGATTACAATTGAAATTATACCTAATACTAATGATGTTGTGCTCAAGCCGGAATTCGCTTTTTGTCTTTCTGCAAATTGTTCCATAATTACTAAATTTATTTGTTTATAATATTTATTACCAATCTAAATCATCCATCATGTCGAGAAGATCTTCTTCCATTTCAAGAACTTTTTCTGCAGCTTTCAATGATTTTTCCGCTGACTTAAGAGCTTTTTCATAATCCTCATCATCATAGTCTTCTGCCATTTTTGCTGCTTCTTTAGCAATTTGATTCAAAGCTTCAAGTTCTGATGTTATTGGATCTTTTTCTTTTACTATTTTTTCAATAGCCAATTTGTCAATAGAAAATGTTTCTGATCTTTTTAATGCTGTATTGAAATAATCTGCTGAAAATTCATTAACAAATACAAAATCGACCATTGAGCCAACTTCTCCCTTTATAAAAGAATCGAATTTGGATTTTTCAGAATCACCTAATTCCATCTGATACCAGCCGTTAATGACTTGAACTCCATCTTCATCTTTTAAAACGAGAACAGGATAAATTGAAACATCATTGTCAGCTTTCTTTTCTAACTTTAATTGGACCTTAACTCTTAATCTGCCATCTTTTTTGTTTAAGGTACAACTATCAGACACAATTGAAATTAAGTTTGCATCGTCACCATAAACGCCAACAGCTTTTAAATTTTTTGATGTGATTTGAGGCTCTTCTGTACCACCTCCACATGAGACCATGAATAATGCCACCAACATTACTCCTAGGAATTTAACTAATTTTGTTTTCATAATGATGTGTTTTTAAATTATTTGCGGCAAAAGTATGTAAAAGCAATGACACTGCAATTTGTCTTTTTTTGTCTTTTTACAATCGCTTAATTTTCAAGTTTAAACAATATGCTTATTAAAAAAAATATTACCTTTGTGGAACCATCTTTTAGATAAATTAATAAGTCTTAAATAAAATAATTATGAGAAAAAAACTTTTTATCATTGCATTAGCTGCTTTGTTTATGGCTTCATGTGGAAAGCCAACTGATGAAAAAGCAGCGACTTACGTTCCTCCACAAGAAGTTGTACTTGAATCTGACATCATGACTCCAGAAGTGTTGTGGTCGATGAACCGACTTGGAGAATACGCTGTCTCTCCTGATGGAAAATCAGTAGTTTACAACCTCACCTACTTTATTATTGAAGAAAACAAAAGCAAGACCGACATCTATGTCATCGATATTGACGGAAACAACAACAGATGTCTCACTCAATCATTTGCGAGCGAATACAGTCCAACATGGAATAACGACGGTTCTAAGATACTCTTCATGAGCGCTGCAAGCGGCGAGATGCAAGTATGGGAAATGAATCCTGACGGCAGCGGCAGAAAACAAGTGTCTTTCGTTGAAGGCGGCATAGGCGGTTTAGAATATTCGCCTGATGAATCGCAGCTTCTTTATACAGCTGAAGTTAAACTTAAAGATAATGTAGCCGACATCTACCCTGACCTTCAGCTTTCTTCTGGAAGAATCAATAACGACTTGATGTATCGTCACTGGGACCAATGGGTTGACACTTATGGACATATCTTCATCACAGCGGATAATGGCAAGAACACCTTAGATATTATGGAAGGTGAAATGTGGGAAGCTCCTGTCAGACCTTGGGGCGGTCTCGAACAAGTGACATGGACCAATGACGGACAAAACATACTTTATTCTTGCAGAAAGAAAGTCGGTAAAGAATATGCAACTTCTACAAATACAGATATTTACAAATACAACATCCCAACAGGCGAATGTGTTAACCTCACCGAAGGCATGATGGGTTATGACATGAACGTCGTTGTTTCTCCACAAGGCGACAAAATCGCTTGGGAAAGCATGGAACGCGACGGCTACGAAGCCGACAAACAACGTCTCTTCGTCATGGATTTGAATACAGGAGAAAAGAAAGACTATTCAATAGGCTTCGATCAAAACGCTACAAATCTCCTTTGGGCTGCCGATGGACAGACAATCTACTTCATCAGCGATCGCAACGCAACAGACCAAATCTACGCTTTGAGCCTCGCAACAGGTTCTATCAGAAAGATAACTGAAGGTAAACATAATTACATATCAATAGCATGGGCTGGCGATAAACTCATCGCAGGCCGCCAGTCGATGTCACACGCAACAGAGTTATATCTCGTTGATCCACAAAACGGCGAGGCAACACAACTCACAAAAGTCAACGACAACATCTTCAATCAACTTACAATGGGTAATGTTGAAGAACGATGGGTTGAGACAACCGACGGCAAGAGAATGTTGGTATGGGTCATCTACCCTCCTCATTTCGACAAGAACAAGAAATACCCTGCTCTTCTTTATTGCGAAGGCGGTCCTCAAAGCACAGTAAGCCAGTTCTGGTCATATCGCTGGAACTTCCAGATGATGGCAGCCAACGATTATATCGTAGTTGCTCCAAACAGAAGAGGTCTCCCTGGTTTCGGTCAGGAATGGAATGAGGCCATCAGCGGCGACTACGGCGGACAATGTATGAAAGACTATCTCTCAGCTATAGACGCTTTGGCAAAAGAACCTTTCATCGATGAAAATAGACTCGGTGCTGTTGGCGCAAGCTTCGGCGGTTACTCTGTGTTCTGGCTTGCCGGTCATCACGAAGGTCGTTTCAAAGCCTTGATAGCACACGACGGTATGTTCAACTTTGAATCACAATATCTTGAAACAGAAGAGATGTGGTTTGTAAACTGGGACCTCGGCGGACCATATTGGGACAAGGAAAATCCAGTAGTACAATGGTCATACGCCAACTCACCACATAAATTCGTCGATAAATGGACTGCTCCTATCATGGTCATCCACGGCGGCATGGATTATAGAATCTGCTTCACACAAGGCATGCAGGCTTATAACGCAGCAGTCCTCAGAGGAATACCAGCAGAGTTCTTGTACTTCCCAGATGAAAACCACTGGGTGTTACAAGCACAAAACGGAATCTTGTGGCAGAGAAGATTCTACAACTGGCTTGATACTTATTTGAAGTAATTCATAATTCATAATGCATAATGCATAATTGTAGAGACGCACGTTAATGTTACTTTAGGAATAAACACACATTGACACGTCTTGAAATAAAAAATCTCGTCTGGATTTCAGGCGAGATTTTTTTGTTATTATTTGTTATTTAAAAAACTACAATATTCATCCAATGATTTTTGCATAACATCTAATGGAATTAATTTACGCTGATATTCTGCAATCATTGTTGGAGAAAGAGATCTACTTAATGTGTATTCAACCATGCTACGATCTGCCGAAGGACAAAGAATAATACCAATACTTGGATTTTCATTTTCTCTTTTTACGTCACGATCAAGTGCTTCTAGATACATATCCATTTTCCCAACAAACTCAGGTTGGAAATCGGTAGTTTTCAATTCTATTGCGACCAAACAATGTAATGCTCTATGATAAAAAAGTAAATCAATACGTTTAACGGAACCACCTACTTGAACACCATATTCACTTTCTATAAACAGGAAATCCTTACCAAGTTCAAGAATAAATTCTTTCATATGCTCTAACAATCCACTATGCAAATGACGTTCGTTATGTTTTGAAGGCAGATTTAAGAAATCAACAAACGCTTTGTCCTTTAAGATAAATTCCACATTTGAATATTCTGCTTTAATTTTAGGAGATAACATTTTATCCTTACTCATTAAGGATGAATATGTTTGATTGACAATACATCTTCGTATCTCATCTGTTTTTAAACTATGTTGAGAAGCATAAAGCATATAAAAAACACGTTCTTCATAACTATTACAACGATTCATGATTTCGATATGATTAGTAAAAGTTGTTAGAGTCAACACTAATGGCATATCTTGATTTATTTCAGACATAGTTAATTGTGCAGTCGGCAACTGCACAATTTTATTTTGTTCTAATTGTGCAATTGGCAATTGCACAAATTCAAATAGATGTAAACGTTTTATCGTATTAAGAAATTCCACTTGACAATATGTCTCATAGAATTTCACCATATTGTATAAATGACGTTTTCCAAACCCTCTTCTTTTAGGATTTTGAAATTTAAGATAATCAGCCAATTCTGTAACTATTTTTGTTCCCCAATTTGAAGATTTTAATTGTTTTGATATATATTGTCCAATTTCCCAACTCGTAAGTAGGACTTCTACATTCACATTTACAGCAGCCGATACACGATGCCTTTCTATCAGTGAATTTACATATTCAAATTGTTTTTCTAATTCTGTTTGGGTACAATGAAGTTCTGTAATTTTAGTTTTTGATTCCATAAACATTATAAAATTAACATTGGTTTCACACTGCAAATTTAGAATATCGGAATCAAATAAAAAAGTTAAAAAATGTTAAAAAGTGTAATGAAAAATTAACATTATCCTTTAATAATCTCATAAATAAAAAATCTCGTCTGGATTCAGGCGAGATTTTTTTGTTATTATTTGTTATTTTACCAATTAAATAGTATCTTTACAACAAATAACATTTTGTTTGTTAACATATAAATTATCAAATTATGAATAATATATTATTCAATGTTGCCATAAAATCTGGACTCAACAAAAAAGAAGCCTTGCTGATATTTGAAGAAATGAAGAATAGAATAATGAGGAATTAGGAATGTTTGTAGAGACGCATCAATTACATATTGTTTATTTTCATTGGTGTAATTGGTACGTCTCTACTTGTAGTCTTGTAGTCTTGTAGTCTCGTAGTCTTGTAGTCTTTACTCCCCAAGTCCATACTTCTTCAAGAGTTTGTTCCAGTCTTCCGATTCCAAGAAACTGAGCAAATACGGATTTATCTTGTTGACAAGATATGGCTGCGACGACATAAAACAATAATATTCCTTATTGTTAGGCAGTTCTATCAATGTTATTTTCTTCGTTAAACTCTTTTCCTTTTTATTGAAATAATAGTTTAATGTCGCGCCATCATCCACCAAAGCGTTTATCTCTCCTTTTTCCAAGGCTTCGAAAGCTTCTTCAAAAGATAAATATTTCTTGTATTTTATATGTTTGTAATCCAAATAAATAGACGTGTTCCTTCCTTCAAGACATCCGACTTTCATCTTATGCAAATCGTGAAGATTACTTACGTTATTCTGTAATCTTTTTGTCGTCAATTCTGAAGAAATAGTCGCGGTGAAGCCGCTGATAATCAAAATCGCTACTAACATCCAGATTGTCGCTAATATTTTGCCGTTCTTGCTCTGCGGCGATTTGTCGCCATAACCTACTGTCGTCATCGTCACCCACGACCACCAGAATCCGTCGATGATACCATTAACTTTATTGTCAAAAGCTGGATTGTTTTTTCTCTCAGCCAGCCATATTAATGTTCCAATGCTAAAATTTATTAACAGAAGTAATCCTATTGTTTTTAAAAATGAAAGAGAGAAAAGATTTTTTACTATGGTCACAAATCCTGACTCATAATGATTTTCAACGGCAACGCACATCGACGTAATATAAAACGGCTGCGTATAAAATGTGCTGTCGGCATGAGATGAGTTTATTGCCATCGGTGCAATGGAAATATTGATTTCGCCTTCGGATATATTCGTCACTACTTTTTCATAATCTGTCTGAACGAAATGATAATTCACGTTTAGCGAATCGGATATCACGTTCCATAAATCAATCGTGATACCTGAAATCTCATCATTTTCAATAATGATAAAAGGCGGACTGTTTGTCACTCCAACTGACAACTCCTCGCCTTCCGCCTTTAATGAAACAGCAGAAATAATTATAATTATTAATAAAATTAAACGTCTCAACATAAGAATCATTTTCAAATGCTAAAACGTTTAAAATAGGATTTGGTTTTATTTAAGACTACAAGTCCACAAGACTACAAGACTACAAGCACTTATAGTCTTATGGTCTTATAGTCTTCTCAATACCCTCCCCCCAAGGCTTTATATAATTTCACCATGGTGATTTGTTTGTCGCGATAAGCATTGCTGAGGCTTATCTGGGCATCGAAATAATTTCTCTGAGCGTCGAGTACGTCAAGATAGCCTATTACACCATTAATATACTGCAGCTGCGCCAATTCCATAGTGACCTTAGCTGATTCTTTTAAAAGCAAACGTGTTTCATAAACCTGCTTGATCTTGTCAAATTCAATCAAAGCGTTCATCACATCATAGAAAGCGGAGATAACCACCTTTTCGTAATTATAACATTCTTGTTCGTAGGCAGCAAGCTGGGCTTTATATTTAGCTTTATTTTTACCCATGTTGAAAACCGGCGACATAAGGTTTGAACTTATAAAAAACATTGGCGACGACAACAGCGTAGCGAACACATCAGTCTCAAAACCGACGTTTGAAGTCAGGGCTATTCTTGGAAACATATTAGTGTAACTCACTCCTACTTTGGCGTTTGCCGCTATGAGTTTTTGTTCGGCCTTTCTGATGTCAGGTCTTCTTTCCATCAAATCCGAGGGCAGTCCTACAGGAATCGTATCTGGCAATATCAGATTATTTTGCGTCACATTTCTATCTACTCTTTTTGGAAAAGTGCCCGACAAGGCAAGAATCTCATTTTCCTTCATCGCTATTTTCTTTTCCAAATCGGGGACTAATGTAGCTTTCTTTGCATATTCTAATTTTGCTTGCTGATATGATGTCTCGCTTGTAAGACCTCCTTCAAAACGAATTTTGGCGAGTCGCACGCTTTCCTCTCTTGCGCTAAGTGTCTGTTTCACGATGAGGAGTTCGTTGTCTAATGCTATCAGTTCAAAATAATTCTCTGCCACTTCTGCGACGAGACTCATCATCAAGGCTTTTTGTCCTTCAATGGAGGAAAGATATTCGGCAATAGCAGCCTCGTTTGACCAGCGCAAATTGCCCCACAAATCAAGTTCCCAACTGATGTTGGCTTTTGCCCCGTATTCTATATCATGAGGATTGCTGAAATCACCTTGATAGTTAAGCTTCTCATCTTGTCCATAAACACTGGCGCCAATCTGAGGAAAAAAGTCAGCATGGCTTATCTTCTTTCTTGCAACCATTTCTTTTACTTTTGCAGCAGCAATCTTCATGTCTTTGTTGTTTTCCAACGTATAATGAATAAGATTTACGAGATTAGTATCAGAATAAACATCCCACCATTTCATATCGGCAAAACATGTGCTGTCTTGAGTATAACTCAAAAACTTGTTTGGAATATCCATTTCTATCTTGGCATATTCCTTTCCAATCTTACATGAAGAAAGAAACAAAACTGATATTATTATAATGATGTTTTTTTTCATGATAGGTGTTTTTTGAATCTATTTTTTATTTTATAAACTAAGACGAAGAAGAACGGCACCATGATGACACCGAATATCACGGCGCATATCATTCCGAAGAATACACCAGTTCCAATAGCCTGACGGCTTGCTGAACCTGGGCCGCTCGACAACACTAATGGTATCAATCCTAAGATGAATGCCAATGAAGTCATCATGATTGGGCGGAATCTTTGTCGTGTCGCCATGACGGCGGCCTTAATCACGTCTTCCCCGCTATCTACCATTTCTTTGGCAAATTCGACGATGAGGATTGCATTTTTGGCAGCGAGTCCCATCAACATGACGAGGCCTATTTGGAAATAGATGTCGTTTTCCAAGCCGCACATCCATACTCCGAGATATGAGCCGAGAACCGCTATTGGCAACGATAACAATACCGCGATAGGAACAATCCAGCTTTCATATAATGCAGCAAGGAACAAGAATACGAACACAAACACCAATGCTAAAACTATGGCGATCTTGCCTCCTGCTTGTTTCTCTTGATAAGAGAGTCCGCTCCATTCCACGTCGATGTTTTTAGGCAGATGTGTCGCAACTATTTCTTCCATCACTTTCATGGCTTCTCCAGTACTATAACCTTGTGCGGCTTGACCTCTAACGACGACGCTGTTGAACATATTGAATCTGTTGATGCTTCCAGGACCTGTGGTATATGAGGTGCTGCCTAATGAAGTTAGCGGTATCATGGTTCTGTTGGCTCCTCTAACATAGAAAAGATTTATATTGTTCTGCGATTGACGGTAGTTGGCTTCAGCTTGAATATAAACACGATACACTCTGTTGAAAAGATTAAAATCGTTAACATAAACGCTACCTGTATAAGCCTTCATGGTAGAGAAAATCTCAGCCATAGGGACGCCGGCAAGCTTCGCTTTATCTCTATCAACGTCGAAATATATGTGCGGAATATCTGATTTCAATGATGTTGACAAACCAGACAGCTCTTTTCGTTTTGACGCATGATACATCAATGAATCGGTGGCTTGTACGAGATTGTCGAATGTAGCATCAGAACGTGCTTCCAACTGCATCTCAAAACCTCCTGAGGAGCCGAGACCAGGAATGACAGGAGGCAGCGACAAATAAACTTTTGCCTCTGGATATTTAGAGAATTCCTTTCTCACTTTATCCATAATATCTTGTATAGTCAAGTCGTCTCTTTCTTTCCATGGTTTCAAAATGACTGTCAATTCAGTGGCTGACTGACTTGTTCCGACGCGACCGCTTGAACCAACAACGCTTTGGACATAATCGACTTCATCGAGTGTCATGAGATAATCGATGGCTCTGTCGGCTACGATTCGGGAACGTTCCAAGGTGGCGTTTTCAGGCAACTCCAACTCCACTTTGAAATAACCTTGATCTTCAATAGGAAGGAAACTCGTCGGGATGACTTTGTTGAGAGCAATTATTGAAATCAATACCAAGCCGAACCATAACAGCATTCTCCTTGGATTCTTAACTAATTTCAATATGGCGTTTCCGTAATAATCCTCGCCTTTCAATAAGAACTTGTTTATATTTCTGAAAATGAAGTTCGGATTCTCATCTGTCTTAGGCTTTAATATCAAAGAACACATCACCGGACTTAATGTTAGCGCAACGACAGTGGAAATCAATACAGAAACCACGATTGTTATTGTGAATTGTCTGTATAAGATTCCTGTTATTCCTGCGAGAAAACTTACCGGGACGAATACTGCGGCAAGTACCAATGATGTTGCTATGAGTGGACTTACAAGTGTCTCCATTGCTTTTTTCGTGGCATCGTAAGCAGAAAGACGCTCTTGTTCCATGATACGTTCCACATTTTCAACAACAACAATAGCATCGTCAACGACAATACCGATTGCCAAGACTAATCCTAAAAGTGTTAATATATTTAAAGAGAAACCAAATATCAACATAAAACCAAATGTTCCTATCAAAGAAATAGGCACTGCTATCAATGGAATCAATGTTGCTCTCCAGTTTTGTAACGAGAGAAAAACGACGAGTATTACGAGAAGTAAAGCCTCGAATAATGTCTTGTAAACTTCTGAAATAGATTCAGAGATATATGTCGTCATGTCGAATGGAATCTCATAGCTCATTCCTTCCGGGAAGTTAAGACTTATCTCTTCCATTAATTCTTTCACATTATTAGCCACTTCCACGGCATTAGCTCCGGGCAACATATATATTCCCATTACCGCTGCGTTTTCACCGTTGATACCACTTTCAGTATTATATGATTGAGCTTCTAATGATATTCTTGCTACGTCGCGTAATCTTATCAATGAGCCGTCAGGATTGGCTCGCAACACTATTTCTTCAAATTGTCCTACAGTTGAAAGTCGTCCTTGCGTTGTGATTGCAGTTGTCACATCGACGCCGAACATAGGCGCCTTGCCCAATTCACCGGCAGCCGACTCTCTGTTCTGATCTTTAAGGCTGTTCTGGAGATCGGCAATGGTAAGACCGTAACTTGCTAATTTGTCGGGCTGAACCCAGATTTGCATTGCATAATAACGGCTGCCTATATTAGAGACACGTCCTACTCCAGGAATACGTCTAATGAGGTCTAACACATTGAGAGTGGCAAAATTACTTAAATATATCTCATCAAATTTAGGGTCAGATGAAGTCAGACATACAGTCATAAGCTGACTCGGTGACTGGCGTTCCACGTTGATGCCATTCTGGACAACTTCCGCCGGCAATCGTGACTCCGCCAACTTGATGCGATTCTGTATATCGACAGCAGCCAACTCTGGATCTGTGCCAATATCAAAAGTTACCGTTGCTGAAAAACTTCCGGAATTAGAACTCGACGATTCCATATAAATCATCCCGGGTGTACCATTGAGTTGTTGCTCTATCGGAGTTGCTACAGCCTGAGCCACGGTATGTGCACTCGCTCCTGGATATGTAGCGCTGATCTTTACTACCGGTGGCGTTATTTGTGGATATTGATCTATTGGTAACATCGTCAAGCCAATAAATCCCAAAATGACTATCAATATTGAAATTACTATGGAGAATACTGGTCTGTCTATAAAAAATGATACCTTCATTATAAGCCTCCTTCTTTAATTTACATAGAACTCAACTTTATCACCAGGACTCAATTTATGATAACCTTCGGTGACAATAAATTCTCCTGCGCTAAGACCTCTTTCCACGACAACATTATTGTTTATTTCAGGTCCTATCTCAATGAATCTTCTTTCTACCGTAGCGTCTGAACGTAAAACATAAATGTAGGCTCCGCCTTTTTCTATATCAACAGATTTCAAAGGTACTACATTGGCATCTTCTCTTACGTCAAGAAGAAGTTTCACTTTTGTAAATTGTCCAGGCAACAACGCTCTGTCCGGATTTGTCATTTCTGCTCTCACGGAGAATGTTCCTGTGAGTTCATCAACTTGAGGAGCAGCAAAATCCACAAGTCCTTGATATTTATATGTGCTGTTATCTGCTAATGTGATTGTCACATGAGGCTGCCACGAACGAGTGGTGTCTTTCTGACCTATCTCGACGTTTCTTTCCTTTGATTTAAGATAATCTAAGGCAGTCATGCTAAAATCAATCATGACAGTATCCATCTTGATGATTGTCGCAAGATGCGATCTCGACGATGGTCCTACCAATGTTCCCAAATCGACTTCGCTTTCTGTGATATATCCTGATATAGGAGAATTTACCGTTGTATAACTAAGCTCCAATTCGGCTTGATATAAGTCGGCTTCACTCATCGATACTGAAGCTTTTGCTGTCTCGTATGCAGCAATTGCATTATCCAAATCTAACTGGCTCGCTGCATTCTGTTCATACAAAGGACGTATTCTTTCTAAATCTCTTTCCGCCTTACGTGCTTGAGCCTTGTCTTTGTTAAGCTGGGCCTTCGCTTTGTCAACTCTCGCTTTATATCTGTCCTGGTTGATGATAAAGAGAATCTGGTTCTTATTTATATATGTTCCTTCTTCAAACAACATTTTTTCCAAATAACCTTCAACGCGAGCTCTTATCTCAACAAATTGCTGCGCTCTGATACGTCCTACATATTCACCGTAAATAGCGACGTCCTCTTGTTTCACCTTCTCAACAGTGACAACAGGATATACTTCTTCAACCTCTTCCTTATCAAAAAAATGAAATGCTATGCCTGCAATAACAACAAGTAAAATAGCAGTAATAATTAGTTTTTTGTGCTTAGCTATAAAGTTTAGTTTATCCATAATTTTTAATAATTTTGACAATAAGTTTTTACAAGCATTATACCAATGAAATACATTCCTGGTATATAATTACTTAGGAATTGATATCAAATTATAAATTCTACAATGTGTGTATTTTTTCCACAACACATAAAAAAAGACCAAAGAATAATCTTTAGTCTTTTCTTTAGACTTTAGTCATTCGACTTTAGCCATTATTATCTTCTCATTTGTTGTTGCTGTTGTTTCTGCATTTCTTCTAATCTCTTTTGGAAATTAGATTTTTTGACAGGTTTTTTCTTAGCTAATTCTATTTTCTTACGAAGTCTGTCTTCATTGATACAAATCTTGAAGATGTACATTTGTACGAATGTGAACAAGTTGACTAAAAGATAGTAATAACTCAAACCTGCTGAATAGCTGTTGAAGATACCGAGGAACATGATTGGCATGAGATACATCATCAATTTCATTCCAGGCATTGCTTGGTTGCCTTGTGCTTGTTCCATTTGCTTATTATTGATATATGTATAAAGCAATGTTGATGCTGTCATCAATAATGTGAACAAACTGACGTGGTCGCCATAGAAAGGAATATTGAAAGGCAAGTCCAAAATACTGTCGTAAGTTGACAAGTCGTCAGCCCACAAGAATGATTGTTGACGCAATTCGATGCTGGATGGGAAGAAACGGAATATCGCGATCAAGATTGGGAATTGCAATAACATTGGGAGACATCCCGACATTGGGCTGGCATCAGCTTTTTTATAGAGATCCATGACAGCCTGTTGTTTCTTCATAGCGTCTTCTTGCTTAGGATATTTCTCGTTGATAGCGTCGATTTCTGGTTTCAAGACGCGCATCTTAGCTGATGACATATATGATTTGAATGCAATAGGCATCAAACATATTTTAATGATAAGAGTCAACACTAAGATTACTACGCCGTAGCTCCAACCGTAATGTCCTAACCAATTAAATACGTTGATAACGATATATTTATTAATCCATGAAATCAATTTGCCGCCGAGAGGAATTTGGTCTTCGAGATTCAAGTCATATTGTTTCATGACCTTAAAGCTGTTAGGACCGAAATAATATGACAACTCAATTTTATTGTCTTCATTTAATCCATCGAAAGGAAGGTCGATAACGGCACTCATTGACTTCTGGTAACGTGAGTTAGAAGGTCTTGATTTAGTATGCAATTCAACGAAAGCGTCATCGAAATTATCTTTTGAGATAAGTGCGTAGCTGAAGAATTTTTGTTTGAAAGAAATCCATTTCACACCTGTATTCAATTCTTTTTCTTCATTAGCAACTTCTGTTTTTGAAAGAGCTTCAACGTCGTTGTTGGCATACATGTAATATATTGTTTCAAAGTTTAAGCGGTCGCTAGCCTTTTCTTGTTTAAGAACATCGACGGCCCAATCTACTGTCATGAAACGAGTGTTTGCAGGAATGATGCCTTTGAGGTTGTTTGTAACAATGTCGAAACCAACCATATATTGGTCTTTGTACATTGTATAGCGGTATTCCAAATATTTGTCTAAGCTTTTGTTGCCTTCTGAGTCTGCGGCGTATGCGCGTAAAGAAAATATTAATGAATCTTTAGTTCCAATATTGATTGTTTCGACACCTTCGTAAGGATAACCGTTGATATAAGGTTCGAAGTAAAGGTCGTAAGAATTGATGCCTTTACCGTCGGCGATAAATTCGAGGTTGAATCGTGATGTTTCTTCATCGAAACCAATCAAAGGAAGAGAATCGAATGTTTTGTAGTCTTTGAGTTCTACTGTCTTGACGTAAGCGCCTCTTGATGATAGGTCAACTTTAAGCAATTCGTTTTCGAGCACCCATGTTTTGTTTTCGCCTTGTGATGCGTTAGCGAAAGAACCGTATTGTGCGTAACGTTCTGTGTATGAGTCGTTGTTTATTGTTTCTTTAGTCGGATTCATTGCAGCCATAGCTTCTGCCATGCTGATAGAGTCTTTCACGAAGCGTTCTCTTTTAACTCTGTTAATAGAATCCTGAATGTGACGTTGTTGTGCAAGTTCTTCTTTTGATGGTGTCATCCAAACAGACCAACCAATCAACACTCCTAATATCAAGATGATACCAATAAGAGAATTTTTATCCATATATTTAAGCTTATTATTTAACGTGCAAAAGTAACATAAATAAAATATTTACATTACTTTGCACTTGTTTTTTCAATGATAAAATTTGACGTTTTATTGATTATTTACCTCTATATTCGAGCATGGCTTTTACGAAACCGACGAACATAGGATGTGGTTTTGCCACTGTGCTCTTATATTCTGGGTGATATTGTGAAGCGACATACCAAGGATGACCTTCAACTTCAACGACCTCAACGAGATTTGTATCAGGGTTGACGCCAGTGATATTCATGCCATGTTTCTTGAACTCTTCGATATAAGCGTTGTTAAATTCGTAACGGTGACGGTGGCGTTCTGAGATGAGTGTCTCGCCGTATGCTTTGTGGAGGTTTGAGCCTTCAGTGACTTTACAAGGATAAGCACCGAGACGCATTGTTCCGCCCATGTTTGTCACGTTCTTTTGTTCTGCCATTATGTCGATAACTGGATGTTTTGTATCTGTGTCCATTTCGCGTGAATGAGCGTCTTTATATCCGAGCACGTTTCTTGCGAATTCGATTACTGCGCATTGCATGCCGAGGCAGATACCCATGAAAGGAACATTATTGACGCGAGCGTATTCAACGGCGTTGATTTTGCCTTCTACGCCTCTGCTTCCGAAACCAGGAGCTACCAAGATGCCGTCAACGCCGGCAAGAATGTCTTTGGCGTTTTCTCTTGTAATCTCTTCACTGTGGATGCTCTTGATATGTACTTTTGTCTCATTAGCGACGCCGCCGTGAATCAAAGCCTCACGTATTGATTTGTATGCGTCTTTCAATTCGACATATTTACCTACCAATGCAACTGTGAGCTCATGCTTTGGATTATGGAGACGATTCAAGAATTGTTTCCAGTTTTCCAAATCAGCTTCGCCTTCATGTTCTGTATTAGTCTTTCTGAGAACTTCTCTGTCGAGGCCTTCGTTCATCATCAAAACAGGGACATCGTATATTGAGTCAGCGTCGATACATTCAATGACAGAAGTCTTTTCTACATTACAGAACAAAGCTATCTTTGACTTGATAGATTCTGAAAGATGTTTTTCGCAGCGGCATACGATGATGTCTGGCTGAACACCTTGTTCCTGCAATGACTTGACAGAGTGTTGTGTAGGTTTGGTTTTGAGTTCTTGTGCAGCTGATAAATAAGGAACCAATGTAAGGTGTATTACCACTGAGTCTTGTCCCATTTCCCAGCGCATCTGACGGATAGCTTCAACGAATGGAAGTGATTCGATGTCACCAACTGTTCCGCCTATTTCTGTTATAACAAAATCATATTTTCCTGTGTGACCAAGCAATTTGACGCATCTCTTGATTTCATCAGTGATGTGAGGAACAACCTGAACTGTTGAGCCAAGGTATTCTCCTTTTCTTTCCTTGTTTATAACGCTTTGGTAGATTCTACCTGTTGTTACGCTATTAGCTTGAGATGTCGCTGTGTTTGAAAAACGTTCATAGTGACCGAGATCGAGGTCTGTTTCAGCGCCGTCTTCTGTAACATAACATTCACCGTGTTCGTATGGGTTCAATGTTCCCGGGTCAATGTTGATGTATGGGTCAAGTTTTTGAATAGTTACAGAAAATCCTCTGCCTTGCAATAACTTAGCTAATGATGAGGAAATAATTCCTTTACCTAAGGATGACGTAACGCCTCCTGTCACAAAAATGTATTTAGTCTTTTTCATTGAAAAAAAGTTTTTTTTAAAAACAACGTGTTTAACAGACGTATGCCATACGTCGCTACGGTTTGCAAAAATACAAAACTTTATTGAGAAATAAAAGAGTTTTTATTTTTATTTTTTGAATAAAAACCTCTAGAATTCTAATCAGAACTCTAGAGATTTACTTGTTGTCTTGTTGTCTTGTTGACTTCAACAATCCAAATACATTTTAAGCAGATTCTTGCTCGGATTTTGTTTTAATTTTTTAAGAGCTTTGTCTTTAATTTGTCTTACTCTTTCTCTTGTAAGGTCAAGCCTGTAAGCTATTTCTTCAAGAGTGTAGCTGTGCGTTGCATCAATGCCGAAGTAGAGATTTATTATCTCGCGTTCCTTGTCTGTCAAAATTGACATTGAACGGTGAATCTCAGCATTGTCGAGTTTGCGGACTATGTTATAGTCGGCTGCTTTAGCTTCTTCTGGAATGATGGTGTCTATCAACGACAAATCATCATCTTCTCCGACTGGAGCATCCATCGACACCTCTTTGGTGTTCATGCGGAATGCTGCTATCACTTTATGTTCAGGAAGGTCAAGCTCTTCCGCAATTTCCTTTATCGTCGGCTGGCGATGATAAAGCTGTTCGAGACGCGACGATGTCTTTTTTATCTTCGACAAAGAACCTACTTGGTTTAATGGAAGTCGTACCAATCGCGACTGTTCAGCCACAGCTTGCAGGATTGACTGACGTATCCACCACACAGCGTATGATATGAATTTGAAGCCTTTTGTCTCATCAAAACGCTGCGCAGCTTTAATCAGTCCAACATTACCTTCGTTAATCAAATCAGGCAAACTGATTCCCTGATTCTGATATTGTTTCGCTACCGAAACAACAAATCTTAAATTAGCTCTTACCAATTTCTCGAGGGCTTGTTCGTCGCCAGCTCTTATCTTCTGCGCAAGAACGACTTCTTCTTCCGGTGAAATCAGTTCTTCTCTCGCAATGTCGGCAAGATACTTGTCGAGCGATGCCAACTCACGATTGGTAATAGATTTTGAAATTTTTAACTGCCTCATATTTTTTATTACTACTACATAAACAATGTTGTTACAGAAATGTTTTATTGAACTATTGATTTTTTTGCCATTGGACTTGGCTCAATAGCTTTAGTTCTTTTTGTTATCGATAAAACTCGAAGGTGATGTTATAAGTACCTGTAGAATTGATACCTTCGATGCGAATCTTGCCATTTCTGTCATTGCTTAATGCTTTTCTGAGGTCGTTTTCGGAGCTTACTTTCTGATAATTAACCGATAATATTATAAAATCGTTTGTTATTCCTTTTTGCTTGAATATACCGTCTTTTACTTCAACTATCTTCAATCCGTAATTGATTCCGAGCTCGCTTCTCAATGACGATGGCAAAGACTGTGCTCTGATTCCCAAGACTTCATTATAGAAACTGTCAGTATCTTTATGCATCTCTTCCGTTCCTTCCAAGTTCTTGAGTGTCACTTCTTTTACAATTATATCACCTTTGCGGTTAATCTTGACATTCACTTTGTCGCCAGGTCTATATTGACCAACAACGCCAATAAGTTGAGAGTTGGAGTTAACACTTATGTTATTGATGCTTAATATAATGTCATCTTTTTTAATGCCGGCAGATTTGGCTCCGCCATTTTCGTGAACATCAACAATATACACACCTGATGTTACCTCAATGCCTTTAGTTTCTGCAAAATCCTCAGTTATTTCAGCGATGCTTACTCCAAGATAGGCTCTTTGTATCGCTCCATATTGCAAGAAATCTTCTATGACTTTTTTGACTATATTAGATGGGATAGCGAAAGAATATCCTTCATAACTTCCAGTACGAGAAGCTATTGCTGCGTTTATTCCAATGAGTTTGCCGTCCATGTCAACAAGTGCGCCGCCGCTGTTGCCAGGATTGATGGCCGCATCAGTCTGAATGAATGACTCAATTGTGCTGCCATCGCCTAAGATATTGATATTACGAGCTTTTGCGCTAACGATGCCTGCTGTCACTGTTGATGTAAGGTTGAATGGATTTCCAACTGCAAGCACCCACTCTCCTACTCTAACTTTATCCGAATCGGCAAATGTAAGATATTCTAAGTCAGATGCCTCTACTTTAATCAAAGCCAAATCTGTACTCGGGTCATTGCCTATGATGGTTGCGGTTCTCTTGTGTTTGTCGTTAAATGTCACTTCAATTTTACTTGCGCCTTCAACAACGTGATTGTTTGTAACTATATAACCGTCAGGTGATATTACCACTCCTGAGCCATAGCCAACAGATACATTATCCGGAATTTGCATTTGGCTTCCGTAAATCTGTTCAAGTAATGAACCGAAGAAATCATAATAGCTATTGCCTTTCGATACAATTTCGGTCTTAATATGAACAACGGTATTGACTGTTTTTTCGGCAGCATTAACAAAACTCACACCTTCTTCATTTGCCCAAAAAGATGCCTTGACAACAGACGCTGAATTATGGGTTCCAGATGTTTGTCGCATTTCTGCATCAGACAGAGATTTTTTCATCTCGCGTTGTGATAAATAAAGGTTGATTGTCAGTACGCTTAAAGCTGCAAATAACAAGCTAAAAGTCACAAATAAGAATTTAGTTCTGTTTTTCATGTTTTAAAAATTAGTTAGTTAATAAATGACGTCATACACTCTCTTAAAACTCTCCTCGGGAGACGCCATCCCGAATCTTTTTTAGTGTAAAGATTCTTTTTTCGATATTGGTTTGCTTTTAATTTTTTTACTATTTTTACGTTCAAAATTCCTGCCAAAACTTTTTTAGTTTTAAAACAAAATTATTTTATGAATATATCTGAAAATCATTACATTAATTTTAGCAAGTTTCATGGTGCCGGCAACGATTTCATCATGATAAACGCAATAAAAAAAGAATTAGTATTGTCGGAAGAATTAATATTTAAAATGTGTGACAGACGTGTCGGAATCGGCGCTGACGGACTTATAATTTTGATGCCTTCTGATAATCATGATTTTAGAATGAAATATTATAATTGTGATGGCAAGGAAAGTACTTTCTGTGGTAATGGAGGACGTTGCATCGCAGCTTTCGCACACCAACAAGGTATAATAAAAAATGAAGCCGTTTATGAAGCTGTCGATGGAATTCATAAGGCAAAAGTTGCTGAAATTTCCATTGGAGAATATCTTGTTGAACTGTCGATGCGTGACATTTTGTCCTTTAAACTTGATGATAACTCCCTCCTAATAGACACCGGTTCTCCGCATTATGTCACAAAAGTTAATAATCTTAAAGATTTGGATGTCAAAAATGCAGGCGCCGAGATACGTTATGACAAAAATATTTCTTCCGATGGCGTAAATGTAGATTTTCTCTTGAATGATAACGGAAACATTCACATTAGGACATACGAGAGAGGCGTAGAAGACGAGACTTTAGCTTGCGGCACAGGAGTGACAGCATCTGCAATGGCAGCATCACTTTGGTTCGGCGGTGACGACATCGATATTCACACTCAGATCGCAAAACTCAATGTACGTTTCGACAAAGAAAACAATACTTTTAAAAACGTAGTTTTAACAGGTCCGGCAACACATGTTTTTGACGGAATGTTTATCTTTGCATAAAATTTAAATCAATGTTTGCACAAAACGAAATCTTAATAATAAGAGCTGCTGAACCTCAAGACGCTGCCCTTATCTATCAGTGGGAAAACAATCAGGAAATATGGAGAGTGAGCGAGACCTACACCCCTTATTCTTTGTATCAAATCGAACAATTTCTGCTTGGCAACAACGACCTGTTCGCCAATCGACAGATGCGTTTTATCATTGAGAAAAAAGAAGACAATACAGAAATAGGCTGTATCGATATTTACGATTTCGACCCAATTCATCTAAGAGCAGGCATCGGAATATTGTTGCAAAAAGAATATAGAAAACTCGGTTTCGCAAGCGAAGCTCTTAAACTGATGGTAGAATATTGCTTTGATATTCTTATGCTTAAACAAATATATTGTCTCATCGACGTACTTAATACCGACAGCCAAAATCTTTTCAAAAAAATCGGCTTCGAACAATGCGGCTATCGTAAAGAATGGATAAGAACGCCGCATGGATTCATAGACGAGTTAGAGTTTCAACTTATCAACGAAAAATTTTAATGGAAACTATCAAGACATATCATAAGAAACAAGTCGAGAAAATGAAGAAAATCAAACGTTATATTTTCTTAGCTCTAAGCGTTTGCGTCATAATATCTGTTTTGTTTTTTGTTAAGATGTATAAGGCTATCATCTTCCCTAACGTCATGATTGCCAATGATGAAAAGGTGTCTTTATACATATATTCCGATGATGATTTCGAGACTGTAAAGAACAAGCTTTATTCCGATAACATCATCATAAATCACAAGTCGTTTGAATGGCTCGCCAAGAAACTCGATTATCCTAAATACATCAAGTCGGGACATTATGTTGTTGTCAACGGTATGAATAACAATAAATTATTGAATATGTTGCGTTCCGGAAGCCAGACTCCAGTGAAGTTCACCTTTAATAATATAAGAACTATTGAACAGTTGGCAGAAAGAATCGACGAACAACTTGAAATGGATTCATTATCTTTTTTGAAGGCGCTCAAGGAAAACTCGACGCTCAAGGAAATGGGATTCGATGAAGAAAGCGTAGCGGCTTTATTCATTCCTAATACTTACGAATTATATTGGAACATCGATGCCGATGAATTTGTTGATAAGATGACTAATGAATACAGGAAATTCTGGAACGAGGAAAGATTAAAGAAAGCAGAAGCATTGAAAATGAATCCTATAGAGGTAAGCGTTTTGGCTTCTATTGTCGATAAAGAAACTACAAAAGTTTCTGAAATGCCTCGTATTGCCGGCGTTTATATCAACAGATTGAACAAAAACTGGCTGCTTCAGGCCGACCCTACTTTAGTGTTCGCCCTCGGTGATTTCGAAATAAAAAGAGTTTTAGATGTTCACAAAGAAATAGAATCTCCTTACAATACCTATAAATATATAGGACTTCCTCCAGGACCTATTTGCATTCCTTCAATAGCAGCCATCGATGCTGTTTTAAATGCAGAACAACATAAGTATTTTTATTTCTGCGCCAAAGACGACCTTTCTGGTTATCATGTATTCGCAAGAAACATGAGCGAACACAACAGAAATGCTGAGAAATACAGAAAGGCGTTGAATAAAATGAAGATATGGAAATAGAAAGTAATTGTTACAGCTACGTCTCAAAATAAGATCATCATAGGAAATAATGATAAATTCGCAAAAAATATATAACAGGAATAAACTCCAAAAGTCAAAGTTTAAGAGACTTAGTTTGACATTGTTGCTCTTCTTCTCTTTGACGACGTTTTCGCAAGAAAGTATATCAATCCAAAGCGATTCGTTAAGGAATGTTAAGAAAAATGTTGGCATTGTCTTGGGAGCTGAAGCTGCCATCTATGCAGGCACAATGAGCGGGCTTTATTATTTATGGTATGCCGATTATGAACAGGAGCCTTTACATTTACATAACGACAATAACAACTGGCTACAGATGGATAAAATGGGACATTCCATGACCTCTTATTATGTGGGAATGCTTGGTTACGAAGCACTTCGTCTTGCCGGTTGTGATGAAAGAAAAGCAAATTTATATGGCGGCCCAGTTGGATTTGTCTTCCTTAGCACCGTGGAGATTTTTGATGGCTTGTCGTCAGGATGGGGCTTTTCGTGGGGCGATATGGTCGCCAATGCCTTGGGAACAGGCTTGTTCATGGGACAACAGGCTCTATGGCATGAACAAAGAATATCAATGAAATATTCATATCACCACACTCAATATCCTCAATATAGCCCCAATTTGCTTGGCAGCACTCTACCAGAAAAAATGTTAAAAGATTATAACGGACAAACTATATGGGTTTCTTGTAACATTAAGTCATTCCTTGATGAAAACTCGAAATTCCCATCATGGGTGAATTTGGCATTAGGATACAGCGCTGACGGAATGACAGGAGCTGTCTATAACGCAAGTAGTTACAACGGTCAAACAATACCTGAATTTACTCGAACCCGACAATTTGTTCTTTCTCCAGATATTGATTTAACAAGAATCCCTGTTGAGAACAAATTCTTGAAAACAACCTTAAAAGTGTTGAGTTTCATTAAGATTCCTATGCCGGCTGTCATGATTGACTCTCAAGGAAAATTTAGCGCATATTGGCTTTATTTTTAAAAACAAAATAAAAAAACATTAGACTTTTAACTTTAGACTTTTGCCATTTTTTTTATCTTTGCAAAAATTAAATAAATATGAGAAAAGCATTTAAAATTATAACATTAGGATTAGTTTTATTCATGATAAGTTGCAACAACAATCCTGAAAAATCAAGAAATTTATGTGATAAAGGCGTCGATTATCTATATCGCTCCCAATTTGAAGAGTCAATAGAATATTTTGACCAAGCCATAAAATATAACCCCGAAAACCATGAAGCCTACTTCCATCGTGGATGCGCGAAATATAATATCTTCCAAAAAGAAGAAGCTTTACAAGACTATCTCAAAGTCATAGAATTAAATCCTGACTATCTACAAGCTTATTTCAATATTGGCTTATATTACAGAAGCATAAGCGATTACGACATGGCTTGTTATTATTTCAAGATAGCTGAAGCCAAAGGCAGACCTAATATGGAAGACTATACAAAACACTGCCGCTGATGTATAAAACTATAATTTGGGACTGGAACGGAACTATGCTCGACGACCTTGAACTGTCGTTAGAGTCAGTCAATTTTTTATTGGAAGAAAGAGCTCTTCCATTATTAAGCATTGAAAGATATAAAGACATCTTTGGTTTTCCTGTAAAAGATTACTATGTAAAAGCAGGCTTTGATTTTACCAAAGAACCTTTTGAAGTTCCTGCAAAACAATACGTTAAGTTATATGCAGCAAAAGCCTCAGATTTAAAATTATTCCCTGACGTTATTGATGTCCTCTCTTTTTTCAAGGAGAACAATTATAGGCAAATTGTATTATCTGCAATGAAAGATGACAATCTGAAATTGATGATAGGCAATGCTAATATCACACATTACTTTGATGGCATATTCGGTATAAAAGATAATTACGCAAGAGAGAAAGTCTCGTTAGGCAAACAAGTCGTGGAGACATTAGGCCTAAATCCATCTGAATGCGTTATGATTGGCGACACGTTGCATGATGCGGAAGTTGCTGAACAATGCGGCTTCGATTGCATTCTTTATAGTGGCGGTCACGTGTCAAAGCAACGATTAAAAACCACTGGACTCAGAATAATAGAAAGACTCTCTGATGTAAAACAGATAATATCCACACATCACACAAGTTCCTAATGTATAGGGACTTGTTATCTTAAAAAATCTATTCAAAATCTGAATATACATCAACGGAGAGCAGTCCTTCTTCCATATCGTAGGTTTTCCATTCGCCAACCTTCTGCCCATCAGAAAACAGTCCTTCTTCTTTAACAACGCCATTAGGATAATAAAAAACATATTCTCCGTCAAGAATATCGTTTTTATAATTGGCTTTTACCATGATTTTTCCGTTGTCGTAATATTTGTTATAAGCGCCGTTTTTCAATCCGTCAACGTATTCTGTTTCTTCAACGATAATATTATTAACAGAAGAATATGCGATGCTTTTTCCATCGAGCTTGCCATTCTCATAATTTTCAATCAATATAAGAGCGCCGTTTTTTTCACTGAAATACTCCCATTTCTCAGTTTTTTTCTTATCTAAATATTTCCCTTTTGCAATGATGTTGCCGTTAGGTGAATATACTTCTGATTCGCAGAGATGAGTCTTTTTAATGTGTTTGTTTTTAGCAAATAAAGTTCCGTCTTCAGAATAGTAAAGGAACTCTCCTACCGGTTCGTTGTTTTTGAATTCTCCTGTATATCTTATACTTCCATTTTCATGGAAATCAATCCATTTGCCTTGTCTTCTTCCTTGATTATCTGTCTTGTTAATGTCGTTTTGGGCGTAAATATTACTTGATGAAAAAGCAAATAATAATGATAATGTTAAAATTAATAAAGTTGATATTTTTTTCATGATTTGATTTTTTTGCAAAGTTAAAAAGTTTTAAGAAATAACGTATCTTTGCAGAAAAAGTTGTTAGCTATGGCAGAGTATTCTTCCATTTTATTGGAAAAAGCAGTTGATGAATTATCGAAATTACCAGGCATAGGAAAAAAGACAGCCTTACGATTGGCTTTACATTTGTTAGGAGAAGAGAAAACCAAGACCGAACAATTGTGCAAGTCATTGAACGACATGAGAAATAACATAGTTTTATGTCGCCGCTGCTATAACATAAGCGATGAACCTTTATGCTCGATTTGTTCCAGCCCTAAACGCGACGAAAATATTCTGTGCGTCGTTGCAGACATGAGAGACGTACTTGCAATAGAACGTACATGTTCCTACAACGGATTGTATCACGTTCTTGGAGGAATTATAAATCCGATAGAAGGAATTTCACCCAACGATTTAAGAATCAACGAACTTTTGGAAAGAGTCAACAAGGAAGATATAACAGAAATAATTTTAGCATTGCCTGCTACCATAGAAGGCGACACCACGAATTTTTATCTGTCGAGAGTGTTAAAAGATTTTAAGGGAACTATAACAACGATAGCTAAAGGAATTTCCGTTGGTGATGCTTTGGAATATGCCGACGAAGTGACCTTGGGAAGATCTATCGCAAATAGGATTCCGTATAATAAAGGATGATGAGGTTTTATAGGTGCAGAGTGACATGAGGGATTCAGAATTTGCAACCTTTAGTCTTTTGTCATTATCCATTAAACTCTTCTATATCAAAGAGGTCGAGTTGGTTTTCTGTAAGGTACAATTCTTTAGGCACTTCATATTCATAATGAGAAATGAAGCGTTCAATGCTTTTCTTGATGAGTTTTATTGGCGTGGTTTTCCTCGCCTTGCAATAATTTCTTAACGATTTATATTGACCTGATGTCAGTTTGAAAGTCACCGCATGGTATTTGTAATTCCTGCGGCGACTTTTCTTTTTATTGCTCTTGTTAGACATTTTACAAAAAAAACAATAAGCAGATTAAAAATTCTTAGCTTCATCAAGCATGATTTGAGCAAGACGTTCTGCCTCAGCTTCTGTCTTACCTTCAGAATATACTCTGATAATAGGTTCTGTGTTTGATTTGCGAAGATGAACCCAGCCTTCTTCAAAGTCTATTTTCACACCATCGATAGTTGTGACTTTTTCATTTTTAAACTTATCGGCTATTTTCTCTAAAATCATGTCAACATTTGTAGAAGCATCCAACTGAATCTTGTTCTTAGACATGTAATACAATGGGAACTTGGATTTCAATTCAGAGCAAGTGCATTGTGATTCGCAGAGATAAGTGAGGAAAAGTCCGACACCGACGAGAGCGTCGCGGCCATAATGTAATTCAGGATAGATAACGCCGCCATTGCCTTCGCCGCCGATAACAGCATTTACTTCTTTCATTTTTTCTACTACATTGACTTCACCGACAGCGGCTGCAAAATATTCACCGCCAAATTGTTGAGTCACGTCACGTAAAGCTCTTGTTGAAGAAAGATTTGAAACTGTATTACCTTTTTTATGTTGTAGGATGTAAGATGCTATTGTAACGAGAGTATATTCTTCTCCGTACATTTCGCCATTCTCATCAATGAAAGCGAGGCGGTCAACGTCTGGGTCAACGACAATGCCAAAGTCGGCGCCGCTTTCTTTTACCTTGGCGCAAGTCTCAACCAAATGAGCTGCGAGAGGTTCTGGATTATGAGCAAAATTGCCAGTAACTTCGCAGTTAAGTTCAACGATATTATCGACACCTAATTTTCTGAGCAACATTGGAATTGCTATTCCGCCCGTTGAATTGACAGCATCAACGACAACTTTAAGATTAGCTTTAGCTATAATTTCTTTGTTTACGAGAGGAAGATTGCATACCATATCGGCATGACGTTCAATCCAGTCGTTTTCGACGGAATAAGTTCCAATTTCATCGATATATGCAAATTCATAGTCGTCGGCAGCAGCTTTTTCGAGCAGCCATTCGCCATCTTCTTTAGAGATAAATTCGCCTTTGTTGTTCAACAATTTGAGAGCGTTCCATTCTTTTGGATTATGGCTTGCAGTGAGGATGACGCCTCCGTCAGCCTTCATTTCTGTCACAGCTACTTCAACGGTAGGTGTTGTGCTCAATCCGATGTCAATTACATCAGCTCCCATAGCTTGTAAGTTGCCACAAACCAACTGATTGACCATTGTTCCAGAAAGACGGCCGTCGCGTCCAACGACGATACGAGGACGGCTAACTCCAGAACGACGAATTAAACATATAAATGATGATGTAAGTTTTACAATATCAATAGGTGTAAGACCATTGTCAGCCTTACCACCGATAGTTCCACGGAATCCCGATATAGATTTAATTAACGGCATAATGTTTTTATTTTTTTGCAAATATAACACAGATTTTCTTAAATTTGCAAAAAAAAGATATGGGATTTGATGATGATAGTTTTTTAGATGATTATGAAATTCAGGAATTGATTGAAAGATTTGAAAATCAACTTGAAAACGATAGACTTTCATATTTCGACGTAGATGAATTGAACATAATGATTGATTATTACATTCAGCAAGATGATATTGAAAAGATTAATATACTCGCTGACATGGCTATGAAATATCATTCCGAAAGTCCTGTAATATATAACATCATGGCGAAGAAATACCTCTCCGTACAAGATGCTCGCAATGCCCTGAAATATCTCAAAGAAGAAGACAATAACACTGAAGATCCAGATTATCACGTTAATTTAGGCTATTGCTACGGTTTGCTCGACAGACACAAAGAATCAATAACTGCGTATAAAAAAGCAATCAAACTTCTTGGAGATAACGAAGGCGTAGTTGACATATATGGCTCTATTGGAACTGAATACATGATTTTGAGAGACTATGAAAACGCTCTTTATTATCTCAAAAAAGGTCTGAACGACAACATTGATTACTCCGAGCAGTATATGCAGATTATGAACTGCTATTTTTATCTTGACAGAGGTTTTGAAAGCGTCGATTTCCTGAAAGGCGAGATAGATAAAAACCCACACAGCATCCATGCATGGATGTCGTTGGGCAACTGCTATCTTAGACTTCATCTTCTTGAAAAAGCCATCGAACAGTATGAATTCGCACTCGCCATAGACCAACATTATGAAAAAGCTTACATAAATATTGCAACCATCAACAATGAGTTAGACAAATATCAAGACACTATAGACATTGTTGAGGAAGCTTTCAGAAATAATGTTAAAAAGCCAATTCTGTATTGTCTTTACGGTGAAGCTCATGCAAAAACAGGAATGAAATTGGAAGCCATAAACAATTTCAAGAAAGCTTTGGAACTTGACGAAAACATTGCTGAGGCTTATGCCGGTTTAGGATTTATATTCTGCGAAGATGAAAACCATAAATCAGCTGTCAAGTTTTTGAAAAAAGCCCACGAGCTCGCACCTTTCAACACCGACTACCTTTTTGTTCTCGTCGAGGAAAACAACAAATTAGGAAAATATAAGACATCTGTCAAATATCTTAAAGAAATAGAGGAACTTTATCCATATGACGTGAATCTTTACATCGCTTTTATGGAAGTCTATATTTTACAAGATGACATTGACAAAGCTGTAAAATACATAGAGAAAGGTTTAGAACGACTTGGACGACAAGCATCTTTGTTGTACAGATTGGCTTTCATCAATTTTATAAATGAAGAAGAACAGTTAGGACTGATGAATCTTGAAGAAGCATTGGAACTTGACACTGATGGACTCCAAGAATTTATCGATTTCGACCCGGTATATATTTTGAATAACGACAATATTGTAAATCTAATCAATGAATATAAAAACAAAAAATCAAACAATTAAAACAACTAAATCAATATGAATCAGTACATTGCTAATTTTTTCAAAGGACTTGGCGTTGGTTCTGCCAATGTTATTCCAGGAGTTTCAGGAGGAACAATCGCACTTATAACAGGAATCTTCGAGCGTTTGATTAATGCGTTGAAATCGTGTAACCTGACTGCTATTAAATTATTTTTCACGGGGAAATTTAAAGAATTTGCCAAACACATAGATTTATGGTTTTTAATATCAGTAGGTAGCGGTGTACTTGTCGCTATTCTTTCAATTGCAAGATTATTTGAATTCTTATTCGCTGAATATCCAATTTATTTATGGTCGTTCTTCTTCGGAATGATTTTAGTATCAATATATTATGTAGGAATAACCATTGAAAGATTCAATTGGAAAGTTATTTTATCATTCATAATAGGAACAGCATTTGCATTATTCATTGCATTCGGAACACCAGCTAAAGAAAACAGCAATTTTGTTTATTTGCTAATCTGCGGCGCTGTTGCAACATGCAGCATGATACTTCCTGGTTTGTCAGGATCTTTCGTTTTAGTATTGATGGGCAATTATCAACTTATCATGATTGACGCTGTCAACGACTTGAATCTTAATATATTACTTCCAGTAGCAGTTGGCGGTGTTGTCGGTCTGCTCGCATTTTCACATCTTTTATCATGGATTTTCAAGAATTACAGAGACATAACAATTGCTGTATTAACTGGCTTCATCTTAGGCAGCATGCCTATCATCTGGCCTTGGAAAAACGATGTCATCACTTATTTCGGCAGTGAAGCTAAGGTGACAGGTTATGAATATTATTTGCCAGAATTAAACACTGACTTCGCTATAGCATTTGTAATCATGCTCATAGGCGCAGCCTTGATTGTCTTGACAGAAAAGATGGCGAAGAAAAGCGAATGAGTAATGACTAAAGGCTAAAGTCTAATGTCTAAAGGATATGTAGTGATATGAAAAGTTTTGATAAGGTATATGGTTTGGTTGGAAAGAAGCTTGGACATTCTTTTTCAAAAGATTATTTCACAAAGAAATTTTCCGACCTAAACCTTAATTATTCTTATCAAAACATTGAAATTGATAATGTAAGTGACATAATTCCATATATCAAAGAACATAAAAACTTAAAAGGTTTTAACGTCACTGTTCCTTATAAAGAAAAAATCATTCCATTTCTTGACGAGATTGACATGACTGCAAAAGAAGTCGGCGCCGTTAACACAGTGAAGATTTATGAAGACGGAAGATTGAAAGGATTTAATACTGATGTGGTTGGTTTTGAGAATCTTTTAGATAAGACCACAAGACTACAAGACTACAAGACCACATGTGATAAAGAAGCTTTGATTTTAGGTAGTGGCGGAGCGTCGAAGGCGGTTCAATATGTATTAAATAAAAAGAATATTCCGTTTCTAATAGCGAGTCGGGCTTTTAAGTTAGGAGTTAGGAGTGTGGAGTTAGGTGTGAGTTATGGGGAGATTAATCGTACGGGTTTTTCACCTTATTCCATTATAATAAACACGACGCCGGTGGGAATGTTTCCAAATGTTAACGAATGTTTAGAACTTCCCTACTCTACCATTGAGGCGCAACATGTCTTCATAGATTTGATTTACAATCCGGAGGAGACGCTATTTTTGAATAAAGCACGTTTAAAAGGAGCTTCTACTTTCAACGGAATGACGATGTTACATAAACAAGCCGAAGCGGCGTGGGAGATTTGGAGGAGTTAGGAATTGTAGAGACGCTTCAATGTTTTCTAAAATATAAACACACATTGAAGCGTCTATTAAAATAGATTTCAATTATAATTTGGACAAAGACAGTTGACCGTTGTCTGTTGTCCGTTGACTTAAAATATAAAACATGGATTTCATCAAGCAGATATCAACAGAATTTTCAGTATCGCTGACAGTAGCGGGTAATGTTATAAAACTATTGGGTGAAGGTTGTACCGTTCCTTTCATCGCACGTTATCGTAAGGAGATGACCAATACGATGAATGAAGAAGTCGTTGCTGCCATACAGAAGCGCCTCGAACAATTAGAGGAGCTCGAAAAGAGAAAAGAGGCTGTTTTAAAATCCATAGCAGAACAAGAGAAACTCACTCCGGAACTTGAAAGCAGCATTAGAAATGCCAAGACAATGCAAGATGTTGAAGATCTTTATCTTCCTTATAAACCGAAACGTAAGACGAGAGCCGAGATAGCACGTCAGAAAGGTTTGGAACCATTAGCTAAAATCATAATGTCGCAAAACAGCGACGACGTTGAAGGTCTTGCCGAGAAATATATCGATAAGGAAAAAGGAGTGGAAAACACAAAAGACGCTCTCAAAGGAGCTTGCGACATCATGGCGGAATGGATTTCCGAAAACATCAAAGGCCGTAACAACATCCGCAAAATATACCATAAAGAAGGAGTTATCTCATCGACAATTGTCAAAGGCAAAGAGGAAGAAGGCAAAACATATCAGCAATATTTTGATTGGAAAGAATCTATTGCCGAGGCACCGTCGCACCGATTGTTGGCGATGTTTCGTGCCGAGGCTGAAGGCATGCTGAAAGTGAAACTGAAAATAAACGACGAAGAAGCTCTTAAAACTTTAGACAATATCTTCATCAAAGCCGACAACTCCTCTACCGACTTGGTACAGGATGCCATCGACGACGCATGGAAACGTCTGTTGGAACCATCTTTAGAAACCGAGATTCGGGCTTTATACAAAGAGAAAGCCGACGAAATAGCTATAAAAGTCTTTGCAGAAAACCTTCGTCAGCTGCTCTTGGCAGCACCTATCGGACAAAAACGCGTGCTTGCTTTAGACCCAGGTTTCAGAACAGGATGTAAAGTCGTTATCCTTAATGAATATGGTGCATTACTGCATAATGAGACCATCTACCCTCACCCACCGCAAAACGAAACAAGACAAGCGACTAACAAGATACGTTCTCTCGTAAATGCATATAAAATTGAAGTCATTGCCATAGGCAACGGCACTGCAGGACGTGAGACAGAAGACTTCATAAGAGGAATTAAATTCGATCGTGACATAGTCGCTGTGATGGTTAACGAGAGCGGCGCTTCGGTATATTCTGCATCCAAAGTGGCACGCGACGAATTTCCTGAATACGACATTACCGTTAGAGGTGCGGTAAGCATTGGCCGTCGCCTCATGGACCCACTTGCCGAATTAGTCAAGATTGACCCTAAATCAATCGGCGTAGGTCAATATCAACATGATGTAAATCAAAAGCTTTTAAATGAAGAACTCGGTCATGTAGTAGAGAGCTGCGTCAATGCTGTCGGCGTAGAGTTGAATTCCGCAAGCGAGCAATTATTGTCATACGTCAGTGGCGTAGGCCCTCAGATTGCGAGCAACATCGTAAAATACCGTAACGAAAACGGCGGCTTCAAGAGTCGTAAGCAGTTGTTAAAAGTGCCTCGTCTCGGCGAGAAAGCCTACGAACAATGTGCAGGATTCTTGAGAATACACGATGCTGCACAGCCATTAGACGCAAGTGCAGTACACCCGGAAAGTTATCATATCGTTGAGAAAATGGCGAAGAAACTCAATGTTGAAGTAAGAGATTTAATTGGAAATAAAGAGCTTATATCAAAGATAAATCCTAAAGATTTCATCGAAAATGACTTCGGCATCGAGACTATAAACGACATTATCAGTGAATTGGAGAAACCTGGACGTGACCCACGCAAGACTTTTGAATTTTTTGAGTTCAACAAAGACATTCGCTCGATGAATGACCTTAAAGTCGGAATGCAACTTGTTGGTATCGTGACAAATATCACAGCTTTCGGCTGTTTCGTTGATGTCGGAGTCCATCAAGACGGCCTCGTTCACATCAGTCAGATGTCGAATCAGTTCATAAAAGACCCTAACGAGATTGTGAAACTCAATCAGAAAGTGAAAGTCGTTGTAACTGAAGTTGATGTAGAAAGAAAGAGAATAAGTTTGAGCATGAAAAATATTAAGTAAATAATGTCGTTATAAAAGCATGAAAAAAGTTTATATAATACTTGTAATGTGTGCTTTAATCTTATCTTTCAATAAAGATATGAAAGCGCAAATAGTTAAGAGCGAAGCATTTTTCGGCATTAACCTCTCTCAAGTTGACGCCGACGGAACAACAGGCTACAAACGATATGGACTTCATGGCGGATTAGGAGCAATTGTTCCTGTATATAGTCAGGGAACTTTCGATATTGAGTTTTCAATGGAAGTGGCATTCAACCAAAGAGGTTCGCACGATAGAGAAGTATGTTATCTTTATGACTCAAGCGGTGACGGAACACTCGATAACTATCGTTACGGTTCATACGACTTATACATGAATTATTTAGAGGTGCCTTGCCTTTTCTATTTCTCAGACAGACAGATATATTCCTTAGGTTTAGGCGCTTCGTACGGCAGAATGATTGGATTAAGAGAATATGAAAGCGGTGAAAAAACCGACATAACAATGAACACTGGTTATGAAAATGGCGGATATAAATTAGATGACTGGTGTTTTCTGGCAGAAGGTAAAGTCAGATTGCACGAGAGATGGAAGTTGGGAGTTCGCATGCAGCTTTCCATGTTCAGCATCAGAAAACGATACGACTTAAAAGATGTGATGGACAATTTGAAACTTGACTATAATATAACCCCAGAAGAGGTAGAAGAGCTTAGTCCAAGTATGAGACCGTATCAAAAGAACAACAGCATCTCTGTAAGATTGATATATGTCATTAATGAAGAAAGAGGCAATTATTTATACGACGAATACGAATTTACAGGCGATAATCCAAAGATAAGGCAAAAGACTATTGACAAGAAACTCAATAAGTTAAGAAAGCAAAGAGAAAAAGCCGAGAAGAAAGCTGAAAAATCACTAAACGATTAAAAAATTAAAACATGAAACATACTCTCAACAAAGAATCAGAAAAAAGAATTATTGAAGAAAAGACAGAAATAGAGCCAGCGGTGCTTATTATACACCCTTCAGGATTCACAGATTTTGTTGAAGAGAATATTAATAAAATGTCATTCGATGAGATAGCTGAACTTATTGGTGCAGATAGACTTACCTCGATAGGCTATTCCAATACATTGAATGAGATTACAGAAGAATGTGGATTGCAAAGACCATTGACCATGTATATTGACAGCGAAGCTGATAAGAAAAGACTTAAATACAATCCAGTTGCAACAATGCTTTTCGATGAAGAACAAGAAATAAGAGGAGCTGTAATTATATGCATGGAAGGCGATGATAACGATAGATATTCATTTGACACAGACGAAGACATTGAGAACGTCTTTGAGGCGATATTCGACATTACCGGAGGTCCTTTGATACGAGATTTGGGACAGGAAGACGGCAGATACGATGCCTGGTGTTAAAGATGATTAAGATTGTAGAGAGATTTTTTCTATAGTTGTAATAGTATTAAATTATGTATCTTTGAAAGATTGAATACAACTCGACTTTGGGAAATGACCAATTAAACAGAGTTGTGAATTGCTTTAAATTATGTATCTTTGAAAGATTGAATACAACCAGTGCTTGCGCAAAACTGCGGTAATAATGTTGTGAATTGCTTTAAATTATGTATCTTTGAAAGATTGAATACAACAAACAAGATGTGATAATGTGGGCGATGTGTGTTGTGAATTGCTTTAAATTATGTATCTTTGAAAGATTGAATACAACTTAAGTTGTTCGTTATCGAATTGTTTCTTGGTTGTGAATTGCTTTAAATTATGTATCTTTGAGGTAGTCCAAGCTAAATTATTTGAACATCAAATTATTGAGAATAACTTGTATAATAATGGGCAACGGATAAGAAATTGCAAACTGTTTTATTACACTATATTTATCATGCTTTCAAACAACTCTTTT
>JAGBVS010000145.1 GCA_017630195.1 Bacteroidales bacterium | reverse complement strand
GTTTCACGTGGAACATATGCCGGGTGCAATGCCTGGTATCAGAACCATTGACATTTCTTTAACAAGGGTATATATAAAAAGCAGGTGCTACATATCAATTGATATATAACACCTGTATTGATCATATATGTAGCTGTTTGATATAAGCAAAGTATGCATCTAATAAGCACCCTACATCATTTGTGGCATAATATACCCTGTTTTCTGCAAGCATATTCTTCAAGAACTTTTCAACAAGTCCACTGCCATACCTGTACATATACCGACTATCTGTGCGATATTCATTGGTTAATATGATACTATCTTTATATGTCTTATTTGCCCAATGTGCATATATGCAGCGACCTAACGTGCTATGCAATACAATGTCAAGCCGTACAAGCTTACCTGAATATAAAACATATAGCTGCCGTGAGATCACGTGAACATCTTCATTTTCTTTCAATTCAGGTATGTGCTGATATTCTTTGATTGACCATGTACTTTCACCTGTAATAGCACCTAATAAGGGATTCTTGAAGCCAAAGAACAATCTATTAATAACACTGTTCTTTTCTTTCTTCTCAGCTGTAGCACCCACAATTTCAATGTATATGCGTGTACCTGCCTGCGTGGTTACTATCTTACTGTCCCCTTGATTTAGTTTTTCAAAATCGTCTTTGATTGACATTTCGTTGTAATATGGTGAATGTGGATTGATTGTATTTGCAAGCATTGCAATGATAGGACTGCGCCTACCACGAATTATTGTTTTACAGAGATCAGCAAATAAAACAAATTCGTTAGGATAGTACATCCTGCCTATGAATTCATCAAAGATGATCAGATCACCCATTGGTGCATTATAACTTGATTTAAGCATTTCAGCACCTTCTATGCTGCATACGAACATGAAATGTTGTTCTGCCTTTTCAATCATTTGCCCTGTTTCATCCACGTTACAATAATAGTAACGCCTGCTGTTGTAGTATACACTATTCCACCTACCATGCGTGACTTTTTCAACATAATCATATAATAGAATAGTATCAAAGAGATTCTTCAATGCTTTAGGCGCAATCATATCTTCACGTTGCCGGATATATTGTGGTATAGTGCCGTACATTTCATTCATTACCATGCCTAATAACAGCCAGTTTGTAGTTTTGCCGATATTTCGTTCACTGCAGCATACAAAGAATTTTGCAGCATCTAACGGTAAGAATTCAGGATTATGCACATCTGCAGGAATAGATAATTGATGCATTTCATGCTTGATTTTCTTCCAGTCATATTGCAAACCAAAGTCTTTATTATTTTTGATATATTTTGACAAGATAATCACCCCACTGTTGAGCCATAGCATCTGCTATGCCTTCATAAGTTTTACTGCGTGCTATAGATACTCTTTTATCTCCATAAGGCAAGATTTTTCCGTTTTCATCACGTACAACCCACGAATTGCCGGAATATCCACCGGATTTGCCTTTACTATGTATTTCTTCAAATGGTACAATATTAGTCGGATTTAATTTAGGCAGTCCATATAACCATAGACAAGTTGATTTTCGGACATTATGACCATATTCATAAGGTTGTATAATCTGGTCAGGTTTACGATACCTGGATGATATTACGCCAATAGGATTTTCAATTGCAATGTGCAGGCAGTCTGCATATACAAAATTCAAGAAAAATCCAATTGCATCTTCACGCTTTTGAAGTCTTTCAACTGCCTTTTCGCCATATTTTTCGACATTATATAACTTGTTAGCAGCAACAGTCAAATATGTGCAAGGTGGATGCGCTATTATTAAATCCCATCTTTTCAACTCATGATATTCTTTATCCTCTGTGAAAAATTGTATACCATATTTGTTAGGATTCAAAATCCTTGTTACATCCTCTTTGATATGCCATTCAGGATGACCACCTGAACAATCTATTATATCGCATGAAAAAGCATTAAATCCACGATTACGAAAAGCTATGCATACTCTTTGTGATTCTTCACAGGCTATTAACACATTTTTCATTCATCAACACCGCCCGAAATACAAATTATAATAGCTGATAAGCTAATAATGATACTGCCTAATGATATTAACCAAACAATCATTTTATATTCACTCCCTTTGCAAGTGCCTTTGCGCCTGCACCTTCAATTATTCCTGTTATCATCTGTTTGTATACGTCCTTCATAGTCAGCTTGAAAGTAGTCGGATATAGTGTGCATCCACTATATTCTTCATGTTCAACACCGTCTATTTCTATGATTATATGTTCGTCAAAATAGCGTCTGCCTAACTTGACTTTGTATTCAGGGTCTGTTATTGTAAAGTCCATATTATCTTTGAATTCTGCGTATATATCAAGATTCTTTTCTTTGCAGAAATGCTCTAATTCACCCTTTGGCAGTCCTGCCACTGTAACAGAATCTTTAAAGAAAATAGACTTGATATGCTTGCGTTCTTGTTTTTTCACATATGACTTCAAGTAACGTTTTGCGCCTAATGTCTTAAACCGATAAAACCAGATTGAAGCTCCGTTTGAATCTTCTTCACATATGTTCGTAAACTGTCCCAAAGACCATAACAACTTGAATTCTGCAGGTATACGCTGCTGCACTCTTTCAGCTGCCCATTTATTCCATTGTTCAATAATATACCTGTGATTATCCGGATTTCTGAAATAACATGAATCTGTATCACAGTACAGAACATCATTTGTAATCCACTCTGAATTATTGGATATCTGCTTGACCACATACAACAGGTTATACCGGGCAAAGGCGGAAGTCCATATTCCCCAAAAAGGACTTAGAATGCTGCTGTGTGTGGCTTCCTTGAAGCCTTTGAATTTACAACCTTCTTCAATATTAAGATCAGCAGTTTTCATTTCACCCATAGTTTTTGAAAGATCATGATAGAAAACATCCGATTTTTCAAAATAGTTATAATTCACTCTTTCAGTTGTCTGATATCCTGTATCTGTAATTTCAGTACCAATTTTATATTCTACATATACAGGCTGCTTGCAGCAAAGACCATATGAAGAGTTGAATTTACCTTTAGCAAGTGTATACTCTGTTGCTAATTCTTCAATGCCCTTCATAGTCTGCTTTTTAATGCCATTCTGCCACAAAGTAATTAAGAGATATTCCGGCAGCGGTGCAGCCTTTGCACGCCAACATTTTAATATTCTGCTTGTATCAGACCATTTATAATACATTTTATACAGGGCAAAGTCACAATCTGTGAGTAATACCTGCATATGTTCTGCGTATTGTATTCTGCCGTTATCAATGCATTTATGACCATTTATTGCAGCCTTATGTTCTGATTCAAGGGCAAAATCATCTGTGCTTTCAATATCATCGAATTCACAGAGAAATATATAACGCCACTTTTCAAAATCATCTGCACCATATTCAAGCTGCAGCTTAAGTGCATCCTTCATGGTCATTTTTATTTCTCTGAATTCCTTCATAGGAAAATTGCAGACCGACTGTACAAAGGGATATGAAGATGTAAAGTCATCACCTTCAACAGGTTCTTGAAGTCCTTTCACGTTGTAATAGTCGTTAGCTGTATAGCGTGCATTTGATTTGGTATATCCACCACGGAACAACCATTCATAAAAATCATAGTACCAAACACCATATATGCATCTGCCAACTATCGGTATTTGTTTTCCGTTTTCGTCATATGGTGTAAACATTGTACTGTCTACCATACCATTGACATAGTTTGTAACATCACCGGACTGATACTCAAAACCGTATATCTTTCCGTGTATACTTTTTAGTATAGCAGGCTTGATCATATCAGGTTTGCTTGAATACTCTTTCATGATTTTATCATAACGTGAAGGAATAAAGGACTTGCCATATGTAACAGCATTTTCCTGTATTTCTTTGTTCAATATCTGTGTGGCTGTATCAGGTATATATCCGTTCTTTTCAAGAAAGTCAAACATGATGAATCCAAAGTCTATCAATACAAGAACGTCATTGCAAATATATCCTTCCTGCTTGCGTGTAAACTTTGTTTTCCACGTGTAATGCTGTGTGTGGTCAAGATCACCTGCAGCCTTTTTGTGCTTTGTTTTGTACATCTTTGCAAGCATATACAAACTGCTGTTTGTAATGCTGTAACTGTCATGGAAATAGAAATGCGATTCTGCCAAATACTTAATAGGATGCTGTTTGTTTTTACCGAAGAACGTTGAAGCATCAATATTAAACCTATGTTTCAGGTACGATGTTTCAAAATCGAGGTTATGCACCCACGTGTAAAGTATTGTGCAAGGGGATAATTTCAATAGCCTGCACAGTTTAAGCATAAAAGCACGGACATCTTCCCACCTGCGAAACAAAACCACTGAATAGTTGATTGCAAATTGCATACAATAGCTTGCAGACCAATAGTTTAATACGCCTGTTACTTTGTTTTTCGTGTATACCGTGGATGTTTCAATATCAAAGCTACAGACTATCTTTGTACAGACTTCAAGCCATACATTGTACGGTTTTTCGTCTTTGCCTATAACTTGCTTTTTGGCAATTTTGCGCCGGGTCTGTGTATCAAGTTCTTTCAGTCTTAATTGACTATAAAATCTGTCCAGTTCTTCATAATAAAACACGTGGTCAATATGTGTTTTGTCTGCTGTCCAGTCTCTAACCTGCATATTATATCACCAAATTCCCATATATGCTGCATCAGGTGCAGCATTTACAAGCAGGTCATACAGTTGATCATAGGTCAATTCTTCACTGCGCCCTGCTGCTGTAAAGTAAAGATCAAGCAGACTATCAGGCATTTCAAGTCCGTTTTCCATTTGTTCTGAAATCCTGCTTATTACGCCTTTATGTGCCTTTACATAGTCCATTTTGATTGCACGTTCATTAATTGCATCACGTGTAGCTTTTTTCCCTTCATCCTGTAGACTTTTCTTTGCTGCTGCACGCATAGTGCCTACAGTCTGACCACCCTTTGTTAATCGGTCAAGTGCCTGTTTTTGAAAGCGGTTTAAGCTGCTGTTTGCTTTACCTCTTTTAATCTGTACAGTACCTGCTTTATTTACCCTGTATTCAAAATTCTTTCTGATAATTGATTCATATTCATTATATGCTGCAGTATCTTTGCCAAAAACTTTGTCCAGTTCCTGCAAACGTTTATTGATAGCATTAAACTGATTATCAAGATCATTTGAAATATTTCTGAATGCCATAGTATCACCGCCTTAACATAAAGGATATGCTGCAGTGTATTCACTTAAAGCTGCATTGACTAACGGTTTACAGTATTCTTCATCATGTTTCATCATGGTTAACCAGAACATGATATTATTGCAGTACAGATAATACCTACTGCACCAATCAGCATAACTATTAAATTTAAACATGAGATCACCTCTTTAAAAGAAATGCCCGGCAGAGAGAATACCGGGCATATATAGTGGATGTATTACGCCAAAAACACGGGATAAATACGAATTATTGTTTACTTGCTTATGAGATCAAAGCTGTGAGCAATGCCACGCTTTGTTTTAACTGTTTTGAAGCGTATAGTAAAGGGATGTTCTGCTGTCGGTATAAAACCGCATGATAACAAGTTTTTTGCAGCACGTGCTATACCATTAGATATTGAAGATATATGTCTATCATCAGTTGTGAAGAAGTGAACAACAGGTTTGTTCTCCCTCTCTCCGGTTTCCGGATCATCGTCAATATCTTTGAGCACGTCTGCAGATGTAACTATTATATCCTTTATTTGTACATCCTTATCGAAATACGCTTCCAGACTTTCTGCGCTGCCGTTTACAGCGTTAAAAAGTGCAACGTCATCTGTAGTAGTAGTTGTACGAATTATTGAGCCTGTTCCTGCTGCTGTTGTAGCAAACTCTGTTGATAAGTCCTGTGTGTTGCTGAGTACTGCTAATGCAGTGTTTTCCTGTGCTGCTGTTGCAGCTGCGTTTGTCTTTTCATTCATTTTTGTGTACCTCATTTCATTAATATTGATTTGTTCGTATCGCTCTGTATTTCTCAGGGCTTGCGACCTGCTGCAGTGTGCACCCTGCAGGCTACATTACTACTAAATGCAGCAGGGGAATTTAACCCCTGCTATATATGCTAAACTTTGTTTCCTTCTTCTCGATATCCCATGTAATCTGAATCGCTGTTACAAGATTTTTATCGATATTTTCACGTTCAAGGACTGTACCTACACGTTCAGTCCAATTACCTTTCATTATTATAAAATCGTGTTTCATGAGATCACCTTCCTTCAAAAACTCTCAATTCCTGTCCTACATACTCAGATCTTGAAAGTTTACACCAGTCAAGGTAAATCGGTGCAAATTCTGCTTTACCTAACCATTTTAAGTTATTGTGCTTATCGTAGTATGCACATACCTGTGAAGGATTGACCTTTTCTAAATACTTACCTATTGTCATAAATAAAACCTCTTTTCTTTGTATTGTTTTCGTTCTTGCTTTTGATATAGTTATCCTCTGTGAAGATTTTTAATCTTCAATTACATTATACTCATGTCAAGGGGTAAAGTCAAATAAAAATATAGAATACAAAAATATACCCCTGCATATAGCAGGGATATAATTAAGGCAGATAAACACCTTTTTTCAATGCTTCATGAATCGCAGATATTTCACTGCTTGTCAGTGGAATTCCCGATAAATCAGCATTTGAACACTGCGTAAAACCATGGAAATCTGCAAGTGTACCTTGCTTATTCGTCATATATCCTACGGTATGACCATATATACTGATATCTGTTTCAAGGTCATTTGGTCGAGTGATGATCAGCCTGCAGTCACGTTCAAAACCTTGTGAATTTGTCGGACTTCCTGAACTAATATTGCTTTGCTTCGGCTGCATATGTTCTATATTATATTCGATGTTCTCAATGTTATCACGTGCAGCTGTCAGTTTATAATAACTGTATATGCTGCCTGCTATGCCTGCTGCAAGTCCGATTCCTGTAGTAGCTGTCAGTGTACCACCTATCATGCTTATGCCTAAACCAATCATTGCAGCATCTTCACTGCGCTGCGCCTGTTTCAGCTGATATTGTGCATTGACTATTGCATTTTGATATTCGCCCATATTAAAAGCTGCAAGTGGTATTGATATACCGCATTGACCTTGTATGCTGTCAATCAGCATATCATTAGCAAAGATCAGACCTGTACACGTGCCTGTAGACATATCTACCATTAGTTTAACGTTTATTGTTCTGCCGTAATAGTTTGCAGGATTCAATTCAATAGTACCACAATAAGGGACGTACAGACTAACTGCTGTATACGGTTTATAATCTCTGAAATCATTGTATTCCCGGCTTAAAGGATAGCTGCCAACATCAATCAATACACCGTATTCATATGAAATTTTGCGCCCGGTTACAGATGTTGACAAAGGACCAATGTTGATCATTTCATCTGTTCCGGTAGGTATCGGATAGCAGGGCATATATGTTACAGATGTAATGTACTCTGCAGGATTCACGCCTTTGAAGTCATTTATGAACTGATCATTTGAAGCCGGCTGATAGCCTGTAT
This sequence comes from Bacteroidales bacterium, assembly GCA_017630195.1. Classification (GTDB taxonomy): domain Bacteria; phylum Bacteroidota; class Bacteroidia; order Bacteroidales; family F082; genus Limimorpha. The sequence goes on along the minus strand of JAGBVS010000145.1, from coordinate 5,974 downwards.
TAATCCATGTTACTAATGCATTAAGCTGAGTTGCATTAAGTCCGTACCACTTGCAGCCGGCTGTGATGCTGCCACGCTGCAGGACTGTGTTTAAATTACCTCTGTCCTGATTCTTTGTATCTTTGCCATTGTATCCGATCTTATCACGCCAATCTGCACCTGCAGCAGCCTGTTCCGTATCCTTTGCTATGCTGCCCTTGATAAAATTGCCTGTTGTTGTACCGTTCTTAATTTCGGACATATAGACATCATCTGTTGCATTTTCACCGATTGGAGTTGTCAAAAATGTGCCATTATTATATGTGCCGTCAGAAAACCAAAAGCCTAAATATGCAACCTCACGACGAATTTTATTAAAATCATCATCTGTGTATATACCTTCACCGGACTTCTTAAGCCGGATAAAATCTATTTGTACGGTTGAAGGTTGTCTTTGTACTATTTCCCACATATCGGATGTAATATGCGGTTTAGTGCCACTTGCCTGTGAAAGTGTATCACTATAGTCAACCAATGATATACCATTAGCACTATATGAATTAGGGGTAAATGGTGAACATCTCAGGAATTCTGCATCTGTGTAAGAAGCTGCACCGGCTGCCTCTGTTGGTGTTTTCATACGTGTATGTATATAGGGTATAGGCTTATAGTTTGCCGTGATGAAATAGCTACCATTTGCAGCTGTATCAGCTGATTCATAACGTTGTGTTTCATTTCCGAAACATATATTATAGCGAATACCGCAAATGTAATTATCTGCAGTGTTATAGTTTGCAATGTAATTTGCTAATGTTGCGTATGATATAGTTGTATTGTTTTGATTATTATATGCTACCATTATTTCTAATAAAATGCCATTATAATTGAAATCATAAATATTCGCTAAATTTGAAAAATGTCCTAATGATGTGGTCAAATTTTCCTGTACGCTGTTGTTTTTATATATTAATGGTGTATTTCCAGTCACTGAAAAGCAAGTTGTACTTGTAAAATTCAGCTGAAAATTAGAAGGTATACCGGACGTTGTCTCCGCTTGCGTATTGGTCGAATTCCAGTTATCAGATACTTCATTGTATGCGGTTTCACAAGGCTCTGCCTGCGTGCTTTTATTACTACGGTTTGCACTGCATTGAAGTATAATAGGACTGCTGTGTTCTCCACCTTCACCATTTACAACAGTTCTTACATTGTTTGCAGTTGTCCAGTAACACCATGACTGCAGCGCAGACTTACTATTGACTAACCAATAGAATATACTATCATCTATATCCACATTTGGCACTAAAATTCCATTGTTGTACATTGATGAAAAATTACCGTTTAGCTTTGATAGCTTGAACAATTCATTAGCACCGTTTTTGATTGGTTTAAGTTCAACAGGTATACTTATCTGCATATATATTCACCTCTCTTTAACTGTATGTGCTGTTAACACTGATTATATATGGATAACTGTTCTCTGTCAGGTCGTTATTTGGCAGCACAATTCCTTCATACCATATTTTTGAAGGATTCACCGGGAATGACTTATCAATGATATCAGATGCACCTTCACTTTCACTGCGTACTACTGAAACAGATTTGCTGCTGAGACTATGCAGCTTGTATGCTGTTGTGAGTGCATCTACACTGCAGTGTAAGATCATACGCTGTGCAGTATCTGTTTCAATAGTGCAGTAATAGTATCTATTGAATAATGCTATGTAAACATAGTTACAAAGCAGATATGATGCGTCATATGTTACCACTATATCAGGATTCAAAACAGATATGCTGTGCGTGGGGTTCGCTGTGAAGGATGTTTCACCTATCTGCGTTATAACCTTATCAGCTGTATTATTGCTGCTTGAATTAGTATACAAGGTCACTGAATAGCTCATGATCACACCTCATTTCCGGCAGCAGAATTAAATTCTGCCTTGCGAATTCCTGTATTATATAGCGTGCTAAATCCTCTCTTTTTCTGATATTCAGGGATTCAAGCACTTTCACCATATCACCATTGAAACCATATTCTTCTTTATAGTTGTTTGCTGCTGTGCCTTTGATAGTTCTTGTATCTTTGCCGGAATTTGTGGCTTCAATCTTGCCGTTCTGAGTATCTTTGTATTTTCCGTCAATCTTTGTAGCAGATTGATCACGTGGTGTAGTCTCTGTATCAGTTGTTACTTGATTTGTTTGCTTATATTCACTGCCACTGCTGCCGTATTCACGTTCAGTTGACAAATTAGTATATTCTGTAGTGGTCTTTTTGCCGTTTGTTAATTCGTCTGTGATATCCTTGTTTTCGGATAAATGTTTGTGATACTCACCGTCTATATAATCAGATGCATACAGGCTATAGTACATTCTGCGCCAGTTCTCTTGATTGTTATCAACGTAATGTGTCCACAATGTTCTGAACCATGCAACAGGCGTATTTACAGCTGTGTTATATTCCAAATAGATATATGACCAATCAAAATAATCGCTTGCTATTGTGTTGAGAATCTCAGCTGTATTAACAATCACTGTGCTTAGATCATACCAAACAGTCATTGTACCTGCAGGCGTGCTTGCTTCATCCAACAGCGTTTCCAGTATCTCTTTCATCTGTATCAACTTGCGTTTCAACATCTTCAACACCTTCTTCCTTTACTATTTCCTTTTCGTTTCCTTCATCCTGCATATAATTGATGATAGCATCATAATTATTCTGCAACAGTTCACAGAATTTAACGCTTACATTCAGACCGAAAACTTTGTTGAGATCATCACACATCTTTTTTCTGTACTTAAGCTGCTGCAGGGGATAGATCATGCAGACTGTATCTGCGCCGTGAATCTCTGCATTTGTCTGCTGTGCAAGCTTACTTGTAATCTGTATCGGATGACCATGTCTTTGATAGAAACGCTTTATTATGTTGTCATGGTATTGATTTAAGTACTGCAGCTTATCCACTTCTTTGATATCAACTAAATCCAAAAATTTCTGTTCGTCACAACTGCCGGATATCACCTCATTTAATCCTGTTTTGGATGTAACAGCATCAATTTTTCCTTCCAGTATGCACCGGATAGCTGATAATATTACTTCCTTTTCTTTATCATCCTTTGCAACAGGAATTCTTAACAATCTTGTAAACAGGATGTTTAAATCCTCAGATGTATCATTCTCAGTCAGGCGTGCTGCATAGTCCACTATATCAAGATCAGGCGCAAGCATTGAATTGTTCCAACCTACAACAATATCAACACCGACTTTACCACCTCTTTTTAGTTCTTCATTGCAGCCGGGAGATGTTGCATCACCTTCAAGCGTGCCTATGCCCTGTACTGCTCCGTAGTATTCTTCCGGCAGATATCCGTTTATATTGCCTGCATAACCACCCATACACGCATAATATTTATCGTCAATTTTGCCTATACCTACAGTGCCATTTGAAATCAGATATCCTTCAATCCACTCTGCAGGCAGCGTTTCCGGTAAACCTTCATACTCGAATTGACTTAGTAATATTTGATTCATTTCCAACCAATGTTCTTTCATTCTGTAGTCTTTTATGAAACGTTCTCTGTGCTTTTTAAACGTATGTTCAAAGAAACCATACATATTATATCACCTCTTTATATAGCTATGCCCTGCATTGCAGCAGGGCATTAATTTTTTATTCGCCTTCACCGTCATCCTCTGTCGGTTCTGAAATGTAATATACAACTATCGGGTAATTATCATTGACAACATAATTTGCAAGTGCATGATAGAAACTATTAACTGTATCACGTGATGCTGCATACTGTGTTGTTGTTTTCTTCTTATCAACTGTAATACCCATTGCCAATCTATCATATGATACACCTAAAACGATATCTGTTGTATATTTTGTTTCCTCTGTATCAGACGGTAACAAACCAATTTCAATTGCAGCATTTTTGCTGAATACAATACGTCCGGCATTTTCTACGTTATACGGTGTAGATACACCACTTGAAACAGCAGCCTGCCATTTATTGCACTTATCAAATTTGCCAATACCGAGAAGTTCTTCATTAAATGTATTCGCACGTACACCAAACTTACAGTTCATTACAAAATCAGTAAGAAGGATTGTTCGTGGGTCTGCTGCAAATGTTGCCTGATCACCATTGTTATACAATGCTGTATAGTCCTTGATATATTCTTTTGTTTTTGCTACTGTCTGCAGCACATAACGCTGAAACTTTTCATAATTCAGCAGTGCATCTGCAGTCATTGTAGATGCTGTTGTATCGCCTGTTTCAGTTACATACATTGAACGCATATCAATTGCGTTACTATTTACAAATGCACGTCCGATACCTGTTGAAACAGTCATTTTAGCGTAGATTTCAGCCTTTAACTGCAGGGTATTGTTTACACTATTATACAGACCTGCAAGGAATTTATTGAGTTCATCCACACCACGAAATGCAGTGAAAAGCTGATCACGCATTGTAGTGATAGCTACCATAATTGCCTTTGCCTTTTTATAGAGCTTTACATCAATTGCAGGTCGATAGAATCCAAATTCAATTGCAGCGATTCGTTTACCTTCTTCAACACCGGGGAAAACTGTTGGCGTTAATGGGTCAGGTTCTGTATTCCATGGAATATAACCGTCAGGATTCCACATTTCATCAATCATTACATCTGATAAACCAATCATCACATTCTCTGTCATGATACCCCAGTTGATTGGGTCGACAAAAAGTGAAGGTAAACTTGCGACATATTCACGATTATCAATATTGATTTTTGCAAGCTGACCAATAAACGCCTTGAATACAACGTCTGCAGGTGAACCAACTTCAAAGTCTCCGTCCTCAGTGATACCAATTTTTTCACCGAGTTCAACTATAGAAGTATCGTCAAGTGCATCAAGTTCATAATCTGCATCCATGTACTTCTTTGAGATCAACTGTGCTATTGCAGCCTTTGTGACTGCAAGTGTGTTTTCAGGGTTATAAAGTGCCATATAAATTACCTCTCTTTCAATCTTCTTCAAGTAAACCACTGAATGTATGGTCATCATATTCAATGGTTACTTTCATTTTGGTTTTTGTTCCACGTGGAACAAATTTAGTGCCACGTATGAAAGTTTTGATATAATCATTTCCGGTACGCTCATTGCCATACCAATGATCATTTACATAGTTTGTTTTATTGCGTACATCTACGTGTACTGCATAAGCAGTAATAATGCCTATGCCTGTAAAACCAACTAATTCTGCAGCCTCTGCTATTGTTTCAGCATCATACTGTGTATTATCCTGCTTGTATGCTATGATATCTGCAGCGATATTGCGTGTATGTGCATCATTTACAGTACCGCCAACCTCAGGACTTGCACTATGCTCAGGGCATCTATAACCACTTGTGATGATTATAGATTTGGCATCAAGCATATTGTGTAGCTTTTCAAGTTTGTCAATAAGTTCTTTATCAGGTGTTGCAGTGCAATGTTTACTGCACTTACAAGTGAATTCTGATAGATCAAAATGTTCTGATAGCATTATATCACCTCTCTGTCTGATATAAGATCATGAATGAATGATTCATCATTTTTCTTTACATTGGTTTTCACCTCTCTTTCTGTCATCACTTTTAAATACGTTTCGACCTTTGTTAACGTATCAGATAGGCGTGATATAAAGACTTTATCACGATAGATCAAATACGCTATTAAGACCACTGTTGAACCTGCGTTGCTTATGATTGTTGCTAATTCGTTCATTTATATCACCTCTGATTATATTATATATACATTTGTATATGTTGTCAAGTGTTTTCAACATATTTTATATATACCCTTGTTAAAGAAATGTCAATGGTTCTGATACCAGGCATTGCACCCGGCATATGTTCCACGTGAAACATTATACAGATTGTAATATTTGGTGAGATGCTTTAACGCTTTAGTGTGCTAATAAAAATTGTGAAATTTTTGTCAATCAGGGGGGGTATACACTATCTAGT
>JAGBVS010000144.1 GCA_017630195.1 Bacteroidales bacterium | reverse complement strand
TCATAGATTTAAGAGCTCTTTCAGCGAGGTTGCCGTGACCGATTTCACGACGGCTTACGCCGCGGCTTGGTTTGCATTCGCCTGTAGCGAAGCTTGGGAAGTTATAATGTAACATGAAGTTAGATGTACCTTCAACGACAGCGCCGTCGATAGTTTGTTCATCTAATTTTGTTCCTAAAGTTACTGTTACGAGAGCTTGTGTTTCTCCACGAGTGAAGATAGCTGAACCGTGTGTTGAAGGAAGAACGTCAACTTCTGTCCAGATAGGACGGATTTGGTCTAATTTACGGCCGTCTAATCTCTTTCTTTCGATGAGGATAGCGTCGCGGACAGCTTTGCGTTGGATATCGTGGAAATAACGTTTTGCTAATGATGATTTTTCTGCGAGTTCTTCTTCGCTGAAGTTAGCGAGGTAAGATTCGAGGATAGCGCCGAAGTTAGCTTCGCGTTCGTGTTTGTTAGCGTTGCCTGTAAGAGCGAAGTCATAACATGGTTTGTATAATTTTTCCATCATGTCAGCTCTTAATTCTTCGTCGTTGTTTTCGTGGCAGTATTCACGTTTTGTCTGTGCTTTTTCAACTTTAGAAGCGAGTTCTATCTGAGCTTGGCAATGAACCTTGATAGCTTCGTGTGCTGCTTTCAAAGCGTTGAGCATTACTTCTTCAGATACTTCTTTTGATTCACCTTCAACCATGCAGATGTCTTTCATTGAAGCTGCAACCATAAGTTCGAGGTCAGCGTCTTTGAGGAGTTCTTCTTTAGGGTTGATGACGTATTCGCCGTTGATGTAAGCTACGCGTACTTCTGAGATTGGACCGTGGAATGGTATGTCAGATACTGCGATAGCAGCTGATGCTGCGAGGGCTGCGTAAGCGTCTGGCAATACGCCGACTTCACCAGAGATGAGAGTGATTTGAACTTGTGTTTCTGCGTGATAGTCGTCTGGGAACAATGGTCTCAAAGCTCTGTCAACTAAACGAGAGATTAAGATTTCATAGTCTGATGGTTTTCCTTCACGTTTAAAAAATCCACCGGGGAATTTACCGGTTGCCGCATATTTTTCTTTGTAATCAACTGAGAGAGGCAAGAAATCTACATCGTCTTTAGCGTCTTTAGCTGTTACAACTGTTGCCAACAACATTGTTTTGCCGCATGTTACTACTGCTGCGCCGTCGGCTTGTTTTGCTAAACGACCTGTTTCGATTGTGATTGTTTCGTTGCCGAGTTGGATGGTTTGTTTAATTCCTTCTGGACCCATTTTCGTCTTTTTTTTGTTTATATATAAATAATATTCCGCTGTGGTAGAAAATAAAAAATACGCAAAAAAAAGGCAATCTAAATTGCCTTTTTTTTGCTATCACGCACTTAGCGCTATTATTTTCTAATACCTAATTCTTTGATGATAGTACGGTATCTTTCGATATCTTTTTTCTTTAAGTAATCAAGAAGTCTTCTTCTTTTACCTACGAGACCAACTAATGAACGCATTGTAGCAACGTCTTTCTTGTTTTGCTTCATGTGTTCTGTTAAATGCTTGATTCTGAAAGTGAACAATGCAATTTGTCCTTCTGCTGAACCTGTGTCTTGTGCATTTTTACCGTATGCACTGAAAAATTCTGTTTTCTTTTCTGCAGTTAAATACATATCTTTTATTTTTCTTCTTATTTACTTCTATCTTTCGGACTGCAAAGATAGTACTTTTTTTGTTTGAAAAAACTTTTTTTTAAAAAAATATATTTTTTTGAAAATACTATCTTTATATACTTGTAAAGTTTAGATTATTAAATGTTTACATTGTTTTATGTACTTCTTTCAAAGCTCTTTTTTTACAAAAGAATGTTTGGAATATCGTCGTTATCGTCGCATACGCTCACTCTTTCCTCTTCTTCTTTGTTAAAAATACTTGAATTTGGAGCTATTTCGTCAGTGGTGTCGTTTATGCTTTCGTCTATGTCTATTATTGCATGTTTGCCAAATGATGGGAAATATAACAATTTGATGTAGAATCCTCTGAACTTATTTGATTTTTCTAATAACGGTACCAATACTGATGTGAAAATAATTGTGAAAAAGATTACTGAGAAAACAATGTTGCTGACTCTTTCTGAGCCCGTTAGCCCCGATTGAGATATCATTGTCGCAAGAACCGCTGCAGCAAGTCCTCGTGGTATCATCATGGATAAAAACGCTCTGTCTTTGTTGCTTATGTTATTGCTGTCTGATGGCAATGAAATTCTTACAATTGGTATTCTCAATATTATTAATATGACGGAAATTCCAAGTCCAATTAATAATGATATGAAGCTGTCGAACTTTATTGATATACCAACATATACAAAGAAGAATGTCTTCATTAAAAACACCAACTCGCTGAACAATGTCTTTTCCATAGGGTTGAGAAGCGTAGGTTTTCTCTTGGAGAATTTTCTTAGCCATCTGTTGTGTATTAAGTCCATGTTTGCTAAGCCTATTCCGAATGCCAATGCGGAGATGATGCCGCTATAGCCTAACCACTCGTTGAATCCGTATATGATGAAGACAAAGGCTGGAGTGGTGAATATTGAGTTGTTGATAGTTCTGACTTTGTCTAAAACCATCGACCAGAATATTGAGCCTAAAAGACCGATGAGCGATGCTAATAAGAATGAGGAGAAAACCTGTCCGAAGATGACGCCGATTCTGAATTCTCCGTATTTGTATGACTCGAAAATAGCCAAAGCTACTACGATACAAAGAATTGCGCTGAACGCAGACTCTAAAATAAGTATGGTCTTACTTTTTTCGCCAATACTGATTTGTTTTACTAATGGAATGGCTACTGCCGATGATGAGCCTCCTAATGCTGCACCTAACATGAAACTGATGCCAGGATTCATGTCCAAAACGAGCCAGCCTAATGTTCCTATCGCAGCAAAAGTGACGATGAAATTGACTAATGTCAATGAGACTGTATTCTTGATGGAGTCGGCTAAAGTCCTGAATGACAGCTCTGTTCCGCTTTCGAAAAGCAACGTTACAAGAGTGAGCTGACCGAAAATATTACCTATTGTATTAAGCTTGTCAGCGTCAATGAGTTTAAACACAGGTCCGATTGCGATGCCTATAATCATAAGCATCAATACATCAGGAATTCTTTTCTTGCTGAAAATCTCGGCAAACCAGTGTGCAGCAAAGACTAATGTGCCGAATGTTAATATAAATAGAGCTGGATCCATTGCAATTTTTTGCAAAGATACGAAAAAAGGCTAAAGACAAAAGGCTAAAGGAAAAAGTTTTTTAGAACTCCTCAAATCCTGAATTCCTGAAATCCAGAAATCCAGAAATCCAGAATTCCTATTTAATCCATTTCCCCGTTTCAATCACCTTAACTCCTAATTCCTCATTCCTAATTCCTAATTTCCAAACGTAAGTTCCCGACTTCCAAGCAGAAGCATCTATTGAAGTGACATCATCTGTTATTTCTTGTTGGTGTATTTTTCTTCCTTGCATATCATAGACTGATAAAACCGCATTCCGTAATCCGCTTCTGATATTCAAAACATTGCTGCCTGGATTTGGGTATGCCATAGCGAGGTGTAATCCGTATTCGTGTAATTTTTCAGTGTCTTCAAAGCCAAATAATGATGCTGGAATTTTTGTGATGTATTCTGCTCCGCAAATTAACAGACTGCCTCCTTTTGTTGATTTTATAGACCTGATTTCTCTATCATAAAACAATGTAGATATGGTATCTAAATCCGGACTGATATGTTCGATGATGCTATACGGACTGCCATCCCAATCATAAACACATGCGAAATACAATGTGGTGTCGGGAGCGGCATCAACAGCTCTAAACATAGGTGATATTTCGTAAGTGTTGGCATATCCTCTGATTATATATTCTGTTGTTCCTATAAGTTCAGCCGAAGCATCAATGTCATCATTTATTTTATATAATCGACAGTCGTTGCAAAAATCACTATTGGGGTTTTGTATGCAGGAAACTGTCGTTGACAGATATGTCAAGCCATTATTGCCTCTGACTACGGAAACATCTTTCAAAGGATCTGCGTCAATATTACCATTGTTATATCCGTAATGTCTAATATATTTTGTTTCCACCAAATTAAACTCTTTGTCGTAATAATTAGCCTTGCCGTGAAATCCATTATGGCTGTGAGTTTCATAGAGGATATAGTGTGTGTCTGTACTTACAATCTGATTTCTTCGATAAAAAGCTTGAAACCAGCCTCCATGCGATGGTATCTCATATCCTTTTGAGGCTATTATCTCACCGTCAAAATTCATTCTAAAGAAGAACAGTGAGTCAAAATCTTCCTCTTGGAATGCACTGACGATCTTAAAATATGCACCTATTATGTTGCCTTCATCTTCAAATGCTGAAAACAAAAACAAATTTCCGCTAAATTCGTTGGGATGATATTCCCATGAAGGATTTCCAATATGCTCAATAGTGTCAATAGGAAAACGATGTTCGTGATTTTCCAACAGATTAAGATCTTCATCTAATTTATATAATGCAAGTATGGCATCTGTCGGAGGGTTGTCGTAGTTCTTAAAATAATTGAAACTAAGAAAGTCGTGTTCCGGACTATATGTTGAGAGAGCATAAAGGTAACCGTCTTTTTCAAAAATATAAGGTGCATTTGACGTTGAAGTATAACCCGGACGGAAGAAATTGTTACGTGCTATTTCTTCTCCATCTGGCGAAATCAATGCAACAGCAGGATGCGATGAATAGAAATCGCCGAAACCGCTTCTGTAATAGAATGAAGAAGCTGCGCCTATGTTGCCGTTTTGCATTTTTATAGCATCGTAAAATGCAAATAACTCATCGCTGTCGGGGTCATTGTCTAAGACATATTCCCAAAGATATGGTGTGTTTTCTGAATTTTGTCGTTTGCTTATGCCGTCATATTTATAAGTTCTTTGCTTACGCATATTGACAAGCTCTTCTTCTGTAAAATCATGATTGAAACTCTGGGAAATGGCATTGTGACCCAATAATAAAACCAATGTTAAAAGCAAGTATATTTTTTTCATATCTCTTTGTTTATTTTGTTATTGAAATCTTTTTAGTCACGATGTGGCCTTTTTCATCAGTGATGTTGAGAAGATAAATGCCAGCAGTAAACTCTTCAATATTTATATTGATTACATCTTCATTGCAATCTATTTTCTTGACTATCTGTCCCGTTGTGTTGTATATCACAATCTGTTTCATTGATTTTCCTTCTATCGTCAATGTTTCTTTTGCAGGATTAGGATATATATTATAGGATTCTTCTGACTTCATTTCCTGCACAGCATTGCCTTCTCTCGAATACAGATTATGAGAAGCCTGATAGCCGAAATCGCCGTCGCCATCGATGACGACATTTCCGTAACCGTCGATTATTCTGTAGTATCCGTCGCCTACATCGCAGCATATTCCATTGCCAACCATGTCGTTGATGACAAATTTAAGACATTGTTCTGCCGAGACATCTACTGTGACAGTGTGTAGTTCTGTTGCAGATACCTGTCCGAAATAATATTCGTAAGGACCGCCTGAAGCGACAATGTTGTCGTTATCATCCAAGAGTTGCCATGTGGTCTCGTGTCCGTTTCTGTCCTGCATTATTTCAATGGTGATTTCGTCAGTTTTTCCTTTCAGTGACAGCATATCTAAATCGTCATTTGTCGAGATTAAAGACTTGCTGCTGCTGAATGTCACTCCGTTAGCTTCTACAATTTTAAAATCTATTTTATGTTCTTCGACAGGAACCTCCATGTCAAATTCTATTTTTTCGGTTTCATAAGAAGCTATTTTTCCGCTCCATTCATATTCGAAAACATCGCCATTGTCTATCTCCATCTGCATTTTGATGGATGTCAGTTCATCGAGACCTCGGTTCATCATATTGAGAGTGAAAGTCTTGTTGCTCGAACATACCGATTCATTTCTTTGTTCTATTTTATCTATATAAGGAAATACAGCTTCTTGAGTGCCCAAAAGATATGGCAACTGAGCGACATTCTGTAGAGGGAACGAAATGCCGTAATCCATATTATCGGAAACAAATGCTATGAAATGTAAATGGTCAAGGTTGACCTTCACGCCATTAGGGTCGCCGATAATTTTAGGAATTTCGTAGTTGTAGGTTTTTCTTATCAAGGTGCCTGCTTTTGTCGGACTTATCGCCTCTCCCCAAGTAGGAGTGATGATGTCGCGAAGAGTATGCATGTGGCAATAGTTGCCATCGACATATTGTTCCGGGTTGCTTTCACCATAGTTTTGTGATCCCCAGACGCTGTCTTGTGTCATCGCTATGGTAAGATAGTTGAGATTGAAGTCGCTATCGGAAGTGTAAAATATCTCCACTGTAATTTTGGCATTACGGGTCACTTCGTCGACAATTACGTTACCAGCAATATTGCACACTGCCACATCATCTGACAATTCATATATATTACCTTCCCACCATCCTATAGACATATCTCCAGGCTCTCTGTTTACCAGTCCGCTAGGGACATAGCCTATACCTATGGTATTAGTGAGTGTTTTGCCGTCTTGAGTCTTGAAATTCGGATAACTATCTGGAGCCAATGCTTCATGTATGTTTATCAGAAATAGGCGTCCTGGATTTTCTCTCATCAGTCTATTGGCGAGCATGTGTCCTTCAGGACAGGCATGGCAGTTTCTTCCAGTGAATTCCTCGATGAGCATATTTTTTAGTGATGGATTAGTTGTGACATATTGAGGTGCATCTTGTGAAAATAACTTACATCCAAATATGAGGAATAATGTTAAAAATGAGGTTGTTTTTTTCATAAAACTAAAATTTGTTTTACAAAAATATACAAAAAAAATATGATAAAAGTACAGTCTATGTCATAGTCAATACTTTTATCATATAAAACTTATGATATTCAATATGATATATTATTCTAAATCCATATGTTTATTTGTTGTAGGGATAAATATATGGATTTTTGGGGTGAAAAAATATCGTTTTTAATTGATGAAAGGCCTTATAATGTCATCCAATGATTTTACACCTGTACTTTTTGTGATATAGTTACGGTACTTGCTGACGGTGTTCTCGCGAAGATTCAAAATGAGTGATATTTCTTTTGTGCGAAATGATAGGAAAGAAAGCATGCAAATAGCTTGTTGCGATTCTGTTAAATAAGGGTATGTGTCTTTGAATTTTTCCAAAGCATCCGGATAAAACGTATTGAATTCTTTTAGTATGTTTTCGTAAATATTGTCTTTCTGTTTGTGATAAATTGTAACAACGTGTTGTCTTAATGCATTGTAGATTATATCTTCTTGTTCGAGTATGTTTTTGTTATATTGTTTTTTATTGAAAACAAATATATATGATGCTAATAAAATGACAAGGACAATGATTGAAGTGAGAATAATTCTTTCTTGTTTGTTTTTCTGTTTACGCAGTGTGTTTAATTTAGCATCGCGTTCTACCTCGTATTTGTCGTATTGTTCGCTTAAATATGCATCGTCAAGCTGTCTATCCTCTTGTAATTTGAAATAAGTTTCATAATATTTATTGCATAAATTCATGCTGTCAATATTATTCTCTTCTTCATATATATCTGCTAAATACTTCATTATGACGCAACGTTGTATTTCAGGGAACTCTTTTATTTTAAAAATCTTCAACAGATATGGTTTTGCTTCAAGTTTGTAACCTGGTGTATAGTATAAACTCATGCCTAAGGCAATGGAATCTTTCCTTGTGTCTAATCCGCGTCTGTTCTTAAATGCCATTCTTTCTCGTTCTACCAAAAGGCTGGAATCGTCATCTTCAATATAGTATAATGCCAAAGATAATGAGCTTTTTACTTTTAAATAAGGCTCGATATAATCTGTGGTATCTAAGTAAGGTTCTGCCAATCTGATGTAATGCATTATTTCTGTAGTGTCGTTGGTTATTGAAGAATAAGTCACTGCTAAATCGGCTGTCAATATTGCCATCATGTTTGAGTCGATGTTCATCTCTTGGTAATAAAGTGCTCTTTTGAGAGCGTCAATCATAGTGTTGAAACTCATCTTTAAAAACATGATTTTATACATTTCATGATATGTTTTAGAGACAAGAGATATTTCTTCTTTGCTCATATCTTCGGGAAGCTGTTCCAACAATCTTGCGGCTTCAATAAATTTTGGAAGTGCTTTTAATAGACTGTCGTTTTTTAATGGAGTGTCTGATGTTAAATTGATGCCTTCTTCATAATAACTCAGAGCTTTTAAATATGCTTCAGAATGTTCTTGCTTGTGGTTGCAGCAAAATAAAGGAAGCATAAAAAATAGTGCCGATATTATTACAAAGAGTTTTTTCATAATGAATTATTTATTTACAAGTATAGATGATTTTTATTTAATAAGTCTTTTGTCTTATGTCTTTTGTCTTTTGTCTTTTGTCTTTTG
>JAGBVS010000143.1 GCA_017630195.1 Bacteroidales bacterium | reverse complement strand
CTTCACCACACTTTGTCGTGAACTCAACACTGTGTTGACTTTGCGACATTATGTTTATTTGTTTGACATTGTGTTGCAAAATCAACACTTGACATTTTAGTAAACATTTGGTATAATTAAATAGAGTATACATTTTTTTATTCCTGCCGGGAGGTGATCAGATGAACTGGCAAGAAAAAGCCGGGCGTGGTGGCGTTTGTGATTTCCGAGCTAATTATGATTTTTATTTTAAATGGTTGACAAATAAAATCATGAGTTGTTTTATTATCAAGGACGCTACACCGTCAGAGCAGACAGCAAGTATTGATTGGAACTATTTTAAAATGAATCTGATCCTTGACGGTCAGATATGCATAACTGATTTCAGTAATAAATTATATGCCTGCATCGGCAACCGTGGCGGAGCCCCAAACGAATATTACTTACCAAGTATTTTCATTATTGCTAATCCTGTGCTGGGCAGCAAGGAAGTAAAAATTGATACTAACGGAATAGTGATATATAATACTAAAATTGATATTTTTAGTTGCACCGGGCAAGCGGAAATTTTTTCCGGTGGATTATATGATTTGATTTCTCAGACTGCAACACTACTATCAGATAATATAATCTCAATAAATTGTGCACAAATCAACAGCAGAATCACTACTTTTTTTACTGCTGATTCAGAGGCGCAGGCAATAGCCGGTGAAGAAACCTTAAGAAAACAGTATGCAGGTAAACCATATCAAATTCTGAAAAGTGATCTGATTGAAAAAATACAAGTTAATCCCGTGAATACATCTGCAACCGGTACGAATATTACAGAATTGGTTGAGCTTCACAATTACATCATTGCAAATTTTTTTCAGAGCATCGGAATAAAAAGCAACAGCGTTATGAAACGTGAACGGCTGATCCGGGATGAAATTGAAAGTCAGGATGATTTTTTACAAGTATCAATCCTGGAAATTTTATCGAGCTGGCAGGAAGGATTGCAGAAAGTCAATAAATTGTATGGAACACAATTCCAAGTAGAATTGAATCCGGTACTGCTGCATGAACTAATGGAGCAATTACCAGCAGGAGCAGAGCAGCCTGCAGAGGGCACTGAGGACGCTGCAGGAGCTGAGCAGCCTGCAAAGAGTACAGAGGACGCTGCAGGAGCTGAGCAGCCTGCAGAGAGTACAGAGGACGCTGCAGGAGCTGAGCAGCCTGCAGAGAGTGCAGAGGATGCTGCAGGAGTAGAGCAGCCTGCAGAGAGTACAGAGGACGCTGCAGGAGCTGAACAGCCTGCAGAAGATGTAACAGAAGCAATTGAGCAGCAAGAGGAAGTTGTAAAAGATATCATTGACATTATCAATGATACGGATCCGGAAGAAGGTGAGAAAGATGTACAGCAGCAAGAATCTGCGGAAGAAAGTACAGCATCTGACATTAATTGAAGATTGGTACAATAATTACCCTAATTACGATTTAAGCAATTTATTCACTGCTGCAATTGGTGTACCAAATATTTTCAGTACGATTTATGTTGCTATTCGAAAAAATCCGGAAAATGCAACAGAAGCAGCAACGGAAACATGGAATTATTACAATGTCGGGGCTGATATGCGTGAAATCACAAATTATTTTGTGACAAAATACGGTTTAAACTATTTTGCATACAATTTCAACAGCGGAGAAGATTGTACAAATATAAAAAACCGCATTGAAGCAATCTACAACGCTAATATATACAAGTATAGAAAGCTGATTGAAACAATGGGCTATACATATAATCCATTGTATAACGTTGATGCAAATGAATTATATAGCAATATGGAAGCTATCGGAGATAGCAGCAGTGACAGAACGCCTGACGGAACTATTATTAATACAAGTGGTACATTAGATAATAATGATGATATCGGACCATCAACAATCACGAATTATACTAATCCCTATGATGAAAACACAGGTGAATCTGCTGACTATGTGAACGATAAAACAGAACAATCTGCTATAACGTCAAAACAGACATATGAAGAATATAGCGAAACGACTAATATATATAATAAGCCTGCAAATCACTATACATTCAATCCTGATACTGGAAAATATGAACCAAGCGGAATTTTTAGTGTGGCTGCAGCTGATTCAGCGTTTGGTGTTGCACTCGGCGGAGCTGAGCGATACTACGCAGAGAAAAGGATAAGAAAAGGAAATATTGGTGTAACCAAAAGTACCGAATTAATTGATTCACAACGAAAAGTTGTAAAGTTCAATATCCTGGATGAATTTTTTAAAGATCTTGAACGTGAAATCGTTGTAGGTATATATTGAAAGGAATGATAATATGTTAGTTAATCAGATAGCAACAATTTTAAATGATCTTAACGCTGCAATGGTTGGAGCTGATACAACATTTGCAGAGGATCTCAGCAATATCGTTGACGCTGGCAAAACGGTACTGGATTTTACAAGCGACGCAAACGGAGCTAATTTTGACAATTATATCAAAGGTATCATTGATCGTGTCGGAAAAGTAATATTCGTTGACCGTGTATATGTATCACAAGCTCCTAATCTTCTTAAAAACAGCTGGGAATACGGTTCAATTATGATGAAAGTTCGTACTGAATTAATGGACGCAACAAGTAATAGCACCTGGCAATTAGGAGACATTGCAAACGGTACCGGATTATCTAACGACCAGGACGGAGAAGGGAATCCGATAATACCAAGTAGATTAGATCCATTTGTATTAAGCAAGCCAACCGCAAATGCAAAATTTTATAATAAACGTGTAACATATGAGGTAAGACTGACAATTGCACGTGAGCAGCTTAAAGAAGCGTTTAGAAGTGAAAGTGAAATGAACCGTTTTATATCGATGATAGAAAACCGTATAAGAACCAAGAGGACATTATGCACTGACGCATTGATAATGGCTACTATGCGTAACCTTATGGGAAATAAAGTTGCAACCGGTAAAGCTATCAATCTGCTACCGCTCTACAATGCAACACTGGCTGCCGGAGTAACACCAATCGCAGCAGCTGATGCATGGACAACACCGGAATTCATAAGATTTGCAAATAAAACTATTTCACTTTACAAGAAGTATCTTGCAGAAGCAAGTACATTGTATAACGAAGGCAATTATGTAACATACACACCGGCTGACCGTCTTAAAGCTGTTTTCCTGGCTGAGTATGTAAAAGATGCAGAGGTATATCTGTATAGTGACGCATTTCATAATGAATATGATAAAATAGAAGGATATAGCGAAGTAACATATTGGCAGGGATCAAGTACTGGTGGAACCCTGGCAGAACGCAGCACAATAAACGGTACATTCATCAATAACGATGAAGTAACTGTTACCGGAGCTATTGACGGCGTAATCTGCACATTATTCGACGAGGAAGCTGCAGTTGTATGCTGTGAAAATGACCGTGTTACATCAATGTATAATCCAAGAGCCGAGTACACCACGTATTTCTATAAATGGGATGGATTATATCTCAACGATCTCGAAGAGAATTGCTTGGTATTTTATATATCAGATACTACAGTTACCGGTGCATTTCCTGCTGCAGCTCCGTCTGACTGGGATACCAATTATGCTATAGCAAGCAGCCCGTACTATGTATGGGATACGACAACAGAACAGTATAGACAGTTAACTGCAGACGATAAGACAATAGAAACCGGATATAGCTGGACTAAGTACGCAAACCACGCATACATCAAAACAACGTAAACCATAATTTTACCCGTGATAAAACCGTATCATATAAAACGTGATACGGTTTTATTGCAAAAAAAGGAGTGATTTTATTATGAAACCTATAGTAAAACAGAAACAGTCAACCGTGCAAGATATCATGAATAAAGCACAGGCTGGCGGTGGCGGAACTGACAGCTACACAAAAGCAGAAGCCGATGCAAAATTTGAAACGCAGACAGACGCAGCTACTACATATTTATCAAAGTCTGATGCAGCAAGCACATATCAGCCGAAAGCAGATATGACGGATTACGTGAAAGTATATCCGGGTGGATACATAATAGTTAATGGAATCCGTGTTTATGTTGCAAGTTCGGCTCCAACTGGTGACATTCCGGAAGGATCTGCCGGTATAGGTTGGTGATATTATGGGCGTACATCTTTATACTAATGGAGCTTGGACGGATGGCGGAAAAATTTATAGGAATTCATTGAATTTATATAATAAAACTGATCTATCTATTGCAGTTGGGCAACGTTATATAACTGTTCAGCAGTCACTTAATCCTGGTTTATATGCAATTTCATTTGATTTTATTTCTGACAATACCGGAGATAATTCTATTATTTTATATAATTCTGGTAGTATCGTCGTAAATGTTAGTGTACCCGCTGCTGCACTAAGAAGATCAATTGTTGTCAATACCAATAATCAATATATAGATGAAATCAGATTCTATAGTGCTGTTGGTTACACCCCGTCTGAAAGTTATTACGCTGAAATAAAAAATATCATGATTAATAGTGGAAATAAAAAATTACCGTACGAACCATACAATATAATCGATTGGTACACAAACACCGGTCATGATTATTCTTCCGGAGCGTGGGATTAATGGCTTTTAAATTTTGGGATGCTGCTGAGCTGTTAGCGGAAAAGCCGGACGCAAGATATTATTTCATTCTATCTGCAAGAGCTACCGGAAAAACATACAGCGTTGTAAGGCAGAGTACGAAAGATAATTATAATGATCTTGGAATGTTCGCATATATCCGGCGACACGATGAAGATATTAAAACTAAAAATCTGCAAGAGCTTTTCGGAGCGCAGGATATAGCAGAAATTACAAACGATAAATACAATAAGATATCTTTTTGGCATGGATTTTTCTACTATGAAAAATGGGAAACCAACAAAGACACAAAGAAATATGAACGTGTTGAACGCAATCCTAAGCCCTGCGGAGTAGCATTAGCAATTAATACCTGGGAGAGATCCAAAGGTCAGGATATCGGAGCAGCATATGGCGGATTTAAAAATATCATTTTTGATGAAGTGATAACCGGCGTGAACTATCTTCCGGATGAATTCCAAAAATTTAAAAATATCATTTCTTCCCTGGTACGTCAGCGCACGGATCAAGATACTAAAATATGGATGTTAGCAAATCCTCTTTCCCGTTGGTGCCCGTATTTTCGAGAATTAGGCATCGATAAAAAAATGATTGAGACACCCGGTAAACGGTATGAAATTAAATATCCTGATACCGATATGACAACTATTTTTGAGTACATCGGCAATCTGAACGCTGCAGAAGCTGAGAAAAGCAAAGTTTTTGAAACCTTTTTTGCATTTCCAAACAGCAAAAGCAAATCAAAAGCGATTACAGAAGGATTCTGGGAGCTTGATGATAGTTGTCATTTGCCAAGCGGAGTATATAAAGACAGTGTACTAAAAAAGGAAGTTTTTTTATATTACGGTGAATCGTGGATCAGAGGGCAGATAATGCGCTATAATGAGACTGGCGTTTATTTCATCGTATGGAGCCCGTCAAGAGCCCCGAAAAAAGGAGAGTATTATTTTATACTGAACGCTGTTCCGGATCGCTATGCGATTGTAGGAGTGCGTACGGGGCATCCATATGCAGAGCTAATAAATCGAATAGCGCAAACTAATCAAATATACTACAGTGATAATACCACGGCTGATATTTACCACGGATTTATCAAAGAAGCAAATAGAATAGTGAGGTGATATAATGACTATCACATTTTATAAGACATCAGACGACCCAAGAAAGCTAAATAAAGCTATGCAAAATATAGGTGCAAATGATGCTGCAGTTACTGCAACTGTAAACAATACAGCTGATACAATCAATTTGTTATCACCTGATTTTATAGTAGCATCTAATAATTTATATTTTACAGCTACGCATATTTTTTGCGCAGATATGGGAAATAGATACTATTTCATTTCTAATATCGAGCTATTAACCGGCGGAAAAATGAGTATTAGCTGTAATATAGATGTTCTGAAAACATATGCAAGCAACATTATTAATTGTTCCGGCGTAGTTCTGAGGACGCAGCAGCCACGCAGTAAATTGATGTACGATAATAAATTACCGCTGATCTCAAAAATGGATGTTCATTCGTGGCTATTTCCTGACACTCCATTTTCAGCAGCTGACGGTTGGAATTATCTATTAACCGTCGTCGGATCTTCTTCCGTGTAAGAGGTGATTAAATGGCTGAAATAAATACATTGGTATATGGTATTAAATCATCATGGATTGATACATTTGAGTATAATGAATCTATACCGGCAGAAAATCGTATAAAATATGCGAATTTTGGTGATAATCAGACAAGTATAGAAAAAGCATATACCGCAAATAAATTACCACTTGGCACGCCATGGGATAAAAGTTTAAGCTATGCTGCACTTGGTGATAAAATGCCATTATCAAATATCCAGTATTGGTATGGTGATAAAGATAGCAGCAATCCTTTAATTTTATCTGTACTAAATCAGGATGAACGTTTAATTACCAATTATGCGCTTGGAGCTTCTGGTGGTTTTCCAGCTTATGAACCTGATGTTCAAGGAACAGGAAATATTGTTGTTGAGGGTGAAGAAGTTGCAGCAGCAAAAGCCCGATACAATAGATATACTAATGGCGCAGAGTATAGCAGCAGCTATACAGCATGGGTCAATTTTTCACCTTTTACGCAAATTCCAATAAAGCGTTGTGTTTTAGTTCCATATGTCGAAGCATACAGAAATGATTTTTCGTATGGTAGACAGTTTGAACTGACCGACTATCTGCTTAATCAAAAAGCAGAATACAATAAAATCACTAGAATTTTCGTTTCTATATGTGCTGATGATAGTACTACATATGATCCTGAAACGGGTACCGGTTCACCGTCAAGATTATTTAATGCATCACTTTGTGCCGGTGTTGTGCTTGATCCATTATCATATGGTAATGGTTTTATTCAAGACGGTGTTGAGCTTGACGATATTTTTAAGCCAATAATTGGTAATGCTGTAGCAGGCGCATTGTACAATAAAAATTTAGTTACTAATTGGACTACAAGCACAACATGGTGCGTACCAATTGCAAGCGGTTTTGACTTGGATTTTACGAAAATTTATGCACTGAATCAGGACGGAGAAATTACAAGCAATTCGAGATTTTACTGTGCTGCTGACGAGCTAAGCACAACACAAATCAGGGAGAGTGTCAGAAAAATTGTTGCTGGTTTTGGATTATTTTTTGCTGATAATTTAAATGATGCACAAACAAAAAAACTTGACGACCCTGCAATCATGCTGGGTAAATTGGAAAATGGCATAGGAAATGGAGACTATAGCAGCGGAATCGATAATAGAAATGAATTACAATGGACGATGCAGGATGCTCATGACATTGACTATGATCCTTCCGATCCGCCTATTGTATTACCGCCTTCTGTTCCAACAACCTTCAATGCGGTGAATCTGGCTGACGGTGGCTTAAAAAGATATGTGCTTGATGATACTGCAATGCAGGCTTTTTCTGATGATCTATGGAATATCATAGATACATCTGATCCTGATGAACTGATACAAAATCAAACACTTACCAATTTCTTAACGAATAATCCGCTTGATGCAGTTGTATCCGTGAAGCGGTTTGCGCTGGCTGATATGTCGCAAGGATCCACAACCAATATACATCTTGGAAAGGTTGTAATGTCTGCAGCTGCCAAGCCGTTTACAAGCGATTCAACCATATTATCTTGTGGCTCCTTCGATGTTCCACGATTCTTTAATGATTTTCGTGACTTCTTGTTACAAATCATTATCACGCTTCCATTTTGCGGTACGCTGCAGCTTGATCCGCAAGCTGTAGTTGGTAAACGCATAGAAATCAAGTATAGCATCGATTATACAACAGGAACGTGTACAGCCTGGGTGCTGGCTCCAACGTCTGATAATAACAGCCACGTCGTAATTGATAGTGCAAGCGGAAATTGTAGTGTAGATATACCGCTGTCAGGTGTGCAGACAGCCACGCTGACCGGTCAGCTGTATAACGCCAACGAGAATCTAAAAAGCGCAAAATATAACGGTATCATATCAGGTGTAAACGCTGCTGGCTCCTTCGTATCTTCCGTAAAAAATAACGACTTCTTCGGAGCTCTGAACGCTGCAGCCGGTGTTGTAGATAATATCCATGATATATCTGTATTAGATTGGAATGTGCAGCATACAGAAATTCCGTTTAAAATGATTGGAGCGTCAAGTGGTTGTAATGCAATGCAATTGGAACTTACGCCACGAATTACAATATATAGTCCCGTCATTGATCCGTCATATAATGAATCATCATATCTTCACAGCGTCGGTGCTGCAGTATGTGATGCTACTATACTATCAGCATATGAAAACACTGGATATCTCGAAGCAACTAATTTGGAATTGAATTTTGCAGCAACTGCAGCAGAAAAAGATATGATCCGCAGTTTATGCGCTGGCGGAATATATATATAAAAAAAGGAGACTCAAAAAGAGTCTCTTTTTTATTTGCATTATTCACTATAAAATATGCTGTTTATAGTGCATAATGTAGAAAACAGGTTATTTTTTTTTTTTTTGGTATAACGCATTGACATATAACTCGCTGAGTGCTATAATGTATATAGAAGGAAAACGAATAACCCGGATATACAGTGCGCTAAAACCGTCATAATAGCCACGCAGTAAGTAGTTAGCTGAAAAAATATAGCTACCGGCAGAGATAGCCGAAAAAAACATACCGTCAGCTCAGAACGATATCTGAGAAAAAAATAAACATAAGACGCCCGGAACGGGTAAAGGAGAGCATATGACATTATTCAAAGTTGATTTTGACTGCATCAAAGGAGTTTACAGGTATTATGCATACTGGCGCAAGGAAGATAATAACCCGTGGTCTGAGATTTACAACGAAGTAATACCAGCTGATCCGGACGGATGCAACTACAAACCGCTGAAATACACAAATGAAATTCTTGATTTTATCAAGACACACAAATGCAAAAAAGTAAAAAAGTACGGCATAACAGTACACACCTACTGTGAACCGTCTTTAATGCCTAAAAATTGGCACTGAAAGTAGCAGGGAGTATAATTATACTCCCTCTTTCATATAGCCCTTAAAACGCATTTCTGAGGGCTATATGAAGGAGGTGAGAAAATGAGCGATTTTATCTATTTCAATGATCGAATTTTCAATAAAAATTCTGTAAGTTGTGCATATGTTCAATTTAACGCATTAACTGAAAAATGCACGCCGGTCTGTGAAGTTTCCGGAAGCAAATCACCTATTCAGTTAGATGCACCAACGGAAGACATTGACGAATGTAAAAAAATCCTGAAAGATTTTTACGAAGCACTGAAAGGAAGTGAAGGAAATGAGCATTGATGACATGATTTTAAAAGAATTGCACGCTATAAAGCTGCAAGGCAAATGGACAACGAAAAAAGCTGTTGTTGCTCTGTCTGATTGGTATGACTTCCCGTCAGATATGAGCTGCGAAGCTCACTATGATGATGATAACGATACAACATATGTAATGTTTTTCAAACTGAAAGGAGAACACAATGGAGATTAAGGAACTGAGAATTACAACCGGATTATCACAGGCTGAATTTTCTAAAAAATTTGGTATTCCGGTAAGTACTATTAAAAACTGGGAACAGGGGCAGCGCAAGCCACCAAAATATCTTGTAACAATGATGCAGCAGCTGCTAAAATACGAAGCAGCTATACAGCCTGGTGATGATCCTGATAATGTCTATGTTCAGCCGGTTTGCTGTCCGATCTGCGGAAACACTGTTATTTTCGGTGCTATGAACGAGATCAACGGTAGTATGTGTTGTGATAATTGTTACGAAATGCTCGATGATGATGCAACTGATTACGCTGCGCTTGATGATTGAAAGGTGATGTATTTATGGCTTATATTCCATTTTTTGAAATACCATGCGATGAGGAAACAATTTGTAAATATTGCGGTGCAATCACTGAGTATGATAATATGATATGGTTAAATGGCAAATGTATGTGCCCGTCGTGTTATAAGCTTGAAAAGGAGAAAGAACGCAAAAAACAGCTGCAGATCACGCAGGAAGATGCAGCACGCATAAAGGATGATGCACAAACTGCTATTTATGCGCTTGAAGGTCTTGTTGCTGCAGCTCCTTACATTCATAAAAAATATTTGCATGAAAAACTTGAAATTGTAAGACGCTGCATAAAATTCATGGAATATTTTGAAGGGAGTGACGACTAAATGGCTGAGTATATAAGCAAGCAGAAAGTTTTAGATTATCTCAACGGCTATTTGCATTCGTTAAGTGAAGATCATATGCTGTTCGACCGTGGACAGCGCAGAGCATTGATAAATGCAATACAGGATATATCAGCGGCAAAAGCCGCAGACGTACAGCCTATAAAGCATGGGCGGTGGATAGCCGATAATAAAGATAATAGGGGATATGCTGACTGTTATACTTGCACGAACTGTGATGATTATGTATACACATTTACGTTGATGAAAGACTGCGAATTTGAATATTGCCCTAACTGCGGTGCAAGAATGGACGGTGATATAAATGGCTGAATTTACCCAGCGTGCAAAAAACAAACGTATTTTACGCAGCATCGATACAAAAAAATCATCAACAAAGGAAGTCTATGAATTTTACAGAAAATGGAAAAAACAAGCAGGCTTGAAAGGTGCTGCACTTCCGAAAACTGCTAAAAAAGCAGATATTATCCGTGAATTGCATCACTTGGAAGCACACCAGCACGCAAGCCTGCAAGCAGCATCGAAAGCAGCAACCGAGAAAAAAATAAAAACTGAATTTGAGACAATCAGAGCAGCAGCACGAAAAGTAGAAAACGCTGCCGATCAGCAGCGTTTTATGCAGCGTGCAGAAAAATTCAATAAAAAATTAGAATCCCTGCAGAAATCCGGCAAGATCGGCAGGGAATTCAAACCATTTTCCGCAACAACGGAAGAAGCAAAGCCACGTAAAAAACATCCTGATATTACCAGCACTCCGAGAGCTCCGAAGCAGAAACGCAATAATATCTATTATAAAGGCTCTGTTGCTCATGACTATATTAAAAAAATGTGTGATGACGGATTACTTGATACCGATGATTTTGATGATAGCAAGGAAATATGGCAAGCTATAGATGACATTGAAGAAAATCCGCAGGACTATCAATTCTTCCTTGACAACTATTCAGGCAAACACAAAAAAGGATCCCGTGAATTCTATTATGAATTCCTGGACACTCTGCAGATGTTTGAGAAATTCGAGGAAGATATGAAAAATAACAAGCAGCCAATACCCGAACCATACACGTCGGAGTACTGGCAAGCTGTAGAAAGGTGGGCGCATAAGATATGAAATTAGAAAGTGCTGCAGATCGTTTATACCGTGACAAGACAAGCGAAATTGAAAAAAAGTATTATATCAGCCGTGATAAAGTATACTTATACTTTGATGATTATGACGTTGAACTGCTTGTAAATGATGAACTTTACAAGGGTAATGTACATGATGCAGAAAAATATATGTCAGAACTCCGTCAAGCTCTGACCGAGAAGCACAAAAAACTCAGTGAAAAAAACAAACAGTTTGATTATAAAACCTATGTTTTTACTAACTCAATGCTGCGTGCGTCGAAGCTCCTGCAACTCGACCGTGAAAACGCTGAATTTATATTTGCAAAAGCAGGCAAACACACAAAGGGGCAGCTATTTAAAGCTGTTTGCCGTGAATTACCCTTTATTATCTGCAATATCAATTCACTAGCCTGCAATAAAATTGATCAAGTAAAAGCGGAAGGCGTTTACAAGATCAAAAAGGTGATAGAATTCAATTGCAATATATCCGGTCAGGATCTTCATCATCTCGGACAAACAATCGGACGTAACATTGAAAAAATGGAAGGTCAGGTTGTTCGTGAATCCAGGAAAAAAGACGGTAGTTTCTATTTACCCAGGTTATTTTCATTCAAAGCAATGAAGCGCACGCAATGGGAAGGGCAAGTTGTACGCAACTACAACTTGCTGCAATGCGCTAATATGTCAGGCTTATTGCAATTTGATCCTGATAATGCTTTTAAAGTGATACCTAACGTAATTTCATTTGATATCAAAACTGCCTATCTATCTGTAATGATAAACGAACCAATTTTTCCTTTTGATCTTACCGTCATTGACATTGATCCACAAGAAGATATAGTTGACGTTTTCGGACACCATGAAAAAAACACGCCGTATCACGTCGCATTTGATATAATGGCAAAGCTCGACCGCTTCGAGGAAAAAGGTCAATGGTACTACTTGGCTATTGATCCATGTTATGCCGGTGATGATCCCACTGTAAAATATTATCTGCATATGCTCAAGCCATTCCGACGAAACTTTAAAAATCATCCAGAAACTACTTTGAAATATGTCAATCAGGATCAGGTGATAGGTTTTCTGCAATGGGATAAATACTTTTACGATGAATATTACGGACACTATACTGAACTGTTATTTTCTGAAATGCTATACAATCTGCTCCTGATGTGCCCGGATGCAAAAATTGTATTAATGTACAGCAAACAACCGTCCGACTATCTTCCGGAAAAATTCAGACAAAGTAAAATGGAACTCTACCAGCAGAAAGAAGATCAAGAGCCCGGAAGCATTGAAAGAGATATTACAAAATTGTACACGGAACTGACTTACGGCAAGGGCTTGCAGCTTCGTAACTTCCAAACCGACGATGAAGCACGGAAAGCAATCACAAATGAAACTATCAATATTGCGCAGAGCCTGACTTGCTGCTCATATACAAGATATAGATTAATTCATGACTGGAACGGATTTATACCACTATATATGGACAGCGACAGCGTAAAATTTCAGTTTGGTGCTGATTCAAATAATCTTGCTGCTCTGATGCAGCGACACGCAGAACTCGAAAAAATTAATAAGCAGATCAACACAGATGCAGGATTTAAAAATTCAAATCTTGGTAGCTGGAACGTTGACGGCGTTTATGATTATATGCTGTTCATGAAAAAAAAATGCTACATAGGTTATAAAAATGATGCAACTGTTGATCTTGCAACTGCTGGATGCGATTCCGAAGCAGCTGCAGAGTACTTCAAAGATGCTACATTGAATCTGCTTCGAGAGATTGAGCGCACCGGCTCCTTGACGATCCCGAAAGGCAAACGCAAAAAATCATTAATTCCTAACAACGAGTTTGAATATGACGATCCAAGAAAATCTGAATCTGTTACTTATTCAAAATAAATTCCCTGGCAGCTCCTAGGAGCTGCCAATTTTTTTGGTTCCGGAGAGCTCGGAGCCATATTTTATTATACAAAAAAATTTGCCTGCAGGCAAATATAAAATTTCTGCATGACACATATAATTCAACAATTTCAACATTTTCAACAG